>JAFTPE010000042.1 GCA_017463425.1 Clostridia bacterium | reverse complement strand
CAAGAACGATATCGTTCAGCTCAATCTTTCGGCGAAAATCGACGGGTATTCTCCCGCAATCGGTTTGCCCGTATTTATGGGCAAGGCAGAGGGCGAGAAGAAAGAACTCGTAGATTTCTGCTTGAAGATGCACAACTGGACGACGGAAAACCTCAAAGCAGGTATGAAAGCAGACGTTGTTCCCAAGAAATTCTTGCAAATGTTCAAAGACGCTGGCTATGAAAAGAACTACGTATACGGGCCTTGCCACGGTACGGGTATGATTGAAGTAGAAGCGCCTTGGATGGAAACTTCTTCCGATTATATTTTGAAGAAGAATATGACGTTCCAAGTAGATACGTTTATCTCTGGTTCGACCTTTGGTTGCCGTTGGGAAAAGGGTATCGCTATCAAGGAAAACGGCGTAGAATCTTACACCGATTATCTTGAAAAGCACGGCTTGATCGAATTAGGTTTCTAAGCCAAGAAACGTTGTTTGTGCGATAAGTAGAATATAGGGAAAGCCAAGGGATTTTCCCTTGGCTTTCTAAAAAGGAGAAAAAAATATGGTAGTAGGTAAAAAATATTGGATTATTCCCGATTGCGAATTGCCCCCTGAAGGTGAGGGTGTATTGAAAGGCCACGAAAGCGTTATCGTCGTAAACGATACGGACAAGCCCGCAATTATCAAAGTGAAACTTTTCTTTGCCGATAAAGAATGTTACGAGGGCATTGAATGGGTGGTTGAGCCTCAGAAAGTGCGTTGTTTTAGAATGAACAACCCCGACGATATGAGCGGTTATATCGTGCCTTTGGAAACGCAATATGCAATGAAACTGTCCAGCAGTCAAAAAATCGTCGTTCAATACGGCAGATTGGACAATCGTCAAACCAACCTTGCATATTATACCACGATGGCGTTTTGATTGATTTCAACACGTTTAAAAACCAAATCAAGTTGGGAATTATAAAAGTATGACAGAAAAAGAATTGATGCTTGCGGAAGAATTGTACGTTGCAAGCGATAGCGAATTGGTAGAAATGCAAATTCGCAGATATCGTTTTATGGACGAATTTAACGCAACGAAGTACGAGGATTTTGAAACAAGAGAAAAATTGGCAAGGGGTTTGTTTGCGCATTTGGGTAAAAACGCCTATATAAACAAACCGTTTCATTGCGATTACGGTTGTCATATTTCTATTGGCGACAATTTCTTTGCCAACTTTGATTGTATTATGTTGGACGTAAACAAAATTACCATTGGAAACAACGTGTTTATCGCGCCGAGGGTGAGTTTGTATACGGCAGGGCATCCAATCGACAAGGACGTTCGCAACGAGCATTTGGAATACGGCAAGGCAATCGTGATTGGGAACGACGTATGGATTGGCGGAAACGTCGTTGTCAATCCCGGCGTAACCATTGGGTCGAACGTGGTAATCGGGTCGGGGTCGGTGGTTACGAAAGATATTCCCGATAACGTAGTTGCCTGTGGTAATCCTTGCGTTGTTAAACGTCCAATTACGGAACAAGATAAAATTTTTTGGCAGAAAGAAAAAGAGAAATATCTGCGGTTGAAACAAACTGAAAAGGAGAAAGCAAAATGATTTTAGACCATTCGTTTCCACGTGAAACAGATTACGTAAAAGAAAATAACATACCCTTGGTAATCGTCGGCGGTACGGTAGAATATCACGGTCCGCATTGTTCGTACGGTTGCGATACGCTCGTTGCGGAAGGGTTGGTGAAATTGCTCGCAAAAGAAAAGGAAATTATGCTTGCGCCCACCATTTCCTATTCGCCCTCTAGCTATGCCGTGGGCGGTAGAAAAAGTGGTACGGTGCACGTACCTGAACGCGCGTTTGAGGATTACGTATATTACGTATTCAAGAGTATGCTGTATTCGGGATTTAGAAATATCTACGTTGTGATTCATCACCAATTTGAACAGGAAAGCGAAATGCCTATGACGCTTTGTTATCGTACGGCGGCAAAGCGCGCTACAATGGAATATTTGGAAGAAACCCTTGGCGAAGGCTGGTGGGGTAGCGAATCTTACGCTAATTATTACGAAGAATTGGAAGGCGCGAACAATCCGTTTTCTTGGATAAAAGTTATCCCTACCATGTCTACCGCTGTGCAGAATGCGACGGGGTACGATCACGCAGGGAAATACGAAAGTTCGATTTTGATGTCGCTGTATCCCGATTGCGTACAACTTGACCGTATCGACGATATCAAGCATTGGTTTACCGACAGCGCGCGTGAGGCAAGCAAAGAAATTGGCGACGAAATGGTACGTCAATCCTTGGCTTATCTCAAAGAGGCTATAAAATAAGAAAGATGTATAAAATTATGTTCGTATGCCACGGCAACATTTGTCGTTCGCCTATGGCAGAATTTATGTTTCGGGATATGACGCAAAAATTGGGTAGAGGCGCAGAATTTGAAATTGCCTCCTCTGCCGTATCCAGCGAAACCGTTTGGAACGGAAAAGGCTCGCCTGTGTATCCGCCTGCAAAAGCTATGCTCAAAAGCGTGGGGATTTCCTGCGAGGGGAAATTCTCGCAAGTGCTGACGGCGGCGGACGGAGAAAAATACGATTTGTTTTTGTGTATGGACGACGACAACGTACGACGTGCTTTGGCGATTTTGGGCGAAAAGTACGCCGATAAATGCAAAAAATTATTGACGTACGCAGGGGAAAACGGCGACGTTGCCGACCCTTGGTATACGCGCGATTTCAACGCAACGTATCAAGATATCAAACGTAGTTTGGACGGTTTGATAAAACAATTGCAATAAATGAAAAAACAGCTTTGATTGAGGAAATCAAAGCTGTTTTTGTATGCGAATTTTTTATGCCAACAACATTGCCAAGCCTTGTAAAAGGGCGAGATGCAAAGGATAGAATACGTAGAAAAAATATTTGAGATTTTTCTTGCCTTTTTCGCCGTTGTACAATACAAGGAAGGGCAGGGATAAAAAGGCGTAGATAGAAAGATAGGGGTAAGGATTGTTCAAATGGAACAGTAAAAGCGCGATTGCAAGGCACGCCACGCGTAAGGGTAAAACGTCCAATTTTTTCAATTTGTCGGGGGCAGGTATTTGATGAAAATCGAAAATTGCGGCAAACACGGGTGTCATACACCCCAAAAATCCGTAATCAATCGTCAAGATTTGACACAGCGTATACACGAACGCTATTGACCCTACAAATAAAATAGTGGAAAAAATTTGTAAAACAAGCGAAGCGTTTTTGTCAAACAGGCAACGTTTGCAATATTGCATTGCGTAGATAACGAGAATGGACAGGGAAAAGGTGATGAGGATACACATATACAGGTTGCCGTTATCGAAAAAATAATAGACGATTTGACAAATGACGCCAAGACAAAAAGGCAGAAGAAAATGTTTCGCCTTGTTGCGGGTATATCTACACCCTTCCGCTATCATAAAGGCAAAAATCGGCATAGAAATTCTGCCGATTATCCGCCAGATTAACTCTTGCGGATAAAAAAGAATCCCTATATGGTCGACAAGCATAAAAATTGCTGCCAAAATTTTCAGGCTGTTGCCGTTGAAAATGCGTAATTTTTGTAACGTTTGCATAATGGTTTACTCACTTTTTTTCGTGAACGAATGAAAAAATTTCTTAATTTTATCTTTTTTGCGTTCCCGATTCGTTTGTTTTTCCGTTTGACGTTTTTCTTGTATTTCCTTATCGACTGCCGTAGCCAATTCACGCAACTGTTCTACATTGTTCGTATTTACATCTCTATCCGTAATATCGTTAATCCATTTCCCAAGAAACGGAATACGTTTAAAATCTTCGGAAAGCCCGTCAAATACCAAATTCAAATAACGTTCGAGGACGAAACCAACGATTGCCATAAGAATGGTCAAAATCCAAGAAACGAGGGTTAAAACGGGCAAAAGCAAGGAAAGAACCGTCAGGTTTTCCGCAGCGAGAAAAAGCCCGTAAAGAGAAATCCCCAAAGGTATCGCTTTCAAAACGAGTTTTATCGCTTTGTACGATTTTTTTATCTCTTTTTTAATTTCTTTCGTTTTCCAATCGCCGTCCCAAAACGAAAAAATAGCATAGGCGATTTCTAACATCAGTAAAAGGGTGTGGACAATCCACAAATTAAGGTTTGTTATCAGGGAATACAGTAGAAAAATCAGCGCGAATGCGTGCGTGGCTATCTTAAAGTAAAAATAGATTTTTTTAAAGTCGTCCCAAATTTTTGAAAAAGCAACTTTTGTGTGTAATAAAAAAGTCATATTTCTATCTCCTAAGAGGCTTGCGTTTGGTTTATTGTTTTCCGTGTTCGTCTTTGGGCGGTTTGCCGAAATACGAATAAAATCCGCAGGGCAGGTTTGCGTTGAACAGTTTTTTCTTCTTATCCGCGCGTTTGCCAAAGTACCTTTCAAAATCGGGCAGCGAAGTCAAAACGTACGCATTCCAATCGGGCAGAGCGCGAAATGCCTTTCCAAAGTCCGTCATCAACTTTTGCACTTCTTGTTCATCTGATAACCGTTCGCCATACGGGGGATTGCAAAGCAGCACACCGTATTTTTGCGGGCAAAAAAACGACCTTGCGTCCGCAACGGAAAAGGAAATTTTGTTTTCCACGCCTGCGCGTTGGGCGTGGTATTTTGCGATTGAAATGGCTTTTGGGTTGATATCCGAGGCAAAAATCTGCAATTTTGCGCCTCGGTTTTCCAAATCTTTCGCTTCCGTTTTCGCCTGTTCCAAAACGCCTTTTGGCGCGCACGACCAATGCAAAAAATCAAAATCTCTATGCAAGCCAGGCGCGATTTTCATTCCTTTCATTGCCGCCTCTATCGCCAACGTGCCGCTGCCGCAAAACGGGTCGGCAAACGGTTTTTCTTCGTCCCGTTCGGGGTTGTAAAACGTGCCGTCAATCAAGCCTGCCGCCAACGTTTCTTTTAACGGCGCAGAATATGCCAACGTTCGATATCCGCGCTTGTGCAAACCGTCGCCCGAAGTGTCGAGGGTTACGCAAACTTCGTCTTTGAAAATAGAACACCCGATTACTGAACGCGCGCCCGTTTCCGAAAAGGTTTTTCTGCCGTTTTTCAATTTATCACCCAAACGGCGGATAACGGCTTTTTTCGCCACGCCGCCTGCGGCTTTTACTGCGGCAAGCACGCTGAGAACGCTCTTTCCGTCCATTAGGATTTGCGAATCGATTTCCAACCAATTTTCCCAAGGTATATTGTAAAAACCGTCGTACAATTCGTCGAACGTGGTGGCGTGAAAGGTAGCCAATTTAATCAAAACGCGTTCGCCGCTGCGTAAAAATACGTTCAGCCGAGCCACGTCTTGCCAATTGCCGTCTACCTCAATTCTGCCGTTGTCGGCAGGGGCTTTGTCATAGCCAAGCGTAAATAATTGTCGTTTTGTAATTTGTTCCAAGCCCGACGCTACGGGAATAAGTAGTTTCATAACGATTCTATTATAATCGTTTTTTTTCGGCAGGTCAACGATTTGATAAGGATTTTTGGAAAAAAGCGTAGTTTTGTCGCAACCAAAGATTGACAAATCCCAAGCCCACGCGGTATAATAGGAATATGAAAATCAATTATGAAAACAAAATGATACAGCAACTTTCCGCTGTGGCAAAGGGGACGCGGTTGCTTTTGCACAGCTGTTGCGCGCCTTGTTCGTCTGCGTGTTTGGAACGGCTGAAAGACACGTTTGAAATCACGGTGTTGTATTACAACCCGAATATCGACGAAGAAAGCGAATATGAAAAGCGCAAAGCCGAACAAATTCGGCTGTTACAGCAAACAGGTTGGGCGGATTTTTTGGATTGCGACCACGACAAAGAAACGTTTTTTAGGGCGGTAGAGGGCTTGGAACAAGAACCCGAACGCGGAAAACGTTGCTACGTGTGTTACGGATTGCGATTGGAGGAAACGGCGCAAATGGCAAAGGAAAACGGCTTTGAATGGTTTGCCACAACCTTGACGTTAAGTCCGTATAAAAACGCCGAATGGCTGAATGAAATCGGGGAAAAGCTGGGGGGCAGGTATGCGTTGAACTATCTTTATACGGATTTTAAGAAGAAAGGGGGGTATCACCGTTCGATAGAGCTGTCGAACGAATACGGATTGTATCGGCAAGATTTTTGCGGTTGTAAATTTTCCAAACGAGAAAAAACAGAGCGATAAAGGCGTTCCCTGTAAGGGATTATATAAATCAAAGAAAATTTAGGAGATAATCTTGTGAAAAAAATAATCTGCTTTTTATATTTGATTATAATGTGTTTTTGCTTATGCTCTTGTGACCCAGGAACATATACAATAAACCCTAACAGTTTAGAAGGTGTTAAAACCATCGAGTTAATTGATTATAAAAACCCAGACCAAAAGCATTTTGCGTCGTGGGTGCCAAATCATTTTGAAGATTTAAAACCTTTCAATACTGCAAAAGCCACGGTTCTTGAAATATTGCAGGAAGAAAGGAAGTCAGATTTTTTAGATGCCTTTATGCAGACGGATATTCTGTATAAGTATTACGCTTATGATTCACCAGTGGATATTTGTATAAGATTAAATTATGAAAATGGCAATTTTTTAATTATTTGGTCTAACTATAAGAAAAATTCTTTCGCTGGTTATATAGGTGAGTATTCGGCTGACGGAACGGTTTTGTCTTTCTGGGGATCTTTTAGTGGCTTATCATATTATCAAGGGCTAATAAATAATTTCTTTAGTTACAACATTTAATTTAAATCAATTAACAACCACAGATTATCTTCATTTTAATTGATTAGTAAAAAAAGCACACTACATTTCGCCTTTTGCGAAGTATAGTGTGCTATACTTTTGTTTTAGATATTAAATCTCTTGTAGGGACTCGGTAAAATCGCTCTGTTTTTTATATACCTGTCAAATAATTTTTTCCAAACAGCGCGCGAGGGAGCGACATTTGGGCTTGCATTGCAGAAACAAAGCTGTCTATTAGGCGTTGCGATTGCAAAACGGATTTTTCAAACAATTCGTCCGCGTTGTCGTTGCGGACAATCATAGGGGCGGCAGGGTATCGCCAAAACCGTTTTTCCGTGTTGGCGGCAAAGGCAATAAAGGGTTTTTCATTTCCTTTCAACAACGCGGACGGCATAGGCAGGTATGCGTTGAATAAGGAAATTGCCTGCGAAAACGAGGGACGAATCAAGGGTGGGAAATTTGTTTTTGCCGCAATCGCGGCGTAAAGCAAAAACAATTCGTTTTCTTCTACCGAACTCAGTTTTTTTGAAAAATATTGAAAATATTCGTCTTGCAGTTCCGTTTTTTCTTGAAAATGTAAATCCAACGCGCTTTCGATTCGGGAATGTCGCAAAGGGGATTTCCCAGCCGTTGCGTATACGTAAGGATGAAAGGTGGAATCGGCGGCATAATGCGTGATATAACCCAAAGCGTATGCAAAAATCGGCGCGTTATGACGTGAAAAGGTCTTTAAAACTGTGAACGAATCGTATCCGCCGTTGCGGTGGAGGTGCGACCCAAGGTTACGGGAGCGCGTGGTGAGAAAACGGTAAAAAAAGCAAAAATCCGCGCCTTGCGCTCCGAAAAAATAGAGGGAGAGAAAGGGACGGACGTCCTTTTGCAGCGCAGGTGGCAATTTTTTGAACGTTTCACGCGCTATTTTATAATGTGTATACGAGGCTGGCATACAGGTAGTATGCGTTGTTTTTTATATTTTTACGCCATGCAGAAAAGGAAAGGGCAGGTATGCGTTGAACGAGATTTGAAAAACTCAACGCGTACCTGCTACCTGCCAATAAAATTGATTATTCAAATTGATTTGCCAAAATATCTGCGGTCAAACGGGCAAGATTCATATCGCTACCGTCCATTTTTGCGCCGTCCTCTTTCGAGAGTACGGCAACCGCGCCAAGACAATCTCCCCCCGAAACGATAGGCACGATCACCTGCGCGGTGATACCTTCTTCGGGAACGTTGGTAATGGGTACGATATCTCCACCTTCCGAGGCGTTGGCAATATAACTGCGCCGTTCTTTCAAAATACGGTCCATATCTTCGGAAAGGCTTTTGCCGTCCAAGTCTTTTTTGCCCTCGCCAAAGGCGTGCAAAATGCCGTCGGTGTCGCAAATTACAGCTAATTTACCGCTTAAATCGTTTAAAGAGCGCGCGGTGGCTTTGCTAAAACGCTCTAACGTGGCAATAGGCGAATATTTTTTCAACATCAATTCGTCGCGGTCTGTGAAAATTTCGAGTGGGTCGCCCTCTTTAATGCGCAGAGTGCGACGGATTTCCTTGGGTATAACGACTCTGCCGAGTTCGTCAATTCTTCTTACAATTCCGGTTGCTTTCATAAATTTCCTCCATTAACAAGTATTGTGTGAAAGAATGGAAAAATTATGCGGAAAGGACTTTTTTTTGGAAAAGAAGTTGGGGAGGAAAGGAAAGTTTAGAAGAAAATGGAGGGGGCAGGTAAGCGTTGACTTACCTGCCCATGTTAGAAATTGCGATTGTTTTTTCAAACAATCAAGCGTCGTATTCGTAATAATAAAATATATTTTTGTCGCTGTCGAGCGCGGCGAAATGGAAATTGTGCGGACCGTCGTTTTCGTAGAAATAGAACCAATTTTTAATCTCGTCGAAAGGTATCAATTTTTCTTGGGTTTGTTTATCTTCACAAATCCCTGGCGAATCCAATAAAAAGGCGATGGCATCCGAAAGGGGCGTAGATTTCCACGCAGGGGGTTGTAATTGAGCACCGAAATTTTCGGGTACGGCACAGATAATAAACGTTTCGCCGTCGCCAAACCAACCGTGAGAATCTTCGTGACGCGTTACGGTTGCGCCTTTGAAATCAAGATACAACGTTTTTTCTAAAAATCGGATTTGTTTTTGTTCTTCCGTACAACCTGAAAACAGAAATAACGCGGACACGGAACATAAAATTAAAAAATTAAAGAATTTTTTCATTTGTCGCATCCTCCTCATTGGAATATTCCAAAAGATCACCGGGTTGACATTGCAGAATTTCGCATAATTTATTTAAAGTGGACAAACGAATGGCTTTGACTTTTCCGTTTTTTAATAAGGATACGTTTGCCATTGTCAAACCGACTTTTTCCGTTAGTTCGGTAACGCTCATTTTTCTTTTTGCTAGCATAACGTCAAGGCGAATCGTAATCATATCGTACCCTCGCTTTCTTCTTGTAAAAAGGCGGCTTTTGATAAGTAGTGGGATAATATACCGAGCAGTAGGGAAAACAGAAAACCTACGATTGCGACGAAAAAGTAGAGGAACGGGAACGTGTTGTTGCCGATAAACAAAAAGACGAGATTGCCTAAAAGGAAAGCAAGCATATCGGCAAAGAGCAATTTTGCGCTTAAGTTTACGTATTTTGCTGTTTCGTAAACGAATAAACCTTTTTCTTTTACTATAGAAGATATTTTCCATCCAAAACTCAAGACGATAAAACAAGGAACTGCGCTTGTCCAATAGAAAATCAGTTGAATCCAAATTTCCGAGTAAGTAAGGGGAATGAGGATTTTTGCGGAAGAAAGGCTGGTTGGCAACCAACCGATACAAATACCCAGCCCCAAAAGCCCGATTGCAATGATGATAAAACGAATCCAATAGCAAAGCTGTTTTTCCGTCATAAATGCCTCCACGAGTTGTTCTTGAATTTGAAATTTGTGCTTATATTATACTGCATAATAGAAAATTTGTCAAAAAATTTATCGTAATTCAATAAATTTTTATTGTTTTTATTTTTTAAAAATGGTTGTATGATTTTGCAAGAAAGGAAGGTCAAGAAAAATTTTTAAAGATTTTTTAAAACAAGGGATAAAATGAGTTGACAAACGCAAAGCATTAAGATATAATAATTGCGTTAATGCGGTCGTGGCGGAACTGGCAGACGCGCAAGACTAAGGATCTTGTGGGTAACTCCATGCAGGTTCAATTCCTGTCGACCGCACCAAATATGCAGGATTTTGTATAAAAGCATACGAAATCCTGCATATTTTTATGTCTAAATGAATAATTATGCAGCAAATTTCTCGTTTTTGGGATCGATTGGCGGAACATTTGGCGGAACATTTTAAAAATTTGTGTTTCTTTTTATTCATTTTTCTTTGTATAATTGAAAGCCGTCCATTGAAACCTAGGGTTTCTTGGAACGGTGTTTTTGTTTTATGCAAAGAATTTGACGAGTTCCATTTGCTCTTGCATAAATTCGTCGGGATAATGGGTGTAGACTCTATCTACAAGTTTTTCAGGGCTATCGCCCATCCAAAGGTCAACGATTTCCGATTTCATAACGAAGCGTTTGCAGGCACTTGCAAAGGTATGCCGTAAGAAATATTGTGTAACTTCTTCGTCCTGCATAATGCGCTTGAACACGCGGTTAAGTACGTCTGTTCTATGTTTGCAAACAACGTCAGCTGTTGTGTCAATACGAGCTTTTAACTGCGCAGGGATAGGGATTTTTTTATAAACAAGCTCGCCGTCCTCTTCGTGCTTTGCGTTCAGAGCAATTAAGAAATCGCCTTCAAAGCGTGTATCGCGCAATTCCCAAGGGCGTAAGCCGAAATAATATTGTAATAAGAAGAAAGGCTTGTAATATTCAAATTCAGGCAAATCAATGCGCTCAAAGAACGTTTTTTGCTCTTCCTTGGTTAAGGCTCGGCGTTTCTTTCTGGCGACTTTTTGGAATGCAACGGCATCCATAGGATTGAATGTGATATCGCCGTTTGCCATAGCATATTTGGTAATTCCCTTAAAAATTGTTTGTAACGTTTCAATTACCCTGCCTTTTGCATTGTTTATAATGCTTGTAATATCGTTGGTACGGATTTTTGCGATAGGAATATCGCCAATTATAGGGAAAATACGTGTTTCGCAGTTCATTTGATAATCTCGTAAGGTGCGCGGATCAACTTTTCCATCTTTACTTTTAAGCCATTCAATACCAACCGATTTTATAGTCTTTTCCATGAGTTTGATGGTGGGAGTGTTCTTTCGGTATATTTCGATGTTTTCGGGCAGTGTCGCGCTGATAAATTTTGCTTTTGCAGCGTCGATTGTAGATGCTGTAACGTGTATATTATAACCGTTTCTTCGGTAACGAATTTCAAAAGAAATGGCATTTTTACGTTTTTTTCGTTTCAATACGTGAGCGGATAGTCCGTTGGCAATAAACTCTTTTTTAAACGTTTTAGGCATTTTTGAAATCTCCTTTTGTGTAAAAATAATCATAGACGAAACCGATGGCTCGGAATCGTTTTTCGGCTCGGTTAAATAGCCTTCTTTCTCGTAAGAGCAAAAAAGACTTGTAAGTAGTAATTTAATTTTTTCTTCTGAATTAGGTTGGTTTGCCAAAGCGGCAATACAGGTTGCAGTTACGTTGATTTCATTGTTAGTCATTTATCTCCTTTTCGAAAAATTCAGGTCAACTTCCCCGTCGGGAAGCATAAACGCGTTCACTTTTGCCGTGATTTCCCTTTCACTATATAAATGGAAAAAATTAAGCAAAATGTCCGCGTTTTAACTGTTCAAAAGTGTTCAAAAAGTGTCAAAATTACAATCTCGGCAAAAAAACCGAGATTGTTATTATATATAGAACGAAAATTTATAACGCGTTATAAATCATTTGAATTTTAATTCTTCTACGAAATACGGTAGAAACTGCAATGCCTAAATAGCTTGCAGCTTTGCGGTAAGACATACCGTTCATAAAACAATCCAAAACGTCTTGTTGTCCTTGATTAAGATTCATTTTAGCAAGAGTTTCATCTACAACGGAATAATCTTGTTCTTCTTGTAATTTATCAGGAGCAACGTATTCTTTCTCGGTAGGTAAATCCATACTACGGAATTTATTGAAAATATAAGTATATTTATGAACTTGGTGATTCACGATTTTAAAGCAGGCTTGTTTAATATCCACGGGCTTACCTTTCTTATCTATGGAAATAACAGTATCCATGCGTTTACCCATATATTCGCAAAGAAAACAAATAACGGTTTGGACAATGTCGTAACCGTCTGAAAACGTAGTCGTAGGATAATAGACGTCTTGGATTAAACCTTTATATAATTTAACAAAGGCTTTTTGCAAGAATTGACAAAGCATTTTAAGAGCTTTTAAAGAGATAAGCTCAGCAATGCGTTGAACGTTATCTTGAGAGATAACAGCTTGAGAAACGTTGAAGTAAGTTTTTGTGATCATTTTTATGACCTCCGATTTTATTTATTTTGCCTTTTGGGCAGGGGCAAAGTAGCAGAGAAAACGTGGTGCAGGATTTAAGTTGCCTATGTTTCCGAAAGTAAACGTCCACAAGGAAAAAGTTTTTTCGATAGAAATAACTCAATAAAAACAAAAAGTTTTTCCGCAGTAGTTTACTTTTGGCGTTTACTGTGCTACACTAGCCACAAACCAAAAGGAAAAATCGGAGATAATTCATTATTTCGTAAAATAATATTTACCGTTTACCTCGATACGGTTGCCGTCGATAATCGGCTCGCCCGTTTGACAAGCGCGTAGGATTAAACGTTCGTCGTCGGGTTTTGCTTTTGGGATATTGCCGTATTCAAAAGCCTGTTCTTTGGAAACAGCGCGGATTTTGAATTTCTTTTTTACGAGATATGCGCTAAATTGCCATACTTGGTCGAATTTGCCGTAACAGTCCACGATAGCGGAAACGTTTTCTTCGGGGGAATAGGTTGTAATTCT
>JAFTPE010000041.1 GCA_017463425.1 Clostridia bacterium | reverse complement strand
GGTCAACGTGGTTCATAATGATAAGCGGACCGCCCGCGCGCTTGAAATAAGAATTGGTAATCGTCGTTTCCGTTGCACCCCAAAGATATACGGCGTCTTGGAACGAATCATACACCTTTGCTCGGTTATAATTTACCGTCGTCATTACAGTATCTTCAAACGATTCAGCCATCAACGCAATGAAGAAATTATACATTCTCGTATTGTCGTATTGAGCCGTTACCCCCGCTACTTTCGTAAAGATAAGCCCACCTGCATAAATAAGGCTATCGTCGCTTACGTGTGTACCTGTCGTGGACGTATCTAAAACAAGCTGGTCTGACTTTGCATTCCCTTTCATTGCAAGATTATAGAAATTGAAATGTTCGTCTTGCTCGCCCACCGTCGTAGGTTGACCTTCTACACGGAACAAGGAAGTATTGGAAAAATCGGCGCCATACCAAGTATCCCCGTCAATATCCCCCTCAGGCTCGAAGGACGCAACCAAAGGAAGCCCCGACGCGTCAAGATCGAAATAGTTGCCGTAGAAATTGAAAGTTTGACCTGCCGTAAGGAAACGTTCGTAGATAACGGGGTTGCCGTCGTATTGATTCCAAAGGAAAGTTCTCGTCAAACCAAACTCTTCAGGCGAACCCTTCTTTTCTGTCGCCGCGTTTCGATATTTAATATTGTAATTATCTGGCAACGTATATTGGAACTCTTCGGGAATATCGCTTGCTTTCAACATAATATTTTGATGCAAAACAACGCCGTTCGTCGTTACGTTCGCAACGCCGTTTTCCGTTTTCTTCGCCGTCCATTCCGGTTTATCGGTATTATCGAACACCGCCAGTTCTCCTGCCGTGTAAACGTTGAACGCGTCTACGATTTTTACTTCCAATTCTACCGCGTCAATATCGCCAAATTCATAAACGGCTTCGTCGGGAGAAACAGACAGTTTAAACACCTTATTCACCGTACCGTCTGCAAAATCAAAAGTATTGTTCGCGGCGTTTTCCGTTACAAGCAACGTCGTACCTTGATAATATTCATAAACGTACGTTTTGCCCTCTTTTGCGCTCTTGGTCAATTCTACGTACGCTTCGCCGTCCCATACGCTAATTTTAGAATTTACCGTAACCCGTTCCAAAGTTTCAAGCAAAATTTCCGAGTCAAGCATTTGCGCAGTAGGCATCAACTTGAACGCGTTATCGTCTCCGACGGTATAATATTCCACTCCGTCGTTTTTAAAGAATACTTGTTCAAAATTGGTAGACGTTTTATCGTTTGTTGCTTTGTTCAAGTTTGCATTATAATCGCTGATAAAGGTAGGCGTATTGAAAGAAACAAGCGTAATCTTTTCCACTACTTCTTCCGATACGGTGATTTCAAATTCATAAAAATCTTCGCCGTGATCAGTTGAATAAACAATTTTCACTTTCTTTTTCCCAACGTTTTCCGTAATCTTGGAAAGGTTGGCGGTAACGTCTTCTTCGCCAAGATAAATCTTAACTTCCGAAAGTTTTACGTTTTTCGTCGTTGCGTCGCTGAACATTGCGATCATCGACAATCCGTCAAACGATACGTCTTCCCCAACTTCATACGCCAAAGATACTCCTGAGGTATTCACGACAAATTCTTTCAATTCGTAAGAACCGCCGAAAATGTCGGAACATCCCGCGCCTGCCACTACGGCAAGTGTCAAAGCAGCCGACGCTGCCCAAATTGTTGCTTTTCTTTTTGTCATAATTTGTTTCTCCTTTATAACAAATTTCTAATTTTATAATCTACGGTTTTCCGTTTGATTCACTTTTTAATACGCTACGATAATAATTTCCGAACGCACGTGCACGTTCGCTTTGGATTCTTTTAACACCAAGTTTACCGCGCCTTTTTTTAAAAATACAAGTTCTGCCGTTTCTTCCAAAATGATAACGTTTGGATTATTGACAACGTAAACAAGCATCTTCGGATCGGCATCAACAGGGTCTAATAAATAGGAAATTTTTACGCGATTGGGATTATTCGCAATGCTTTCCTCCTCCGCTGTATAAGCGCCCGAAATATAACTGAACGCGTATACGGGTAGCCCGTTTGTTTTATCCGTACCTTTATTTACTTCGTTTTTATCCGTTCTGCTTAAAGTAACGTCCGTAATGGTGATGCCGTTGATATATACACCGCTTTCAGGCACGGTTGCAGGATACCCAAAGAATTGTACGGCAAGGATCGATACGAGATATACGACGAATATCGCAATAATGACCGTTTTCTTCATCTCTTATTTCTCCTTGTAGTATACTTTTATCTTCAAAAAGAAGGTAAACGCTTTTAACGCCAGCAAGCCAAGCGCAACGAAAAAGGCTTTCCACCAAGTCAAAAGAACGCCCTCGGGAACGAGCAAGAATATTGCAATCGCAAACAAAAACGCAAGCACGAACGCAAGCAAGGAAGACTTGTTTTCATTCGGATTGTTTGATTGTTCGGAAAACGTTGCGTATTGGTCGTACTGCGGATTCATAATATCCATTTCCGCACTCCAAAACGCGTGCATAGCGAACACCAAAAACTCCGTTGCGGCAAACAGGAAAAGATTGACCGAACCGACCTCGTAATAAAAAGAATACACCACCGTCGTTACGATAATCCCCAACAGCCCCATGACGAAATTGACAATGAGTTTCGCAAACAACAACGAACCGTAAGTAGACGGCTGAACCTTATTCAAATATGCAGAAAACCCGTCCTTGCTGTATGCGCTTGCCATACGGATATTCGCCGCCAGCATAAACAACGCAACGATAACGAAATTGAATGCAACCGTCATTTGTACGCCCGTTGTATTTCTTGCCATCGACGCATAAAAGCTGTTTAAAAGCGCAATTGCAAGCGGCATAATCACAACCAATTGCGTAAAGAGCGACGTTACCGTACCATCACGCAACGCAAGCAAACATTCTTTCTTAATAGCCGAAAGCAACACGGGCGTTTTTTTGTTTGCTTTTTCTTCAATTTTCGTCTTTTTCTCAAATTCGAACGGTTTGGACGCCATTTTATAAAAGAGCGGTTTTGCCAACAAAAAGACCAAAGCGCAAAGCACAGCCAACCCTAAAATTGTGCCGAGCAAAATAGGCAAAGTCCAAACGGTAAAGAGTTTAGGCGCAAACGTGTAAATACCGTTTACAATAATCTGGTTGTAGGGAATACCGATAATGAGTTTGGTAAGCCAAGCAATCGGCGGAAACTCCGTCGCTATCGCCGCAGTCATATTATTGATTGCATCTCTGGGTATACCCGTTTGCAAAAAATTGATTTCGGGCGGTATTGCTGAAATAATCGCAGAAACAAGCGCAATCAAGCCACCGTAAACAGCCAAACCCAACGCCGCTTTCGCTATTTTTGATTTTTTAATAAATTGAAAAGCAAAAAGCGCGGGCATAGAAAACAACGAACCTAAAATAATAGGAATTGTCGCAATAAGCGCAAACAGCACGATTACCCAAGCGTAATAATAAACAGGATATCCAAGCGAGATACCGTACGCGCAAAAGAACGGAATCAAGAACATAAAATTCTTTTTCAGCTCATGCACGTAATATACCAACAATTTCGATACGAATACGATAGTCGGTGTTGCAGGAAAGGTCAGTAACACCAAATTATCTCTCGATAAGTACAAGGACTGTACAAGCCCTATGGTCGTAAATATCGTTGAAAGCAAGAGCATAACCGCAAGCACCGCAGTTAAAATATCCAAAGGAATTTTACCGTTCACGACGTCGAATACTCTCAACAATTTCGCAGCCCAAAACAACAGGAAACAAATTGCCGTAATCGCAACAAATTCCAAGACGAAATACACCACGTGAAAGAGAGTTTTTTTGAAACTGCGCAAATACGCTACGTCCATTTTTTCTTTCAGTTGCATCACCGTCAACGTCCACAGCACGGACAAATATCTACGGGTGGACAGATCGGCGTTTTTCATTTTGTCAATCATTTGCCGCCACCGTCGCCGCGTCTACGCTGTTTGTACACTCCACTTCCGGCCCTTCAATCATACTCATATAGAAATCTTCCAAAGCTACGCCGCTTTCTTCAATTTCTGCAACGCTCTTTTGGCAAAGAATCTTTCCTTTCCTGATAATGGCGATATGGTCGCAAATACGTTCTACCACGTCGATAATATGGCTGGAGAAAAAGACGATATTCCCCTCCTGCGCGTGCTTTTTCATCGCCTCTTTTACTTGGAAGATACTTTCAGGGTCAAGTCCCGTCAACGGCTCGTCCAAAATCCAGAGCTTGGGATTATGCACCAACGCGGACATAATGGTAATTTTCTGTTTCATACCGTGGCTGTACGTTTTAATGGGATTGTCAAACGAACCGTGCAAATGGAATCTATCCACGTATTCCTCAATGCGGGCGCTGCGTTCGTCCTCGCTGACGTTATACAAATCCGCAATATAATTCACGTATTCTCTACCCGTCAGATTTTCGTACAATGCGTAATGGTCAGGCACGAAACCGATTTGCAATTTTGCGCCAACCGACTGCTTTTCTACGTCGTAACCGCACACTTCAATCGTACCCGAAGTAATCGATTGAATCCCTACAATGCTCTTTATAATCGTACTCTTTCCTGCGCCGTTCGGACCTAAAAAGCCGAAGATCTGACCGCCCTCAATTTCAAGGTTCGCGTCGTTGACCGCATAAACGTCGCTCGTCGCGTATTTTTTTGAAAAGTTTTTCAATACAAGTTTATTCGTTGTTTCCATATTCATTGGCTCCGATATGTTTCTGCCTGCCAAGCTGACCTCTAACGCCAGCTTGTCCGCGTTAATTTTCTTGTTTCTGTACCAGATATCGACATACAAATCCGCAACCTGAAATCCAAGCTCGTACAAAAACCACATTGCAAACGATAGCGCGACGTAAACGAGAAAATACAGGGATTGATAAACGGGGTACAACAACATTTGCATACCATTTTTTAAATGGAATGTAACCGTAAAATCCCGAAGATCCTCTGCCCACGGCCCTAACTTTTCCGCAATAAAATCGCTGTTAATGAAGAAAAAGTCGATATCGGGGTCGATATTCGTAAGATAGGCGTTGGACACCAAAACCAAAGCGTAATATGCCGCAAATCCTATCAACGAATATAGGAATAATTTCATTTTCGGGCGTTCGTACAGCCCAAGCGCAATAATGACTATCGGCATAAAGAACGCGCAATAATGGTTGAGCCAAAATTCTGTACTACGAACACTCAGCCAACACACGTCGTCGCCAATATTCGGCATAGCCATTGCCAAAAATGCCCCCAACACGTTGATAAACAGAGTGAAATAGAACACTTTATTCAATTTAAAAATCAAGCAAAGCGGAATAATGAACATTGCCGTATTGCAAAGATGTAAGGGCCACGACGTCATATCCGTAAACGTAGCAAACGAATATTTAAAACTGTAACTGACCATCGTTGCCAAACTGATATACAACAAAGCGTACCGTTTGTGGTGATAATCGTATTTACTCAACAGCAGTACCATTGCCGCAGGGATTATGAAAGACGCGTACAATACCACACGGTGTTCCACCGTAAAATCCGTTAACACAACCGCCTTAGAACCTACGTCGAAAAACACCTGCAAAACGTATACGGGCATTGCGGCAACCAACATTCCCAAAGCCAACAATATGCATTTTTTTACACAAGGCAAATCAACTTTTGTCTTTGCGTTCTTTTGCCATACCGAGGCAGAAATCGCCAATGCAAGCCCTACCTCCAAAGCAAAGAAAATTTCTTTCGTCGTCATTGGATAAGATTTTATATCGCTGCCTATCGCGCAAAGCTGAATTCCAATCGTAACGAAATCGATAAAATAAACGACCGCTGCAAAAAATTTGACCAAAGGTGTCAACGATTTGATTTTGTCTTTAAAAAACGGATACGTAACGAGAAGTGTATACGCCGCAAACGTACCCCACGTTGTAAAAGTGGAAAAACCTGTCAGCGCCCTTGCTTTCCCGTCGATTCCAAACGGTGAAAACAAATTGAGCCCGCGCGTATCAAGGAGGGCTATTTCTCCGCTTAAATACCGCAAAGCAAAAAAGACCGCCAACAGCAAGGAAAAACCTTTCCCTATCCACGTTTTTTTCTCCTGATCCGCTTTCACGAATGTTTCCAAAAGAAATTTCAATCCGAAAAAAACCAACGCCGCCGTTGCAGTCAATACGTAATATTTTAACATTCCCTTATTTTCCCGTTCTTATGTATTCCTTTGACAAAATCTCCCAAGCTATTATAATTTTTTTTTAAAATTCGAGACATTCTATACAATTGTCAT
>JAFTPE010000040.1 GCA_017463425.1 Clostridia bacterium | reverse complement strand
TTTTCATTTCTAATGTCCTCCGTTTAATTCTTTTATTTTGCAACTGGCAGGTCGCATGTTTATTATAAATTAAACGGAGTATTTTTGCAAGTTTTAACGGCAGAAGCCTTTTTTGAACCCCCAGACTATCTGGGGGTTTTCCTTATACAACGAAAACGGCGCAAGTCGCGCCGTCTACGATTTTTTATAACATTGCGTGCAATTCTTCCCGCGTTTTCGTGGACACCCAACCGCAAGACACCGACCCCGGTCCTACGTGCGACCCGATCACGGGTCCCATAATCGTAACGAAGGGCTTGATTCCCGTCTTTTCTTCCACGAGCGCCGCCAATTCTTCTGCGCCCTTTGCATTGTTGGTATGCACCACTACAATCGCTTTTAAATCGGATACGGGCGCTTTTGCCATATGTTCGACCACCCTTGCAAAAGCCTTTTTCATGCCTTTGCATTTTTCAATCACTTTCAGTTTCCCTTCCGAATCAAACGACAACATAGGCTTGATATTCAGCATTGTGCCTACCGCAGCCGACGCGGCGGAAACCCTGCCACCTTTTTTCAAATAAAACAAATCGTTCGGAATCACACAATGTTGCACGTATTGTCTAAGCCCCGTAATATATTCGTACGCCTCGTCCGCCGTCATACCTTTATCCCGACAGTCCGCCGCCAAAGCGACCAACAATCCCTGCCCCACCGTCGCCGTCAACGGATCGACTGCGTACACGTTAAAATCGGGATATTTCGCCTTCACGTCCGCCGCCGCCTGACGAGTAATTTCTATGGTATTGGCAAGCCCCGACGAAATCATAAAATGCAACACGTCCTTAACGCCCGCCTCCGCCATTTTCGTAAAATGCGCGATATGCGCCTCATAATTGAGTTTCGCCGTACGCGGAAAATACCCCGCCGACACCTTTTCATAAAATTCGATATATTCTTCTTCCGACGTAAAATTATCCAAACATTCTTCTATCTCGCCGTTTTTTTCCATAGTAAACGTCAGCGACGTAAAATAAATATTTCTCTTCTCTACGTACGCCTTTTTTAAATCACTGGTGGAATCGGTAGATACTGCAAACAAAGCCATTGAAAACTCCTTTTTCTCTTTGCGGTATATTATATCACAATCCCCTTTTCCTGTCAAGGAAAAAGCAACCAACTTTTTATATTGTCATACTTTTCTATGACATTTCATCTGTTATACACAATCCATTTTTACATAATTTCTATTCGCAAGAAAAAAATAAAACTTTTTTGTTTAAAAGGCTTGAAAAATCTGTAAAAAACCGTTATAATATACAGTATAAGTTATGTCGTGCGCACGCGCGCGATAACGACTTGATAAAAAAAATCGTCAAAGGACCGAATAGAAATGACGTTACAAGACTACCTTACTTTACGAAACGGCACGGACGTACGTGGCGTTGCCACGGAAGGCGTTGAAGGCGAACCCGTCAATTTGACCGAAGAAGCGGTGGAAAATATCGCAAAAGCCTTTTGCGTATGGCTTAGTTCCCGCGTAGGCAAAACGCGCGTCAACGTAGCCGTTGGATACGATTCCCGTATTTCTTCCCCTCTGCTTTGCGCGGCGGCGGTGAAAGGAATCACTTCTTCAGCAAACAACGCAATCGTTACGGGCTTGTCCACAACCCCGTCTATGTTTATGTTGTTGAAAGACGAAAAACGCAATGCGGAACTTCCCTGCCACGGCTCGATTATGATTACGGCAAGCCACTTGCCTTTCCATCGCAACGGTTTGAAATTCTTCTCTGCCGCAGGCGGTTTGGAAAGCGCGGACATAAAAGAAATTTTACACCTTTCAGCGACCTACCGTTTTTCGGAAAACGTACACGGCGAAAAAATTTCCGCCCCCTATCTTGATACGTACGCATTAGCATTGGTTGAAAAAGTGCGCGAGGCAACGGGCGACGAAACCCCCCTTGCCGGCAAACGTATTATCGTGGACGCTGGCAACGGCGCAGGCGGATTTTTTGCGGACAAAGTCCTTGCTCCTTTGGGCGCAAACACCAACGGTTCGCAATTCCTCGACCCCGACGGCACGTTTCCCAATCATATTCCCAACCCCGAAAATAAAACGGCAATGGAATCCATTTGCGCGGCTGTTAAAAAGACAAAAGCCGACCTTGGTATCATTTTTGATACCGACGTGGACAGAGCAGGCGCGGTGGACGCCGACGGAAAGGAAATCAACCGCAACCGTTTGATTGCGCTCATTTCCGCTATTTTATTGCAAGAACGCCCCGGCACGATTGTAACCGATTCGGTTACCTCGGACGGCTTGGCAGAATTTATCACGGCGCACGGCGGTAGACATCACCGTTTTAAACGCGGCTATAAAAACGTTATCAACGAAGCGCTCCGTTTAAACGCGCAAGGCGAATACGCGCCTTTGGCAATCGAAACCAGCGGCCACGCAGCGTTGATGGAAAATTACTTCCTCGACGACGGCGCGTATCTTATCACACGGCTGTTGATTGAAATGGCAAAAGCGGCAAAACAAGGCAAATCGCTCACCGATTCCATTCAAGATTTAAAAATGCCCGAAGAAGAACGTGAAATCCGTCTGCGCTTCAAAGACGGTTGCGATTTTAAAACGTTGGGCAAAGGCTTGATTGCCGATTTTGAACGGTTTGCAAACAAACGCCCGTATACCACGGTTGCGCCCGACAATTACGAAGGCTGTCGCGTTCGTTTCGACAAAACCCACGGCGAGGGCTGGACGCTCGTCCGTATGAGCTTGCACGAACCGATTTTACCTATCAATATCGAAAGCAACGCAAAACACGGCAGTATCAAAATCCTTAGAGAATTGTATTATTTCTTAAAACAATACGATTTCCTCGACTTGACTCCAATGGAAAAGGCGCTCGCTGACAACCGCGCCGCTTTGGAAAAGAATTGGAAAGAAACGCTGAGCGAAAATCCGTTCTGTTTATTTTCTTAAAAACGAATAAAATATATATAGGAGAATCTTAATTTATGAACGTACAGAAAACTACCATCAACGCAATCAGAATTTTATCGGCTGAGGCAATCGAAAAAGCAAAATCGGGACACCCCGGCTTGCCTATGGGTTGCGCTCCCATTGCATATACGCTCTTTCAAAACTTTTTAAAATTTAACCCCCAAGACTTGAAATGGGACAACCGCGATAGATTCGTCCTTTCCGCAGGACACGGATCTATGCTCGATTATTCGTTGTTCCATCTCTATAATATGGGCATTACGAAAGAAGATTTAATGGAATTCCGTCAACTCGGTTCGAAAACCCCCGGTCATCCCGAATACGGCCACACGGCAGGCGTTGAAACCACCACAGGGCCTTTGGGACAAGGCATTGCAAACGCGGTGGGTATGGCGCTTGCAGAGGCGCATTTGGCAGCAAAATACAACAAACCAGGCTTTAACGTGGTGGACCATTACACGTACGCGCTTTGCGGCGACGGTTGCTTGGAAGAAGGTATTTCTTACGAGGCTTGCTCGTTCGCTGGTACGCACGCGCTTGGTAAACTCATTCTCCTTTACGACGATAACGATATCACGATTGAGGGTGATACGGACGTAACGTTCAAAGAAAACGTCGGCGCGCGTTTCGCAGCGCAAAATTGGCAAGTTTTGCACGTTGACCTTACCCAAGACCCCGACGACATCACCGAGCTTGCTTCGGCGATTGAAAAAGCAAAAGCGCGCACGGACAAGCCCTCTATCATCATCTGCCATACGCATATCGGCTACGGTTCGCCCCTGGAAGGCTCGGCAAAATGCCACGGTGCGCCTTTGGGTGCGGAAAATCTTCAAAAATCCAAGGAAAAATTGGGTTGGGATTACGCCCCGTTTGAATGTCCTCAAGAAGTGTTCGACCATTGCTCTATTGCGGCAAATGCAGGAGCCGCAGCGGAAGAAGATTGGAAAAAGATGTTCGCTGAATACGAATCGACGTACCCTGAACTTGCGGCAGAATACAAAAAGGTTATGGCTGGTGAAAAGCCCAACTTTGACGACGTAGAAGGCTTGTACGATTTTGAAAAGCCTATGGCAACCCGTCAAACCTCGGCAAAATGCCTCAATGCGTTGGCAGCAAAAATGCCCTCGCTTATCGGCGGATCGGCAGACCTTGCGCCCTCCAACCTTTCGGAAATGAAAGATACCGCTGAAATCACCTACGGCACGTTCGAGCCTAACAATTTCGCAGGCAGAAATTTGCATTACGGTATCCGTGAACACGCTATGGCGGCGATTGCAAACGGTATGCAACTTCACGGCGGTTTGCAAGCGTACTGCGCGACGTTCTTCGTTTTTGCTGATTATTGCAAACCTGCAATGCGTCTGTCCGCATTGATGGGCTTGCCCGTTACCTATATTATGACGCACGATTCCATCGGCGTTGGCGAGGACGGCCCTACGCATCAGCCCGTTGAACAGCTCATTATGCTCCGTTCTATCCCTGGCTTGAAAGTGTATCGCCCCGCAGACGGTAAGGAAACGGCGGCGGCTTGGGTTTCCGCTTTGACAGGAAACGAACCCACCGTTTTGGTGCTTTCCCGTCAAAACCTGCCTCAATACGATAACAGCGGCAAAGACGCGCTCAAAGGCGGCTATATCCTCGAAGATTGCGACGGCGCGCCCGACGTATTGTTGATTGGTACGGGTTCAGAAGTCGAACTCTGCGTCAAGGCAAAAGCGGCGCTTGCAGAACAAGGCGTAAAAGCGCGCGTCGTATCCATGCCCTGTATCGAAGAATTTGAAAAACAACCCTGCGAGTATAAAAAATCGGTGTTGCCTTGTAGCGTAAAAGCAAGAGTTTGCGTAGAGGCAGGTTCGCCGTATAGTTGGTACAAATACGCAGGCGACAACGGCGAAATCGTGGGAATGTCCACGTTCGGCGCAAGCGCGCCCGCGGGCAAGTTGTTCCCCCATTTCGGTTTCACGGTGGAAAACGTCGTAGAAAAAGCGTTGAAATCTATCGAAAAAACCAAAGCGTAAAATTTAAAAACGATACGATAAATAGACAAGAGCGAGGTAAAATTGCCTCGCTCTTGTTGTTTATTCTTCTCTAAATAATAAAATTGCTTTGTTTTTCAAATACGTAATTTTCAATCGGTTCAACGTTTTCTTCCGCATGATTCCTTGCATAAACCCCTCTTTGTCTTTCACCGTGCGTTTAATACATTTTGGTAACCGCGCATACATTTCGTCGTTCTTTTCTTCTTTTTCTTTGACCTTTATTTTTAATTCCGCGTAATATTCCGCTTTCTCCTTTTTAATTTCTTCTCTTCGGTCTTTTATCCCCAATCTTTCCCTTACCTTCGCCCAACTTGCTTTCATCTCTTTCGACCAGCCTTTGCACTCAATCATTTGACGGGCGTATTCTTCCTGTATTTCCCATTCGCGAGATTTTCGGCTCAGTTCCAATATTTCTTCTATCCAAGTCAGCAATTTTCTTCGGCGTTCATTTGCCATTTTTCTTTTTCTGTTCCACATACCATACCTCTTTCGTTTTTCGCATAAAAAAATGCCGCCTCTTGCGAAACGGCACTGTAGAATATACCGTTATCGCTTAGCTGCAACACTTGTTCACAATTTCGCCAAAACAGATTTTGTAAACACGATAAGAGATATAACCCTACCTGGATTATATCTATTTTGGCGAAAAAATATTCAAATTGTGAAAAAGCCCTAAAAATAGAACTTCAAGTGTTGCGTTTTTATTATACGCAATTTTTTACAAAAAGTCAACGATTTTTTATTGTAAATCGCACAACAGTCAAGACTGTTCTCTACAAAGGGTGGTAGTCCTGTCATACCGAGCGAAATGAACGTAGTGAATGTAGTCGAGCGTATCCCCTCAAATAAAACTCTTGCTTATTACTTTTGAGATACACTCCACGCGGTTGCTACGCAACCTTGGTCGGTATGACAACAAAGTACATTCCACCTTTGTCATACTGAGCGTAGGGAAAGCCAAGACCATTCCGAAAAGAAAAGACAGGCACGCGTTTATTCAACGCATACCTGCCCTACTTGTTTTTTATTCAACGCGCACCTGTACCCCTCGTTTTATTTCTGAGAGAACAACGTTTGCAACGCTTTTTCAATTTCGTTATCGTCAAATTCTTGTTTTTGCACCGTCAACGCGCCGTCCTCAGGCAACACACCCCTACCGTGTATGCAACGATTGCTGGTTGGCCATAAAATTTGCGCCGTCGTCAATTTGATTGCGTCGCCGCTAAACGGGAAAGGATAGGTCGTTTGCATAATCCCTTTTCCAAACGTTTTTGCAACGCCGTTTTTTTCCGTTAAACAAATATCCGCAAACGCCGTCGCGCCATAATCCACCATACAGCCAATCAAACATTCGGACGCGGACGCCGTGTCGCTGTCGGCAAGTACGCAAATGCGGCTCTCGTCCGTGAAATATTGATAAAAATAATTGCCCGACGCGTCAAATTTTTCTTTATACTCTCCGTAATCTGCCACCGCCACGACGGGCTTTTTCGACTTGGTATTTTTGCAAAAATACGAGGCAATGCGTTGCATTACGTCCAAATATCCGCCACCGTTGCCGCGCAAATCCAAAACCAAATGTTTTTTGCCCTCGTTTTTGAATATCTGCATCACTTTATCAAATTCCGTCGCCGCCGAACCGTTAAATTGTTGCAATCGAATATACGCCGTATCCGCAGGCAACGTAGGCAAAGACAAACCGCCCTCTACCAAATCGGTTGCTTTTTTGCCTGTAAAACGATACGCCGTCGTATTCGTCCGATAAAATACGTAATTTTCCACGTATTCCGATTTGTAAATCTCTACGATACGCTCGGTTTCGCCTTGACGAACCCGTATAAAAAACCTTTCTTCTGCGTCATATTCGTTTAAAAACGCGGAAAATTCGTCAAAAACGTTGCTTTCTGTCATCTCCGTTTGGCTTTTTCCAAACCCTACGACGTATTCTCCTGCCGTCAACCCCGCCGCCTCGGCAGGCGAATTTCCGCATACGCGCGTAATCAGCATTTGCGGTTGATTTTCGGCGTTCTTAGTCAAAAACACCAAACCCAAACCGCTACGCGACCCCGTCGCCTCCTTATTGGATTCCGCGTATTCGTCCGCAGTCATATACCACGAATAATCGTCCAAAACTTGCCCGTTCATAGCATTGAACAGCACCCTGTAAAAATCGGAATCGTCAATTTCTTTATAATACAAGGCATCAATCGCGCTCTTGGCGCGCATCAACGCGCGCATTTCAGGGTCAAGCGACAAATTGACCGCCAAAACGCCGCCCAAAAACGAACAAACGGCAATGATAACGCACAACACCCAATGTACGCCCTTACACTTTTTCACGGATACTTCCGTTTTGGTTTGCTCGCCAATTTCCTCTTTCGTCGGTTCGTCTTGCTCTATATTCGGTTCTTTTTCCATTTCTGCCTCCTTTATAGGCAACTGCTTGTTTGGTTATTTCCCAAGCAAACGATACAACACCGTCAACACTCGAAAAGACACCGCGTCGGCAAATTGCCGAATGTTTAATCCCGTCGCCTTTTCAATTTTATCCAATCGATACAACAGCGTGTTGCGGTGCATATATAAATTTCTCGAAGTTTCGCTGACGTTCAAACTGCTTTGTAAAAATTCTTCCGCCGTCGCCAACATTTCCTCGTCCTCGAACACCTCTTTACAACGTTCGTCCGTCAGCTCCGTGAGATATTGCGCCAACTTGTTTTCGGGAATGTCCTCCAACATTTTAATCAATAAAAATTCTCTATGGGAATGTACGTTGCCTTTAATTTCAAAAACGTCCGCATACCGCAACGCATTGTCTGCGCCCGCGTACGAGGCTGAAACGTCTTTCAATTCCCGTACCGTCGGACCAACGCCTGCCTGTACGTCAAGCCCCAATTCTTCTTTCAGCGACTGCACTAAAAATTCGGCGTAATCGACGGAAGAATGATATTCGTTTTCCTCCTCGCCCACAAATTTGACCAACACGCAATGCGTGTCGTCCATTTGTAAAGAAGTATCTAGGCTGTTTCCGCCGTACTGTTCCAATACAGACAACGTTTCTTGCATATGCGACGGCACGCGCAATACGATTACAAAACACGCCGCGCCGCGGACGGAATATTTCGTCGTATATTTATATATTGCCATGGACGAACATTCGCCAAGCAAGATGCGTTTTAAAAAATCCGTTTTGGACAAATCCGCCGTTTCCTGTTCGTACAAATTTTCGATATACGACGGCAACAACAACGCGTAATTTTTCATTGTTTCCCCCACGCCTTTTATCACGCCGATATATCCTACGTTGCGGTGCAAAAACCGAAAAAACGTATACGTTCCGTCGTCGGTTACCCCCTCAAATTGCTTGTCGCAAACAGGCACGCCGACAGGACGGGTTTTTTCCGCGTAATACGAAAAGGATATCCCCAACTTTTCGCAAATGTCTTTGGCTGTTTTTTCCAACTCGTTCATATAATTCCCTCCACAGCTCTTGTATATGGCAAAGCCTTTAAAAAAGAGCCGTTCGTTTGTATTTTTCGTGATTTTTCGTAATTTTTCGTCGCCAGCAACTCCGCCATTAAGTTGCCATTATTATTATACCGCAAAACAAATTTTTTTTCAAGGATTTTTCTACAATTTTCAGACAATCCCCTCTGCTTTTCGTTATATCTTTCCTTGCGGTTTTTTATTGGGCTTTTTAAAACGCTCTTCACGAAAAAAACACAAACTTTTCCAAGAAAATACGAAAATTCTTTCACTTATATATTGACATATCTTTGAAAAAGTGTTATAATACTTTAAAATGAATAGTTTGCCTATCTATATTTAGGCAAAATTTCAAATACTTTTCAGGAGATTTATTATGAGCAGAAAAAACCGAGCTCCTAAAGATTTTCAAGAGAAAACAAAAAAGAAACTGGTGATCGACAATCGAATCCTCGGCATTATTCTAGCTGTTATCAGCTTGGCGACGTTGATTTTACCCTTGACTGCGGTTGTTAACGGAAAGGTTCAATCCAAATTATTCATCACCACGTTGTTTGCAGCTTCGCCTGCGTCGTTTGCATTGTTGAGCATGCTTGGACGTTACGTATTCGTTGCGTTTGCTGTGGCGACGATTGTTCTTGGCGTACTTACGGCAATCAAGCCCGAAAAAGGCGAAACGTTTATCCCCTACGCGTTGCTTACGCTTACCTGCGGTACGGCGGTGTATTTCTTCGCAATGCTTGCGCTTACGGCGTTTATCGGCGCGCGCGCGTTTGACGTCATTACGTTGGCGGTTTCCGTGCTTGCTTGCGCAGGTTACAGTTTCCTCCTCTTTAAAAAGTTGGGAAAAGAAAACCGTTTCCATTTTATACAATATCTCCTCAGCGTGTTGTTCTCGTTCTTGATTTTATTGTCAATCGGTATGGGAAAAGCACCGAAAGGTTCGATGGAAATGCTCGTAATCGTCGTATTTGCGTTGGCAGGAATTTTGTTCGTGTTCAATGCGGTACGCGTTCGTTTTAAGGCAAACGATAAAATTTCCTTTATTACCTATATTGCAGAAGGCGCGGTTGCGTTGATTGCGTTCCTCGTTGCATTGATTTCGTCTATGGGCGCGCTTTCTTTCCTGCTTCCCCTCGTGGCGGCGTTGGCTGTGTTCGGTCAATTTGAATTTGCGGCTATCCGTAAAAAACATATGGACGCTGTGGCAGCAGACAACGCAAACCAAGATACGGGTATGGCGGACGAGTTTATTGAAGAACAACCTCAACCCGAAGTAGCCGCTGCTACAATGAGCGACGTAGAAGTTTCCGAAGAAGGATATCATATCGAAGAATACGCAGAGGCTGTTGCGTACACGGGCGGTCCTGTTGCAGGCGTAGAAATGGCGGAAGAAGTGAACAAAACCGAAACCGCGGACTACGATTTCTACAACACCAAATCGTTCGACGCATTTATCGCAACGCTTGACGCAGAAGAAAGAAATCAATTCACCGAATTGTTCCTTTTGAGATACCAAGGCTCGATGCCCGAAATCCCCGAATACGTCGTTGGCGGCGACAACCGTGAATTCTTCCGCAAGATATTTATTTATCTTGGTCAGTACAGAGAAAGAATTCCTTCGGGACTTCTTACGAAGATGTACAATTATTCCGTTCGCGTTTCCTAATACGCAATTCAAAACTTTGAAAAAATCAAAACCACCAGTTAAACTGGTGGTATGCACTGGCCCTTCAAGGGCATAATACTGGCTGAGCCTTAAGGCTCATTGAAAGGTTTGCCAACCGCAAAACAATCTCAGGCAGCCGCTGAAGCGGCTGTCTTTTTATGCC
>JAFTPE010000039.1 GCA_017463425.1 Clostridia bacterium | reverse complement strand
TGTAATAATATTTTACAGTACCGTTTCTTGCTGTACCCGTATCGGAGCTTATCGGTTTACCGCAATATCCGCACGTTACCTTAAAGCGCAATAAATACGGTTGCTTTTCGTTCTTCTTGCCGTATTTGTTTTGCTCTACTTTTTTACGGACTTTTTCAAATACTTCTTGGGGAACGATTCTCGGAAAGGTCTTTTCAAAAATTTCGTTTCCGCGTTTATAAGTACCCGAATATTTCTCGTTTTTCAGTATTCCGTAAACGGTATTTGCGGCGAACGGTTTTCCGCGATGGATAACGCCTTTTTCGTTTAACGCTTTGAGAATGTCTTTCACATAAACGCCTGTCGAATATTGTTCATAGATATAACGCACAATTTCCGCTTGGTATTCGTCAATTACAACCTTTTTATCGACGATTTTATATCCGTAAAGAACGTAACCGCCTGTATAATTGCCTTTTTGTCGGCTCTCGTTCATACCACGGCGAATCTTTTGAGAAAGTTCCGCGGAGTAATATTCCGCATAGCCTTCAAGCATAGATTCAAGGATAATACCTTCGGGTGAATCGGGTATGTATTCCGTAGCGGAAAGCAAACGCGTTCCGTTATCTCTCAAAGTCTTTTTGTGTATAGCCGTTTCATACTTATTACGGGAAAATCGGTCTATCTTGTAAACAAGAACGTAATCCCAATGGTTTCTCGCGCTGTCTTTTAACATACGTTGGAAGTCGGCGCGATTATCGTTTGTACCCGTCATTGCTCTATCGATATAGGTATCGAGTAGCAAAATGTCGTTGTTTTTCGCGTATTCTTGACATACGCGAAGTTGCCCTTCAATAGACTGTTCCGTTTGGTTATCGGACGAGTAACGGGCATAAATTACTGCTGTTTTCATATAGTTTTTTACTCCTTATAATGTATTTATTTTGTCTTTCGACAGGAGCAACCAAAACGAAATCGCATTGATAATTTTGCTTATTTTAATGCCCAAACTTTTATACAAGGGTTGCGCCAAGCAATGCATTTTACCCTTGTATAAAAGGGCGGTTTCGTTTACGCTCCGACAGCTCGAAAGATAAAATAGGTTTAAATTCTTTTTTCATCGTATAACGCAAGTAGCTTTTCTCGCGTAATATCTTCAATAATTTCGCCGTCCGCGTTTACGCCTTTGAAATCGTCCGCTAAAATATGCTTGTATTCGTTGTTTTCCAAAGGGCATATCATATCGTCCTTGAATACCGACAAATTAAAATGCGTAGGACAATTTCGGCTGACTATCAGTTTTTCGCCCGATTTTTCCATATATTTTTTGAGATAGTAATAACATTCCGTCAAATGATTGTCCGTCGTTATCACTTCAAAATCCGTTCGCCCAAATTTTTCGTTAAAATGGGTGTTTTGGATAGTCGTTTGCATACGCTTTTGCTTGGTACTGTAATCACGCTGTTCAAACAGTTCGCCTATCATCTGCCCGTCGGGGATATAGACAAGCGCGTGGAAATGTAATCGCTCCGTTGCGTTTCCGCGTTCCCATACGCCTATGTATCGCCAATTTTTACGATATACGGCGTGTTTGAGAAAATTTGTAAACGCCTTGCGGAAAGATTCTTCCGTGTGTTTTTTGCTATCGTAAGTAACAGTTATGAAATAGTTAAAAGGAACGTTGTTGAGTTTCTTCCATAAACGTGCGTTTCGTTGCCCTTGATTATGTCGAACGCGTTCCAACTGCATATCTACAAAAGCCACCGTTTTTCTATCGTTTTCAAAGTACGGGCGCAAGCCGTCTATAATTGCGTTTTTCTTCTCGTTATACGTTTTGCCTGCGTGGGCAAGATAGAGTTCGTTAAATATCTCTTTCAAATCTACTACTATCTTTTTTGTTTGCGCTCTCTTTTTCTCTTTGCCGTCGTTTTCTGCGCGCGCCTTTTCCGCATACTTGACTACTTCATCACAAATATTGTCTTGGGCGTTCTCGCAAGTCGTGGTTGCTTGGTTGTCCGCAGGGATTTCGATAGTTTTTAGAAACTTTTTCGGTTTTCCCTTTTTGAACGGACAGGGTTGGGGAAGTTTAGCAAGATAATTACTGCCGTCAAAATTGACTTTGCAATTTTCTATCATTGCTCGTCCTTGTCTTTTGCGCGGTACAGCTCGAATATACGCTCCAAAAGCGTGGTATAAAATACCCTTTGTTCGCTTTCGGGTAGAGCGTTGATATTCGGCTCGCCGTCAAAAATGAGTGTTAGTGTTTGTTGTTGCATTTATTTAATGTACCTCCTATATTTTCGGCACAAAAAAGGGCGTAATACGACTAACTCCACGACAGTTAATTCGTACTTCGTCCATAAAACGCAACCACTGCTCCTTTTCATTTTTCGGAGATACTAACGCTCGGCTTGCCGTTTTCGCTATACGCTCGATTTTTATGCTGTTTTCCTATTAAGTTTTGATATGATAACGGGTAAAGGTGCAAGGTATTTGCACGTTTTAAAAAATATTTTTTGAGATTTCCACAAAAGGCTCTCACTATACGGAGATTTTAAGGGGTAAAAATTGACCCTATTTTTGAAGATTTCACAAAATTTTTACATATCCCCTTATAATACGGATATTTTGGGGCGTAAATTAGGGGGTATTTTTAGAAAAATTTTTGAAGAATCTAAAAATGCTCTCATATATAAGCCACGGGAAAGGCGATTTATCAGGGTATTTTCTGAAATTTTCACAAAGTTTTCATTTACAGCCGTTTATAACAAGCGTGATTGCCGTTGAAAAATAAAAATCTTGAACGTATAGCAAAACGGGGTATCAAAATAAAACAATACGCCGCACGAAAAAAAGCCGATCCACAAGCGGTTCAGCGTGGACGGCTTTTTCGCGCGGCTTTATTTGCCCATTTTTTCGTTCAGTTTTGTTTTTACGGCGTGCGCTTGTTCGGCGAGCGTAGCGAGCCGACTCGTATATTACAAGCGCACGCCGTAGTGCCATTAAAAATTTTCGATTATTGTTTTCGCAAATAAAAATAACCGATATATCGGCAAAAGCGTATGAAATATCGTTTAATTTGCTTGAAATATCGGTAAAAATATGATATACTGTAAGTAATAGCGAAAAATTGGAGCGTATTTATGGTTAGCTACAATAAATTATGGAAGAAATTGATTGACTTAAATATGAAGAAACGGGAGTTAAAAGAAGCGACGGGAATCGGCTCTACGACTTTAACAAAGTTGAATAATGACGAACCCGTTTCTATGGACGTTATGATAAAAATTTGCGTTGCTCTTAACTGTAACATTGGCGATATTATGGACGTGGTATTATGAGTGAAAAAAGATTAAAAGGTATTTCCTTATTTGCAAGCGCAGGGATTGGCGAAACGTATTTTAAGCAAGTCGGCGTAGATATAATGGTCGCTAATGAATTGCTTCAAAATCGCGCGGATTTATACAAGGCGATTTCGCCCGAAACAAACGTTATCTGCGGCGATATTACAAAAGAAGAAGTTTTTGAACGTATTATGGCTGCCGCGCCCGAAAAGGTGGATTTTATGTTGGCTTCGCCGCCCTGTCAAGGAATGAGCGTCGCAGGAAAAAATCGTTGTCAAACGAAAATGGAAGCCGACGAGCGTAATTATCTTATTACCTACGTTGTAAAAGCGATTAAAAGAACAAAGCCCGATTATATTTTAATCGAAAACGTTCCCGCGCTTCTTAAATTGCTTTTGAATTATAAAGGCGAAATGAGAACGGTTTTAGATATTTTACGATTGGAATTTGGCGACGAATACGATATAGATAGCAAGGTGGTCGATTCTTCTAATTACGGCGTTCCGCAAACCCGTTTGCGCGCAATTATCAAAATGCACAAATTTGGTTTGGTTTGGGATTGGGCGAAAGAACAAGAAAAGAAAATTACCGTTGAAGAAGCAATAGGACATTTGCCGTCTTTGGAAGCAGGTGAAAAATCGGATATTAAATGGCATTTCGCCCGTCCGCATTCGCCCGAAAATATTTTATGGATGAAGCATACGCCTACGGGAAAAACGGCTTTTTCAAATCCCGTATATTATCCGCAAAAGAAAGACGGTACGCGCGTAAAAGGTTATGAGTCTTCGTATAGGCGTATTCGTTGGGATTTACCTGCGCCTACGATTACAATGAGAAACGATTGTATCGCTTCTCAAAGAAACGTTCATCCGGGCAGAAAACTGCCCGACGGAACGTATTCCGATGCGCGCGTTTTAACTCCGTTGGAATTGATAATATTGGATTCTTTGCCTACCGATTGGAATATACCCGACGATACGCCCGAATTATTGATTCGTCAATGTATTGGGGAATCTATTCCCCCTTTAATGTTAAAGGCAATCGTGGGAATGATAGGAAAAACAAATATGGAAAAGAAAGAAAAAATAAAAGCCGTTTCCTTATTTTCAAGCGCGGGTATCGGCGAATTATTGTTGCATAAAACAAACGTTGAAGTTATCGCAGGGAACGAATTACTTCCCAAGCGCGCAGAATGTTATCAGCATTTCTATCCTAATTCCGAAATGTATTGCGGCGATATTACGCAAGACGAAACGAAAAATTATATGGTTTCGATTGTGAAGAATAACAACGTTAAAATGCTGATTGCAACGCCGCCCTGTCAAGGTTTGAGTACGCTCGGCAAGAATAAAAAACAAGCGCATTTTGAAGTAGATAAACGCAATTTCTTAATTTTGCAAGCGTTGGAAATTATCGACGAATGCGATTTCGATTATATTTTGATTGAAAACGTTCCTCGTTTTATTGAAATGTATTTCCCGTATGACGGCGAATATTTGCTCTTGGAAGAAATACTCAAAAAGAAGTATGCGGATAAATACGAAATTGACATTCGCGTATTAAACGCAAAGGATTACGGTATTTGTCAATCCCGTCCGCGCGCCATAATTAAGCTGTATAAACACGGGCTTAAATGGGCGTGGCCGACGGAACAGCCCGAAATTCCGCTGTCTGCCGCAATCGGTCATTTACCGTCCCTTGAAGCAGGGGAAGATTCGGGGATTCCGTGGCACTACGCAAAATCCCAAAACGAACGCGCTGTTCTTGCGTTAAAGCATACTCCGTCGGGGAAAAGCGCCATTGCAAATCCCGTGTATTACCCCAAGAAAGAAGACGGTACGCGGATTAAAGGTTTTCATAATACGTTCAAAAGAATGGTGTGGGATCAACCTTGCCCCACGCGTACAACGTTTAGCGGTAGTATGAGTTCTCATAACAACGTGCACCCTGGGCGCAAACTTCCCGACGGAACGTATTCCGACGCGCGCGTTTTAACGCTTTTGGAAACTTTTATCGTATCTTCCATTCCCGAAGATATTGACTTCCCGAAAGATTCTACGGATACGTTTATAAGAACGGTTATCGGGGAATCCATTCCCCCTAAACTTATGATGGAAGTCGTTAGTAAAATAGGAGAATAAAATTATGCCAAGAATTTTAGATAGCGATAAATGGATTTTATATAAGCATACAAGCAGTTATGAAATGGTCAAGGCGGTTGCTTTGGATGTTAAAAATAGCTGTAAAACTGATATATCCGACGTGGAACGCCATAGAATGCAAGATAGATTGGCGGCTTTGGATTTATATAAAACCAGAAATCCCGAAGAAAAGCCTTTGGATTCTATTAACCATAGAATTAACACGTTGGAATATTGGATGTTCGGATATGAAAATAAAATCAACGGCGAAAATAAGTTCATTTTCAGCCCGTTGGGAAACTTGTTCTTAAAATATATATCCAACGAAGCAAAATTGAGAAAAATCTTTACGGCAATGCTGTTTGCAATTCAATTACAACACCCTGCAAACGGTACAAGCCCCGATTTCCAATTATATCCTTTTCGCTTGATTTTACGACTTCTTTTAGACGAAAGGCTCGGTGGCAAGTTGTATAATAACGAAGTCGAATATCTTGTCGTGTTTGAGAAATCCGTTACGCCTCAATCTTACGAAAAACTTGTGGCGGAAATGTTGAAATTAAGAGAAGTCAACGCTACGGAAATGGCGGCGTTATTCAAGCAAAACGAACACGTTTACGTTAAAAGCGTATATGAGTGGGAGTATTACACGCAAACCTTGTTGGAGCAAGTCGGCATAATCAAACGTTTTAGCGGCGAGCTTGTTTGTAAGCTTTACCACCCTACAAAAACGAACTCGCGGAGCAATCCGACGGGCAGAAAAGCAACGTTGGGTTATATTGAAATAAGCGAAGAAGTAAAGCCGTTTATTGAAAAAATGTTTACGCAGTATTCTTGTTTCGATACGCCGATTTCGTTAAGCGATTCCGAAAGATTATACGTTGATTGCGTAAAGGAAATTTATAATTTCTATCCGCAAATTTTGTTGGAAGAAATCGGAGAAGACGACGATTTGAGCAAATTGCTTGAATTGCCCAAACTCATTGAAGAATACTCGAACAACCCCGATAACGATACCGCATATTTGTTTGAAGACGTACTTACGGAAGGCTTTAATATGTTCTATAACGTAGAAGCAAACAAACGCGGCGGTGCGGCGCATACGGATATTGAGTGTTTGTATAAGATTAACGTTTCCCGTAGAAAGAAATTTGCGGTTGAATCAAAATCGACGGCAAACAAATTACTCGGTATTAACGCAGGTCGTTTGAGAGAACACCGCGAAGAAATCGGCGGCGATTATACGATTGTCGTAACTTCAAGATACGTTCCTGCTACGAAACGCGATATAAAAGGAACGCCTATCGTTATTATTTTGGCAAGTACCTTTGCGGAATATCTTTATAACCATATTTTCCACGAAGTTAGAGAAATTGATTATAAGGATTTCGACGATATTATCGTAAATAATCTCGGTAAAGACGTTAGCGGTTTGATTTCCGATTTGACTTTGAATAAATTTGCGGCGAATAGTTGATATGGCGGATATTTTCGAGAAAGAAAAACGCTCTAAAATTATGAGCGCAGTACATTCCAAGCAAAATAAATCGACGGAAATGAAGTTGATAAAGATTTTTAAGGAAAACGGGATTGTCGGTTGGCGGCGTAATTATAAAGTCAAAGGACATCCCGATTTCGTATTCCCCGATAAGAAAATCGCTATTTTCGTTGACGGTTGTTTTTGGCACGGACACGATTGTAGAAATACGCGCCCTGCCGATAATGCGGAGTATTGGCAGAAAAAGCGCGAGCGTAATATGCGCCACGATAAAGAAATAACCGCGCTGTTTGAAAATCGCGGTTGGACGGTAATTCGTATTTGGGAATGCGAATTGAAAAAGAAAAATTTTGAAAACTTGAAAGAAAAACTATTGAATCGTATATAATTGCGACTTTTTAATTAAGCAAAAGAAAGAGAGTAAAAAGTATATGGATATTTTTGAATTATTGGATAGCAAATTTAATTTATGTAATCAAGTAGACGGCTTAAATACAATGCTTTTTAGAGAAAAACCGCTTTTTTACTATGTGTATTATTCTTTTGCAGAAGTATTTGAGAAAAATTTATTGCGTTCTTGGAACTATTCTATGGGGCGGCTTACATTTGAAGAACTTTTTTCCGACCTTAATTTATATAATCATAGCGATAAAAGAAAAATTATTAAAAAGCCTGAAAATGAACAACAGGCATATCTTTGTTTGCAATTCAACATAAATATGCTCTTGTATGCAAAAAATCATCAAAAAGCCTTTGTGGATTACAGTTGTGATTTAGACAAATTTTTCACGGAAACAATGAAAAAATGTTTATACATAATGGATAAGGCTGGCTTACAACTTGTGGAGCATACAGAAAATAAGTATATGATGGTTGTTCCGCGCGATGACAAGGTTAGAACTGTCGCTGAAAGTACAGACAAAGATACGGCAATTTTGCTTTATGAATATACATCGCCCTTACTAAAAGGTAATTATAAGAAGAAACGGGAAATTTTGAAATTGCTTTCAAACAAAATTGAGCCAATAATTAAAACGTATAGCGCAAAATATACAAGCGGTTTAGGACACGACATATTCAAGGATTTAGGGATACTTTTTAATAATTTTGAAATAAGGCATCCTAATCTTGATTCAAATATAACACAATATTATAAAGAGCCACTTACTAAATATACCCCCAAAGAATGGGAGGAGGTTTACGATACCGCATATCAAATGATACTTGAAGCGTTTTTAGTAGATAATTATAATAATATTTATTCCAAAACAATTCAAAAGCATAAAAATAAAATAGGATTAAACAAATAATCGGTTCAACTTACGTTTAACTCGCTCCACCAAGTGAAAAAACGCCCCGTTTTGGGGCGTTTTTGTCGTTTAAAACAATAAAAGAAACATAAGCGTTGGCCTATGTTTCCTTTATTGTGTCGCACAAAGTGAAAGAGGTATTGGCTGATAAAAATCGGGAATAAAAAAAGTGCGCCTTGCAAGCAAAGCACACCCCGAAATGTACTTCACTTGTTGACACACAAATTCACCCATACGGAAATAGAAGTACACGTTCGCATAGTTGTACTCCAATATGGGCGTATTCAATTTGTGTGTCAAATACAGTTTAGCATATTTACGTTGAATAGTCAAGCGATTTTATGATTTATCTTGCCGTTTGCTTGTCTTATGGTAAAATTTTTAAACGAAAAAACTGTTTGACTTATTTTTAGCTGTGTGCTATACTATACTTTGTTAGGAATTTTTCAATTTCTTTTCATTTTGGAGATATTTATGAAAATAGTGATTATAGGGCTGGGGACAATCGGTAGGACGATATTAAAAACGCTTTCCAACGAAAACCATACGATAACGATTATCGACGAAAATAAGGAAAAGATAGAAGACCTTATCGAACGATACGACGTATTCGGCGTGGTGGGAAACGGCGCGTGTATGGACATTCAAAAAGAAGCGAACGTGCAAGATTCCGATTTGGTGATTGCGTTGACCGAAAGTGACGAGCTGAATATTTTTGCCTGTATGGTCGCGAGAAAAGTAGGCGCGAAAAATACCATTGCGCGTGTGAGAAATCCCGATTACAGCGTTCAAATTTCGGAAATGAAAGAGGATTTGGGGATTTCTATGTTGGTCAATCCCGAAAAGGATACCGCGAATGAAATTTTTAATCTTATCAACTTGCCCTCTATCGTGCAGGTGGAACATTTTGCAAAAGGCAGAGTGTTGCTTGTGGAAATCTTGGTGGAAAAAGGTTGTTCGCTGATTGGCGAAACGTTGTGGGCGTTGGGAAAAAAACTGTCTACAAAAGTGCTGATTTGCGCCGTGCAACGAAACGACGACGTATTCATTCCCTCGGGGAATTTCGTTGTGGAGGAGGGCGACAGAATCCATTTTACGTCGGACGTGCATACGCTTGGGGATTTTTTATCTGAAATCAATCTCGTGCACTCGCCCCTCAAACGGGTTATGATTGTTGGGGGCAGTAACATCAGTTTGTACCTTGCCGAACAGTTGGCGAAAAAGAAATATAAGGTGAAATTGATTGAAAACAATAAACAACGCGCGGAAGAATTGGCGGAAATTTTACCTTCCGTAACGGTGATTCACGCAAACGGAACGAGGCACGACGTATTGATAGAAGAGGGCTTGGAGGCGATGGACGCGTTCGTTTCCTTGACGAATATCGACGAAGAAAATATGGTCGTTTCTATGTTTGCGCATAAAATGAAAGTCAAAAAGGCGATTACGCAGATAAGGAGCGACGATTTAAGCGGTATGCTTGCAGAGCTTGGTATGCACAACAACGTATCGCCAAAACACGTCGTGGCGAACAGAATCGCAAGTTACACGCGCGCCCTTGCGAACAAGCGCGGCAGTAACGTTTTAACGTTGTCGCGGTTGGTAAACGGTCAAGTGGAGGCGTTGGAATTTGCCGCAAAAAAGCAAGGGAAAATATACGACAAGCCTTTAAAAGAATTAAAAATAAAAGAAAACTGCCTAATTGCTTGTATTATAAGAAAAAATCAAGTGATGATTCCCGACGGTAATTCGCATATTCAACAGGGCGATAACGTAATCGTCGTAACGACGCATAAAAATTTTGACGATTTGACGGATATTTTTATGTGAGTGGACGATAGGTGTAAGGTGGCGTATGAATTATAAAAAATTAGGTAAGATTTTAGGCAAAATTATGATTTTGGAGGGGATTTTAATGCTCGCTCCGCTGCTCGTAAGCCTGATATACAAGGAAAGCCTAACGCACGTGTTGGCGTTTGTCGTACCGATAGCGGTATTGCTATCGATAGGCGTTTTGTTGCAAATTCCCAAACCCAAACGGGAAACTTTGTATCAAAAGGAAGGGTTTGCGTTGGTTGCAATCGTGTGGATTGTAATGACGCTGTTTGGGGCGATACCTTTCGTTATCAACGGCGATATTCCAAATTATGTCGACGCTTGTTTTGAAATTATGTCGGGTTTTACAACCACGGGGGCGAGTATAATTTCCGATATAACCAAAATTTCACATTCCTCGCTATTTTGGCGTAGCTTTTCGCATTGGATAGGCGGTATGGGAATTTTGGTATTCGTCTTAATTTTTATCCCCGAAAGCAACGATGGGTCGTCCATGCACTTATTGCGCGCGGAAAGCCCAGGTCCAAAAGTGGGTAAAATCGTTTCTAAAATGAAAGTAACGACGCGGATACTATACTTGATTTATTTGGGAATGACGGTGTTAGAGATTGCCGTTTTGATGTTCGACAAACCAATTGCAGGCTATGAAGACGAACAATTCTTTTTCAGTTTACTTACGACGTTCGGTTGCGCAGGAACGGGCGGATTTGGGTTTCTTCCCGGCAGTATGGAAATGATGAATCCTTTTTCGCAATACGTGATATCCATATTTTTAATTCTGTTTGGAGTCAATTTTAGCCTTTATTATTTGCTGTTGATAGGCAAAGTGAAAGATGTTTTGAAAAGCGAAGAATTTAGGGCGTATTTCCTTATCGTCGTCGGCGCGATTTCGCTCGTGTTTATTTCTTTATTGACGAGATTTGAGAGCTTTCCGCAAATGTATTCAACGGAGGAAGCGTTTCGACATTCGCTGTTCCAAGTCGCCTCTTTGATGACGACGACGGGATTTACCACTACCGATTACCACGTTTGGCCCACGACGGGTGTTACGACGTTGATCGTGCTGATGTTTATCGGCGGTATGGCAGGCTCGACGGCAGGCGGAATTAAGTTATCACGGATTATTATAGCGGTAAAAGGAGGATTTATCAACGTAAGAAAGCTCGTCAATCCGCGATACGTACCCAAGGTGAAATTTGAAGGGAAAACGTTGGAAGAAAAGACGTTAAACGACGTGTTTGCATTTATCACCATTTATTTCTTCTTATTGTTTTTAGCGGTGTTGGTGCTGTCGTTCGACCCGATAAACGGACAGAGCGTAACCGTTGTTTCTGACGCGGGGACGTATACGGTAGAGCATGGTTTTTTTAGCAATTTTTCCGCTGCACTTGCCTGTATTTCCAATATAGGCCCTGCGTTCGAGGCGGTTGGACCGTACGCTTGTTATATAGGGTACAGTCCTTTTTCCAAAATCGTTTTATCGTTGACAATGTTGCTTGGACGTCTTGAAATTTTGCCTGTGTTGATTTTGTTTAATCCCAAAACGTGGAAAAAGGTGTAATCAAGATATTTGTGCGATATAAAGACAAAAAAGGGAGATTCTTCTTCCTTTTTTTTATTCAAATGTTTGCTTTTGATAAAGTTTTATGATAAGATAATTGTAGAGGAAATAAAAGAGAGGAAACCAATATGAATACGTGGTTAAAAGACAGTATTTTTTATCAAGTATATCCCACCAGCTTTTTTGATAGCAACAACGACGGCGTTGGGGATTTGCAGGGAATTACGGAAAAGCTCGATTATATCAAAGATTTGGGTGTAAATGCGATTTGGCTAAATCCTTTTTACGTTTCGCCGTTTATGGACGGAGGGTATGACGTAGCGGATTATTGCGCCGTAAACGAAAAATTTGGCACGATGGCGGATTTTGAGGCGTTGATTGCAAAGTGCAAAACGCTTGGGATTCGCGTCGTTATCGACTTGGTTATCGGGCATACTTCGGATAAACATCCTTGGTTTTTACAATCAACGAAAGACGAAAAGAACGAGTATTCCGATTGGTATATTTGGACGGACAACAATTTCAATAAATATAAAGATAAATCCATTCACGGATTATACCCTCGCGACGGCGGTTACGTTATCAATTATTATGCCTGTCAGCCTGCGCTGAATTTCGGCTTTAACAAGCCGCCGAGAGAGGCAGACCCCAATAACGCCTACGATATGGGTGAAAATTGGAAGATGCATTATACGGACGAAAGATTGAAACCGCTTCGGGAAAAGATATTGGATATTATGCGGTTTTGGTTAAATAAAGGGGTAGACGGTTTCCGCGTCGATATGGCAAACTCGCTAGTGAAAGATTGCGTATACGATTCGGACAACGACGAGGACGTAGAGGGACTGAAATGGCTGTGGAATCTCCTGATAGGCACGATAAAATCGGAATATCACGACGCGGCGTTTATCGCGGAATGGGTGTATCCGTCCAATTCCGTGGGCAAATGCGGATTTGATTTGGATTATCTCGCGCACGATAGACCCGAATACAACGATTTGATAAGGAACGAGAAAAACACAAACATTTTGCCTGCGTTGGAGCGAGGTCATAATTATTTTTCGCCCGAGGGCAAAGGGAGTGTGGATTCGTTTTTGGCATATACCGCGCGGTTGTATAAAGAAATTCAGGGGAAAGGATATTTTTCCGTGCCGAGCGGATATCACGACATTATACGCGTAGGGGAAAAGAAAGACGAGGAAACGCTGAAAGGGATTTTTGCGTTTTTGTTGACCTATAAACACGTGCCGTTTATTTATTACGGCGACGAGATAGGTATGACGCATAATTATACGATAAACAAGGACGGCGGATTTATTCGTACGGGCTGCCGTACGCCTATGCAATGGACGAACGGACGAAATAGGGGCTTTTCTAAGGCAGACGAAAAGGATTTGTACTTGCCTGTAAATAGCGACGTTGCCCAAAGCGTGGAGAGTATGTCGGCGCGTGAAAATTCACTGTTGCGTACCGTGCAGGATTTGATAAAATTGCGTAAGGAATATTCGGCGTTTAACGCGGACGGGGATTTGGAAATCGTATCGTCGAACAACGGGGGGTATCCGTTGGTGTATAAACGTAGCGATAAAAACGGTTCGTTTACGATAGCGGTAAACCCTGCCGACGTGGCTGTGGACGTGGAAAAGATGGGCGAGATTTTATTGCAGAATCATTGTAAACAGCAAGGCGAAACCATTTGCTTGCTGGGCAGAAGTTTTGTAATTATGAAAAATAAAAAGGAATAGTAGGAAAAGAAATATGGCTTTTGAAAATGCGAAATGGATTTGGGTAAGAGAAGATTACAAACCCGACGAATACGGCGAATTTTTGATTCCGCTTACTTGGAACGGCGAACAAACGGTTTGTCGGCTTTCGTGCGACGGGGATTACGCTTTGTACATAAACGGCGTGCTTGCGTTTAGCAATCAGTACGGCGATTACGAACATTATAAAACGTACGATACGTTGGACATTACGCCGTATTTAAAAAAGGGCGACAACGCTTTGGCTGTCGTGGTATGGCATTTTGGAACGAGTACCATGCGGCATATCTCCGCGCCTGCGGGATTGATTTTTGAAATCGAACAAGGGGGGCAGGTATGCGTTGAAAGCAACGAAAGTACCCTTTCCCGTCTTAGTTTGGCGTATGAAAGTGGACGTGAAAAATGGCTGACTCCACAACTTGGGTACAGCTATAAATATGACGCGACGAAAGAGGACGATTGGAAAAACGGGAACGGAACGGGCTTTGCGCCGTCCGTGCTTATAAACAAACAACGTCAATTTTTCCCTCGTCCGACGAAAAAATTGCAATTAAAGGAAATGAAGAAAGGCACGCTTGTAAAACAGGATGGGCAAACTAAGTATATCTTTGATATCGGCGAGGAAACCGTAGGTTTATTTGGGATAAAAGTTCGTTCGGAAACGGCGCAAACTTTGTTGATTTCGTACGGGGAACATTTGGCAGACGGCTGCGTTCGTCGGATTATCGAATCGAGAGATTTCTCGTTTGAGTATGTGACAAAGGTGGGAGAAAACGAGTATTTGAATCCTATGTTGCGTTTGGGGTGCAGATATTTGCAAATCGAGAGCGAATCTCCAATTGATATCGAATACGTAGGGGTTGTTCCGCAGGTATATCCATTTAAGGTAAAGCCTTTTCAAGCGGAAAGCGAGTTAGACCAAAAAATTTACGATTTGTGTTTAAGAACTTTGCAACTCTGTATGATGGAGCATTACGTGGATTGTCCTTGGCGTGAACAATGCCTGTATGCATTCGATTCGCGAAATCAAATCCTTTGCGGATATTATGCGTTTGAGGACGGGAACGTGGACTACGCGCGCGCAAATCTTTCGCTGATGAACAAGGACAGACGCGACGACGGCTTGCTTGCCATTACGTATCCTTGCGGAATCGATTTAACCATTCCGTCGTTCTCGTTGTATTATACGTTGTCTGTAAAAGAATATATTGAATATTCGGGGGATATTAGTTTGGCAAAAGAGGCGTATCCCAAAATGATTGAATATTTCAACACCTTTTTAAACAATCGCCAAAACGGCTTGGTTTGCAAATTTGAGGGCATAAATCATTGGAATTTTTACGATTGGTCGCAATATTCCGACGGCGTACTGAACGGAACGGAAGAAGTTAAACCCGATGCAATGGTAAATTTGTTGACGGTGTTTGCCTTGCAATGTTTGCAAAAAATTTGCGGGTTGAGCGGTTTGGAATATCCGTATCACGGCGAAATCGAATCGTTAAAAAGCAAAATACGCGAAAATTTCTTCCATAAGGGAAAGGGTGTATTTGCTATGAATATCGGTGGCGCGGAATATACCGAACTCGTCAATACGTTGGCGGTGTTGACGGGCGTTGCGGACGGAGCTTTGGCGGAAGAAATTTGCGAAAAGTTGGCAAAAGGTGAATTAACCCCGTGCGCTTTGAGTATGAAAACGTTGAAATACGACGCATTGATTAAGGTAAATAAAGAAAAATACCGCGATTGGATTTGGGCAGATATCCGCGCAGATTATCAACATATGTTGGACAACGGAGCAACGGCGACGTGGGAAACGATTGACGGCGAGGCAGCGTTTGATGATGCAGGCAGTCTTTGCCACGGCTGGACGGCAACCCCCATTTATTATTATTGGATTTTAAAATAAGGAGAAAATAGCATGAATATTACGGAATACGTGCAAAACGTAGGAAAAACAATGTCGAACGAGGAAAAACCGCTTGATAGGATTGTAGACGACGGTGGGTATACGGCAATTTTTCGTACCATTGCATGTGTAGGCGACAGCCTTGATTCGGGTGAATTTGAGGCTTTGGATGAAAACGGCGTGCGCTCGTATCACGATTATTACGAATATTCTTGGGGACAATTTATGGCGCGTATGACAGGCGCGTCGGTATACAATTTTTCCCGTGGCGGAATGACGGCGAAACAATATTTGGATACGTTTGCCTCTGCAATCAACGCTTGGGCGCCCGAAAAAGCGGCGCAAGCATACGTGATTGCGCTTGGCGCAAACGATATCAATCGTGGCTTTAAAATCGGTAGTGTGGACGATATCGATTTTGAAGATTGCAACAACAATCAACCGACGTTTGCGGGATATTACGGGCAAATCGTGCAAAGATATAAAGAAATTCAACCACAGGCGAAATTTTTCTTCGTTACAATGCCGAGGTCGGAAAATGATTCGGAAGAAAAGGCAGCGCATAAAAAAGCGCACGCGCAACTGCTCCGTGATATGACAAAGGTATTTTCCAATTCGTACGTGATTGATTTGAATACGTACGCACCTGTATACGACGCTGCGTTTAGAGAAAAATTTTACCTGTACGGGCATCTGAATCCTATGGGATATCAGCTGACGGCGAAAATGATAGCCTCGTATATTGATTATTATATCCGAAAAGACCCGAAAGCCTTTCGACAAGTAGGTTTTATCGGAAAACCGCAATATTCAGAAACGTTGGATAAAGAATAAAACAAAAAAATCTTTCCTAAAAAGGAAAGATTTTTTTGTTGAACGCATACCTGGTATGCCGTAATCTATATATTTATCAATTTTCGGGATTGTATTCAAAACAGGGGATCGGTTTCAATTTAAATTCGTTCATAACGTGCAAACGGTCAATTCGTTCCTTCTTTTCTAAATCGTTGCATACGCCCGTGCGGATATATTCATCCAACATAGCATAGGTGAATCCCAAATTGTCCTCGTCCGTTTTTCCGCTAAGTCCGTCCGAGGGGGCTTTTTCCACCAAATTTTCAGGCAACCTCAAAAACCGTCCAATTTCTTTTACTTCTTGCACCGTGAGTTTGCCAAGCGGTGAAAAATCGCCTGCCGCATCACCGTAACGGGTGGAGTATCCTACCCAATCTTCGGATAAATTGCACGTATTTGCCACACGTCCGTTCATAGATTGTGAAAGAGCGTACAACGTTGCCATACGCACGCGAGGAGGCAAATTGACTCTCGTTTGACGGCTGAGTTCCACCCCTGCATTTTCCAAAGAAGAAAGTACGCCGTTTACGCCTGCTTGGACGTTGATAGTATAATTGGGAATACCCAGGTACGCGACGAGTTGTTTTGAACAATCGATATCGCTCTGTTCACCGTTGGGCATCAATACGCCGATTACCCGTTCTTTGCCAAGCGCCGCCACGCACAGCGCGGCAACCACGCTGGAATCCTTTCCGCCTGAAATGCCGACTACCGCGTTGCAATCTTTTCCGTTTTGTTCAAACCAATCTCGAATCCATTCAACGGCTTGTTTCGTTGTCTTTTCTACGTTAAACATAAAAATACCCTTACACTCGTTTTTTAAATTTCAAACAGCAAATCTCCGTAAGTGGGGATAGGCCAATATTCCGCCGAAACGATACCCTCCAAAGCGTCCGCCGCAGCGCGCAATTCGCTCATAGCCGAAAGGATTTTGTCCTTGTGCCAAATGGCAAGCTGGGTTACGTTGGTGATATTTTTTGCTCCGTCCAAGGCGTTTTCCAATGCTTTTACGCCAGCGTACGCCTTTGCGGACAGGTCGGAAATTTCATTCAACGTTTCCGTTTCGTAGGTGTTGTCAAGATGCTTGCAAACGGCTTTTTTCGCAAGCAACGTATTGCAAAGCGTTTGGCTGTACGCGCTGACCGCAGGCAAAATTTCTTTCTTTGCCATATCCACCATAGTATGCGCTTCGATATTCGTTAATTTGCAATAACTTTCGAGCAAAATTTCATACCGCGAATGCATTTCCCGTTCGGTGTACACCTTATGTTCGGTGAACAGGCGAACGTTCTTTTCCTTGATGAAATAGGGCAATGCGTCGGGGGTGGAACGCAAGTTCAAAAGACCGCGTTTTTCCGCTTCTTTCAGCCACGCCTCGTCGTAACCGTTTCCGTTGAAAATGATGCGTTTATGTTCTGTGATAACGCGCTTTATCAAATCGTGCAAAGCCGTTTCAAAATTTTCCGCGTTTTCCAATTCGTCGGCAAAACGTTTTAAAATTTCCGCAACGGCGGTGTTTAAAACGGTGTTCGCATCAGAAATGGACGCCGCCGACCCAAGCATACGGAATTCAAATTTGTTGCCCGTGAATGCAAACGGCGAAGTGCGGTTGCGGTCGGTGGTATCCTTGGGGAATTTCGGCAACGTATGTACGCCGATTCTAAGCAGTTCTTTTTCCTTCACACCGTAAGGCGTTTCTTTTTCAATCGATTCCAAAACTTCGTTCAATTCGTCGCCGAGGAAAATAGACACGACGGCAGGCGGAGCTTCGTGCGCGCCCAAACGGTGGTCGTTTCCTGCCGAGGCAACGGATACGCGCAACAAATCTTGGTATTCGTCTACCGCCTTGATAATTGAACACAGGAACAATAAAAATTGTGCGTTTTCACTTGGCGTATCGCCGGGTTCTAACAAATTCACGCCCGTGTTGGTGGACATAGACCAGTTGTTATGCTTGCCGCTGCCGTTTACACCTGCAAACGGTTTTTCGTGCAAAAGACAGACGAAATCGTGTTTTTTTGCTACCTTTTGCATAATTTCCATCGTTAATTGGTTATGGTCGGCGGCAATATTCGTTGAGGCGAAAATGGGCGCAAGTTCGTGTTGCGAGGGGGCAGCCTCGTTGTGTTCGGTTTTAGCAAGAACGCCGAGTTTCCAAAGCTCCTCGTCCAAATCTTTCATAAACGCCTGTACGCGCGGTTTGATTACGCCGTAATAATGCCCTTCCACTTCTTGACCTTTGGGCGGTTTTGCGCCGAACAAAGTACGACCCGTAAAGATAAGGTCGTTTCTTTGTTTAAAAGTCTTTTTATCGACGAGGAAATATTCCTGTTCCGCGCCAACCGTCGTTTTGACGGAGGCAACGTCCTCGTTTCCGAATAATTTCAAAACGCGCATTGCTTGGCGATTGATAGCCTCCATTGACCGAAGTAACGGGGTTTTTTTGTCCAACGCCTCGCCGCTGTACGAACAGAACGCCGTGGGAATACACAAAACGCCGTCTTTGATAAACGCATACGACGTTGCGTCCCAAGCCGTATATCCGCGCGCCTCGAACGTAGCGCGAAGTCCGCCGGAGGGGAAAGAGGACGCGTCCGTTTCACCGCGAACGAGTTCTTTGCCCGAAAATTCCATAATCACTTTTCCGCCTTCGCCGGGGGAAATGAAGCTGTCGTGTTTTTCGGCGGTGATGCCCGTCATAGGTTGGAACCAATGCGTATAATGCGTTGCGCCCAATTCCACAGCCCAATCTTTCATAGCGCGTGCCACTTCGTTCGCCACGGAAAGATTGAGGCTTCTGCCGTGTTCCACCGTGCGTATCAACGTGTTGTACACGTCGGGCGCAAGCCGTTGTTTCATCACTTCGTCGTTAAAGACCATACAGCCGAAATAGTCTGACACGAGTTTCATAAAATTGCTCCTTTGTAAATAAAAAATAAAACGTAAAACGGCAAAGGCAGGTTATTTTTTCGCCTTTGCTTGTTATTTGTCTAAGAATACGTTTATTATACCTTATTTTTCGTCCGTTTGTCAACGGTTGAGAGGGGGATATCCTTTATAAAAAATTTAAAAAAAGGAAGTTTATTGCTTTTCGGGCATAAATTTCCAATACCGTACGGGCATAAAACCGCGCATCTGTTTCAACCGTTCGCGCGAAGGAATATTAACGGCGTTATAATATTTTTTCCAAAGCGCTTGCCATTCGGTTTCGTCTGCGGAAAGCAAAACGTCCGCTTTATCCAAAGGCGCAATAAAATAATTTTTCCCGTCGTAAACCGCTGCTGTTTTCCGTTTCACGTCGTGCAACACAAACGGATATTGAGGAAGTCTGGCTCGAAAGTGCGGTACGAGCAAATCGCAAATATCGTTGTCGGGCGAAAAAGGCGCGTAAAGCACGCCGCTTTGCGTTTCCATAAACCGTATAAAGCCGTGAAAATGATGTATTTCCAGCCCGATTTTTTTCATACATTCTACCGCCGCGAAAACGTCCGATTCCGCAAGTTGGTTGCGGATAGGCCGTTTGATTTTTGCAAGAAATCGAACGTAGCGGAAAGCAATCTGTTCGTTGTTTTCCATGCCGCTTCGCAATAAAAAATCCAAATCGTGTTCAAATTCGCAATCGAACGAACGCAGCCGTTGCAAAGCGCGCGCGGCTTTGCTTTCGTCCGTCTGTATAAAAACGGGCGTTTGCCCTAAGGTCAACTGCGCCTTTTTAGAAGTCAATAAGGCATCGGGGTCGTCGAATGCGTGTAGAAAAGCCGTTAAAAACCCTGATTTTGTTCCGTCGAAAAAATAAATCATACGTCGCCTCTATAATTGCCCGTGTAAGGAGATAAGCGCGTTTTGGGGCGTGGAAAGCAAATGAAACAAATCCATTTGCTGCGCGCTGTCTTGTGTTTCCGCCGCGGCGAGTAAACCACGCACCGCGTTTTCGTTTTTTGCGCCGAAAAATTTGCCGTTGCAAGTGATAAAATGTTTGGCGCGCTTTAAGGCTACACGCATTTTTGCAAGGTCCTCGAAAGACAAAACGGCGTATCTTCGCGCTGTTAAAATTTTGTGCGCGTTTTTCGCGCCAATCCCTGGCACACGCAACAACAATTCAAGGGGCGCGCGGTTGATTTCCACGGGAAACAAATGCATATTTTTCAACGCCCAAGCGCATTTGGGGTCAAATTCCGTCGATAAATTTTCATTTTCCGTCAGCAGTTCTTCCACCGTAAACCCGTAAAACCGCAACAGCCAATCCGCCTGATACAGCCTGTGTTCGCGCAGTTGCCCCGCAGGGATATCTGGCAAAAGTGAATCTCGAACGATAGGTACGTAAGACGAATAATACACCCGTTTCATATCCATTTTTCGATACAGCGATTGCGTCAAACGCAAAATTTGTCCGTCGCGTTCGGGCGACGCGCCGATAATCATCTGCGTGGTTTGCCCCGCAGGCAAGAAATGCCCCTTGTATTGTCCCTTGCGTTTTTCTTCCGTAAACCGAATTTTCTGCTGAGTCAGTTCTTTCATAGGCAACAACAGGCTTTCCTTGCTTTTTTGCGGCGCGAGCAATTTTAGACTCTGTTCCGATGGCAATTCGATATTATAACTCATTCTGTCGGCGTATTTTGCCGCTTCTTGCATAAGGAGAGAATCGGCGCGCGGAATCCCTTTGAGATGTATATATCCTTGAAAATGGTATTCCGTCCGCAATTTTTTCACCGTTAAAAGCAGGCGTTCCATAGTGTAATCAGGGTTTTTGCACACCGCAGAGGACAAAAACAGCCCCTCGATATAATTCCGCTTGTAAAAATCGATTACAAGTTCGCATATCTCGTCGGGCGTAGCGGTGGCGCGCGGTACGTCCGCGTCCAAGCGGTTTGGACAATACTTGCAATTATAAATGCAATCGTTGCTGAGTAAAATTTTTAAAAGAGAAATACACCGTCCGTCGGGCGTGAACGAATGGCAACACCCCGAAACGTATCCGTTTCCAATGCCGCCCGTATTTTTCCGATTGCTCCCCGACGACGAACAAGACACGTCGTATTTTGCGCTCTCGGTTAAAATTGTCAATTTCTCCTGCGTAATCATAACACTATTATAACAGATAAAAATTAAAAAGTCAAACATTTGTTCGTATTTTTTTAAAAAATTAAAAATATTTAAAACCAATATGGCAGGTACGTGTTGAACGGTAGGTTGTTGTCATACCGACCAAGGTTGCATAGCAACCGCGTGGAGTGTATCTTAAAAAAAGAATTTTGCAATTAGATACACTCGACTCGCTATGCTCGCTCGGTATGACAATGTGGCACATAAATTGGTTTACGCCTACGCTCGGTATGACAGGAACATTTCCTACAAAAGCCCCCTGTCATTACGAGGAGCAAAGCGACGAAGTAATCTAAGATTGCCACGGCTCTGCCTCGCAATGACGGTAGAATTGTAGGGAACGGTCTTGACCGTTCCACAATTTCAACAAAAAAATCGTTGACAAGAAATATAAAAAGTGGTAGAATGAAAATGCGAACTTTCAAAACTACACAAAAAGGAGAACTTTACGCTTTTATTTTAATATAGCAATTAACGGGATATAATCGTGGTGGATTATATCTTACTCCCTTTTATATGGAATCCCGTTGAGGCTATATCGTGTAAAGGTGTTTTGAAAAGTTCGCGCTTTTGAGGAAGATATTGTCTACGGTGTCGTTCTCGAAAGAGGACGGCATTTTTTTTGCAGAAAAACGAAAGAGGTAAGGTATGTGGAACAGAAAAAGAAAAATGGCGAATGAACGCCGAAAAAAATTGTTGACTTGGATAGAAGAAATATTGGAACTGAGCCGAAAATCTCGCGAATGGGAAACACAGGAAGAATACGCGCGCCAAATCATAGAGTGCAAGGGTTGGTCGAAAGAGATGAAAGCAAGTTGGGCGAAGGTAAGGGAAAGATTGGATATACAAGACCGAAGAGAAGAAATTAAAAAGGAGAAAGCGGAATATTACGCGGAATTAAAAATAAAGGTCAAAGAAAAGGAAGAAAAGAACGACGAGATGTATGCGCGGTTACCAAAATCGATAAAACGCACTATAAAAAACAAAGACGAATTTATGCAAGGTATAATGAGCAAGAAAACGTTGAAACGGTTAAAAATACTGTGTTTAAGATGTAGGGCAATTTTATTATTTCAAGAAGAATGAAAAAACCGAGCCGATAGGGTGAAACCTGTCGGCTCGGTTAGGTTTTATATCGGAACGGTCAAGACCGTTCCCTACGGGGCGAGTTGGAATGTCATTGCAAACCGTAGGTGAAGCAATCTAATAGATTGCCACGCTACACTTCGTTACGCTCGCAATGACGATAGTTTCATTCTACTTTATTTGCCTCGGCGGCGATATCGTCGTTGATTGCGCGCATAATTTTTACGGGGATTTTTATCACTTTTCTGTCGTACGTAACCAATCCGTTGATTTCTTCTTCTACGTCCGAAACTTGCGTGTAAATACAACCGCACAAGCCTTTTTTAATCAAGGGTAACAATTTTTGTCGGTACAAAACGCCCAACGCCGTCGCCAATTTTTCGGGGTCGTTGAATTTTTTATAGCCAAATTCTTTGCTTTCGTCAAATACATGCCCCTCGCATTTCATAGAATAGCCGCCAAATTCGCTCAATACGACGGGTCGGCTGTCTTTCGGCACTTTTAACGGCGTATAATAGGTGTGCAAACTTCTAAGTTCGGTTTTGTCCACGCCTTGGTCGTGCCAACCGCTGACCGAATCGATAATGCGCGTAGGGTCTTTTTCACGCACGTATTCGGTGATTTTTGCCGAATCGAATTGTCCCCAACCCTCGTTGAACGGAACCCAAACGCCGATACTGACGACGTTATATAAATTGTCGATAATTTCGTCTGTCATCTGCATAAACTCGTACCTGCCCCCCTCGTTTTCACGCGCAAAGTACCGATAATCGTCGTCGCGGTGATGAAATCCGAGGAAAGGGAACGCCGCTACGTGGGTGAATTTATATTCACCGCCGCCGTTGACAAAATCTTGCCAAACGACCAAGCCCAATCTATCGCAATGATAATACCAACGCATAGGCTCTAATTTAATATGCTTTCGGACGGTGTTAAAGCCCATATCTTTCAGCATTTGCAATTCGTCTATCGCCGCCTCGTCGCAAGGATAGGTCAACATTCCGTCCGACCAATACCCTTGGTCAAGAACGCCGTTGAAAAAGTAGGGTTTGCCGTTCAAAGTCAATCGTGCTATGCCGTTTTTATCGTGTGTTTTGCCAAACGAGCGTACGCCGAAATAGGATTTTACCTCGTCGCCCGATTGGTTGGTGATGGTGAAATCGTACAATTTCGGGTTTTCGGGCGACCATAGCGTGAAATCGTAAGAAAGCGTGATTTCCTTTTCATATTCCGCTTGCAAAATCGTCTTTTCACCGTCATAGACGGTAATCGTTTGTGTTTCACCTTGACTGAGTGAGGAAATACGCACGGTTTTATTTTCCGCGTTCGGCGTGATACGCAAATCCCGTATATAATTTTTCGGCATACTCTCTATCCACACCGTTTGCCAAATACCGCTTTGGGGGGTATACCAAATCCCACCGCGGTTGTCGCTCTGTTTGCCTCTTGCGCCGTGGTCGCGCGTTGCCTCGTCCGCGCATACGATTTTCAGTTGGTTTTCGCCTGATTTTACAACGTGGGTAATATCCATGGTAAAGGGTGTGAAACCGCCGCGGTGTTTGCCGACCTTTTCGCCGTTACAATACACTTCGCAAACGCTGTCTACCGCGCCGAAATGGAGCAGGGTAACGCCAAGAAGTAGGCTGTTATCCAGCGTAAACGAACGAGTATAAACGAGAGTTTCGCCCGATTGTAAAACGAAATCTTCGTCCAAACCGCTGTTTAAGGTTTCGGGGGAAAAGGGTACGAGAATTTCGCCGTCAAACGCTACGTTTTTTTGAATATCGAGTTTTTGCAATTTCCACGTTCCGTTAAGGCAAAGCCAATGTTTGCGTTCTGCTTGTGGGCGGGGGTGTTCCGCGTGAGGGATATCGGGAATGGTGTAAGCTGTTTTTAATCGCATATTATTTCCTCCGAATGGGTGTTGTTCTTGGTTTTTTTATTCAATAAAGGGATTAAAGCGAACATCAAAACCGCCGTGATTGCGCCGGCAAGGAAGATTTCGGGCGCAGGGATATATTGCGTTGTCATAATGTCCGCGCCTGCGTCGAGATAAGGCGCGCCAAGAGTTTGATTAATGGCGTTGCCGATCATAGGGCCAAGCAGCATAGGGATAAGGACGCTGAAAACCATACGCACGCCTTGCAATTTTCCTGCGTCGTGGGCAGGGGTGTAATCACGGGTCAATGCGCCACAGAGCGCGGAAACGAGGATATAGCCCGTTATCATAACGAATCCTGCGATTCCGAACGTAACGAGGGTAACGGTTTTGCTGTCGAAATTGGCAAAATACATACCTGCCAAACCGATTGCAAATACCGCGGAGGCAATATAAAGGAGTTTGGTTTTATCCAATTTGTCCACGATACGGCCAAGGCACAGATTGATGACTGCGCCAAGGACGATCGCCAAACCGAACACGACGCTGTATTCGATTACGGTAAAATGCAATACCGTTTTCATATAAATAATAAGGTACGGCATAAAAATTTGACAGGCAATGCCATACACTCCGACGATACAGAGGGTGAGATACAGAGAAGGGTTGCCTTTGACGACGCTGGGTTTAAACCCGAAAAAGACGTCTTTTAACGTGCCTTTTTTCTCCAACGTCGGGCTGTCTTGAATGGTGAAAATCCCTGCGATACCGCAAAGGGAAATGATTGCGCCAAGCAGGATAAACAAGCCCGTATATCCCAAAAGTTCGACGAGAATTCCAAAACCGCCTGCGACGATTAGCATAGCCACGAGGGGCAGAACGGACAGCGCGCTTTCCACTTTTCCTCTAAATTCCGCGCGTGTGTTGTCGGTAACCCAAGCGTTAAACGCCGCGTCGTTGGCTGTCGAACCGAACACGGTCATAACGCAATCGCCCACGACGACGGCAACGAGAGTGATAGACACGGCTTTTTGCATATCCACGCCGAAAACCGATTGCATCAAATTTGGCGACAGCGTGCCAAACAGAGCGACGGTAACGCCCCAAATGACGTAACCGTAAGCAATAAAACTCCGCCGATTGCCCGTTTTATCGGACAGCGTGCCGGCAAGCAGGGTGGTTACGGTGGCGGCGACGCCGGATAATTGCACCATTAGGGTAACGGTGTTTAAATCGGGGGAAACCGTTTCAAAAACGAACAGGTTGAAATACATATTTTCCACCGACCAAGCGATTTGTCCGATTAGACCGAACAACATCAAAATCCACCAATTGCGTTTGCCAAAAGAATTTGCGTTTATCATAAAATCCTCCTTGCGCGAGGTATGCGCTTTCGTGTATATGTGCATTGTTGCATAAAACGTTGTTAGCGTTCGTGCGTTTTTTTGTATTGCATAGGGGTAAGGGAAGTGATACGTTTAAAGGTTTTTGTAAAATAATTGGGGGTATCGAACGACAAAGCGTCGGCAATTTGCGCCACGTTCATATTGCCCTCACGCAGTAGTTGTTTGGCTTTTTCTATTTTAAGCTGTGTAAAATATTGCATAATTGTCGCGCCCGTTTCCTTTTTAAAGAGCTTGAATATGTACGATTTATTGTAACTAAGCTGCGCGCAGATATCCGCGATGGACACTTCTTCGTACACTTTGCTTTTTAAAAAGCGTATTACGGTTTTGGCGATACGGCTGTCAAATTCTTCTTTGAACAAAAACACCGTTTCGGGGTTGTCCTTTTCCGCCTCGTTCCGCAAAAGATTGATTAGCAAAATTTCCAAATAATTTTTAATCAGTTGCTGTCCGCCAAGGCTCGGTTTTTTTAAAAGTTCCATTTTTTTCGTGTCGGGATTGGCGTGGCGGAGATTGAACGTACTTTTGCCCTCTTCAATCAAAAGATAGACGAATTTTAAATACGATTTATCCAAGGCGATTTTTTTATCCTCGAAAAACCGCATAGCCTCGTTTTTACATTCAAACGAAATGATAAAGACGTTGGGCGCGGTGATTCCGTTTGCCGACAACGTATGGTATTGGTCGGGTTTGTGGAAAAAGATTTCCCCTTGTTTTAAAAGGAATTCTTTCTCGTCTGCGGTGCAGATAATATCGCCTTTATCGGCATACACCAGCTCCCAAAAATCGTGTGTTTCGCCTTGACTTTTAAAATTTTTTCCAAACTCGAAATAATGTATCGTGATAATCTTGTTGACGTTTAACAGATTTTCAATTTTGTGTTTGTAATAAGTTTTCATAAATTTTCATTCTACGATTGACTTTTTTGGTTGAATACGCTATAATTAGGGTATACGTATAGTATAACAAATTTTTTTTGATAAGTAAATTGTTTTTAATAAAATTTAGTGGATTATTTTACTCTTTTTGTCGATTTTAGGACATTGCTTTTCCACGCGTTTTATTATAGAATATACGTAACGAATATTTTAAGGAGATTTAGATATGAGAGTATTGGCTGTAGGGTGTCATCCCGACGACGTAGAAATTGCTTGTTCGGGTACGTTGGCGAAATGCGTTAAGCGCGGCGATACGGTAATCGTGTGCCACGCGTCCAGCGGAAATTTGGGGCACGTTATTATACCGCCCGACGAATTGACGAAAATCCGCGCGGAAGAGGCGCGTAGCGCAGGGAAGTTGGCTGGAATTGAAGTGATTACCGCAGGGTTTGACGATTTGGATATTTACGATAACAATAAAAAGGCGCGCGATATGATGGTGGACGTGATTAAATACGCAAATCCCGATTTTATCATTACGCACAATCCCGACGATTATATGCCCGATCATACGGCGGTGTCGAGATTGGTGTTCGACGCCAGCTTTACGGCTACTTTGCCCAATTATAAGAGCAAGTATAAAGACCCTGCAAAGTTGGTGCCTATCTATTATATGGACACGCTTGCCGGCGTCAATTTCAACCCCACCGAATTCGTGGATATTACGGACGAAATCGATTTGAAGTTGGAAATGTTGGAATGTCATAAGAGCCAGCTTGAATGGATGCGCGAACACGACGGTATCGATTTTGCGGATATGGTAAGAACGTGCAGCCGTTACAGAGGGTATCAATGCGGCGCGGAATACGCTGAGGGTTTCCGTCCTTGTCAAGTGTATTTGAAAGGCACGACAAAGAGATTGTTGCCGTAAACAAAAGCAGAAATCAAAGAATAAAAATTAAAAAATAAAAAATGGCGATAAAATGAAAGAGCCAAGAAAAGGAGATACATATTATGGATTTTAATTCGACGGTAAAAGGTAGTTTGTTGGAAGGTTTCTATCCCGAAGGATGGGATTTTGAAAAGATTGACGCTTGTTGTTCGCACAAGCCCGAAGAAATTACGGAAAGACAATCTTTCTGGAATGAAGGCTTTACGCCCATTCAATGTGGCGACGTTGCTGAATTCGACGTGAAGATGGGACACGAAATCGCAAACGAAATCAAAAAAGCAAACGAAGCAAACCAAAAGCTCGCGTTCATTTTGCCCGTAGGCCCTATGGGTATGTACAAATGGGCTGTATATTTCTTGAAAGAATGGAACGTTTCCTGTAAGAACGTTTGGTGCTTTAACATGGACGAATGGGCGGACGGCGACGGTAACACGGTTACGGGCGACGCTTCTTTCCAAAACGCTATGGAACAGGCGTTCTATAACCCCCTTGGCGAATTGACCGTACCCAAGGATCACAGAAACTTTGCAACCAAAGACAATCTGCCCAAATACCCCGAAAAAATTGCGGCGCTCAAAGCGGAAGGCGCAAAGCTCGTTTTGGTTTACGGTATCGGCAGAATGTGCCATATCGCGTTCTGGGAACCCCAATTCGGTTCGGAATTTACCAGCGACGAAGAATGGATTAAACAACCGTACAGAATCGGCGCAAAATTGCATCCGTTGACGGTAGAACAAAACGCAGTTACTTCGTTCAAGAGCAGAACTTCTCTCGTGCCTTGCCGCGCGAACACGATTGGCCCTGGTCTTATGTTCCAAGCGGATTACGCAATCGGCGGCGCAGACGGCGCGCTTTCCCGCGGTATGCAATGGCAGGGTATGTCCCTTTGGATGACGCTTCGTTATCAACCTACGCGTTTCGTAACGTCTACGTTCATTCCTACCATTCCTGGTAAGTTGTTCTTCTTGAAAGAATTGGCAGGACCTCTTGTTCCTGAAATGAACTAAGAAAGGTAAGTTAAAAGTGAAAGGAATAGCGATTGCGGGAACGATTCTCGTAGATAAAATCAATGAAATTTCCGCGTATCCCAAGGCAGGAGAATTGACAAAAATCGTCGGGGTTCAACAGGCGGTGGGCGGTTGCGTGCCAAACGTCGGGATCGATATAAAATTGATGTCCAAACAAACCGACGTTTACGCGGTTGCAAAGGTCGGCGTGGACGACGACGCGGCGTTTTTAAAACAACAACTCTCCTCTCGGGGCGTGGATATAACGGGTTTAACCGAAAGTAAAAACGCGCGTACCAGCTTTACCGAAGTTATGAGTGTAAGCGGTGGTCAGCGTACGTTTTTCACGCACGCTGGCGCGAGCGCGGAATTTGGTTGCGACGATATCGATTTTGAAAATTTCAAAGCGGAAATGTTGCATTTGGGATATTTCTTGCTTTTGGATAAAGTAGATAACGGCGACGGATTAAAGATTTTAAAACAGGCGAAAGCGCAAGGAATAAAAACTTCGATTGACCTTGTCAGCGAAAATTCCGACAGATACAAAGTGGTGATTCCCTGTCTGCCGTACACGGACAACGTAATTATCAATGAAACGGAAGCAGGACGGATTGCAGATATCGAGCCGACGAAAGACAATCTTCGCGCGATAGCGGAAAAGATTCGCTCTTACGGGGTGAAAGAACGCGTTATTATTCATATGCCCGAAGTGGGCGTATGTCTGTCCGACGAGGGCTTTACAATCGTGCCGTCGTTCTCGTTGCCCGACGGGTATATCAAAGGTACGACGGGCGCAGGCGACGCGTTCTGCGCAGGGGCGTTGCTTGGAATTTACGAGGGTAAAAGCGATAAAGAAATTCTCGAATTCGCTTCGATGGCTGCCGTGGCGGCATTGGGCGCGCCCGACGCAATCGGCGGTATGAAAAGCGCGGACGAGATTAAGGAATTATGTAAAAATTTAGAGAGGAAAGAATTATGTTGGTAAACGTAAAAGGAATACTGAAAAAGGCGCAAGAGGGCGGCTATGCCGTTGGTTTGTTCAATACGACGGATACCGATATGTTGGAAGGGGTTATCGCCGCGGCGGAAGAACTTAATTCTCCCATCATTATCGGTACGGCGGAAGTATTGTTGCCTTACGGCGAACTTAAATTGCTCGGACCTGCGCTCGTAGATGCGGCAAAACGCGCGAAAGTACCCGTAGCGGTAAACTTTGACCACGGGCTTACGTTTGAAAGATGTGTGGAAGCGTTGCAGGTGGGCTTTTCGGCGTTGATGTACGACGGGTCGGCGAAAGGATACAAGCAAAACGTTCGCGAAACCCGTGAAATGGTGGAAATTGCGCATATGATGGGTGTGAGCGTGGAAGGCGAAATCGGACACGTTGGACAGGCATCTGAGGATTCTTATGAAAAACACGACGGACCTGTTGCAGAGAGGGAGGATATGTATACCACCCCCGAAGAAGCGAAAGAATTTTTGCGTTTGACGGGCGTTGACGCGTTGGCGGTTGCAATCGGTACGGCGCACGGCGAATACAAATCCAAACCCATTTTGAATTTGAAGAGATTGCAAGAAATCCGCGCGGCGGTGGACGTACCCCTTGTATTGCACGGCGGCAGCGGGCTTTCCGACGACGATTTCCGCAACTGTATCAAATGCGGTATTGCAAAAGTAAACATCTTCACCGATATCTGTTTGGCAGGTGCGAAAGCAACGGCAGAGGGTTTGTCGCAAGGCATGGGATATCTCGAACTTCGTAATAAGAAAGTGAATGATATCAAAGAAGCAACCCTTGCAAAACTCCGTTTGTTCGGCTCGGAAAACAAAGCGTAAAAACAACAAAAAATTGTAAAAACAGACACCCAGGTATGCGTTGAGTGTCTGCTTTTACATATTTAAAGCAATATTATGAAGGATAGAAAACGAGATAAAAAATAGACGATAGAGGTGCAAAAATGTTACCGAATATAAAACGGGTGGTTTTACCCGATTTGAATCTTCCTACCAAATGGCAAACTGTGATTTTTCGCAATTACGGTTACGTATCGACGGATAAAATTGCAAAAACGATAGAATGTAGCGAAGAAACCGTAAAAGTCGAGGCGGAAAAATTGGGGCTTGCAAATATCGATTTTGACGAACAGTGGGAAAAATCGGGGTATATTACGATTATCCGCAACAACTGGTTTTTGTTGCCGTACGAACAGCTGACAACCTTGCTTGGTTTTTCTGAAACAAAACTCGATTTCGTTTTAAAAGAAGAAGACTTTTTGTCTGTCAAACTCGGCGAGGTTAAGCCTGAATGTGAAAAGGTGGCGTATGCGCCTCTTGACGAACAGGCGGAAAAGGAAACGCGAGCAATCGGGGATAAGGTGCGCAGTTTGTTGCAAAAACCGACGGCGCGTCCGTTTGCTTTTTTTGACGAAACGGAATTGACAAGCGGTGAAATCACAATGCAAAAAGGCGACGAGAGCGTACGTATCGTACACGGATTTTTAACGCCTTGCGGCGACCCGTTTGCGCAAAATAGCGAAGATTATTTGCCTGATACGTTGTTGCAAAAATATCAATTGCAGGGAATTAACGGGCTTTGGATGCACGGACTGTTGTCCGCGCTGTCGCCGTATCCGTTCAAACCCTCGTTGTCTGAGGGATATCAAGAACGGCGCGAGAAATTGAAAAATTTGATTGCGCGCTGTAAAAAATACGGGATTAAAGTGTGGCTGTATTTTTGCGAACCTCGGTTTTTGCCTATCGACGATACGAAAGAATTTTCGCATTTATTAGGACATAAAAACAGCGACGGAAACCTTGCGTTTTGTATGGAACAAGAAGAAGTGCGCGAATATTTATATACGGCGGTGAAAGACCTCGTTGGGGATTTACAGGAACTTGGCGGTATCATTACAATCACTATGTCTGAATATATGACGCATTGCCACAGCACGCATTTGAAATGTAATTGTCCGCGCTGCTCAAAAATCCCCCCCCAACAATCGGCTGCGAGCGTGAACAATACGATTATGCGCGCCATTCGCGATAGCGGCGCGAAAACGGAACTGATTGCCAACCTTTGGGGCTGGTCAGAGTTCATGGGTTGGACGGATGAAATGACGTTGGAGGGAATTGATTATTTAGATAAGGACGTTTCCGTGCTTAGCGTTAGCGAATACGGTTTGCCTTTGGAAAAAGGGGGCGTGAAGTCCACTCTTGTAGATTATTCGATTTCCAATCCTGGACCTAGTGAAATTACGATAAAATCTTTATCGCACGCCCGCGAGAAGGGACATAAAGTGTATGCCAAAATGCAGGTAAGCAACAGTTGGGAAGCCTCCTGCGCGCCTTATATGCCCGTGTTTGATTTGGTGAAAGAGCATTTGGATAACTTGGCGAAAATCGGCGTAAATAATTATATGTTGTCGTGGACGTTAGGCGGATATCCTTCGCCCGCGCTCAATCTTGTGGCGGCGTACGGGGAGAATTTTGATTTGCGCGAATGGTATCGTTCGTATTACGGCGAGGCGGCGGAAATTGTCGCAAACGCGGTGAAGAAATGTTGCGACGGTTTTAGAGAATATCCGTTCGCGATTGACCCCTTGTACTTTTCGCCCAAAACGTTAGGTCCTGCCAATCTGTGGTCGCTCAATGCGGAGGAGAAAGAATCTTCTATGGTGTGCTATGCGTTTGACGATTATCAAAAATGGATGAATCCGTATCCGTACGAAGTGTACGTATCTCAATTTGAAAAGCTGTTAAAAGGTTGGAAAGAGGGCTTGGATATATTGAAAACTGCGCCGTCGTCTCCGCGCGTGGACGAATTGTTGCGTTGTAGCGAGGCGATTTATATCCATTTTAAAACGGACTTGTTGCAATCCAAATTTTCCTATTTAAAACGTGATAAGGAAAAGAATAAAGGGGAATTGAAAACACTGTGCGAGGAAGAAAAGAAAAACGCAGAAACGTTGCTTGGTCTTGTGTATGTAGATGCGAAAATCGGATACGAAGCGTCCAATCATTATTTTTATAATACGCGCAATTTGATTGAAAAAATATTACAAATGGAACGTTTTATCCAAGAGTTAAGTTAAACGAAAACGCCGCGAAATTCGCGGCGTTTTTCCGTGTTTTTTATTTCAACGCGTACCTGGTATGCCTGTTTTTGGTTTGTGTGTCTTCTCAAGGGTTATGCAGGGAAAAGAATATCAAGAAAATTTAGTGGTTTTACAAATTAAAAAAATGTAACGAAAAAATAAAGAATTTTAATATTTTTCAAGAATTTTGCGAAAGCAAGGCAAAAACGCTTGCATTTTTTCAAAAAATACAGTAATATAAATAAGCATTTTATGAAAACCATATTTTATGCAGAGATGTCTGAGTGGTTTAAGGAGCACGATTGGAAATCGTGTGTAGGCCTGAAACCTACCGGAGGTTCGAATCCTCTTCTCTGCGCCAAAACAGCGAGTTTATGCAAAAAACATTGTATAAACTCGCTGTTTTTATGTATATATTTATAAAAATACACGGCTAAAATACGTTTTTGAGGTGGTTTGGTGAAGGATTTGGTGAATAAAATCTTTTAAAAGTTGTTAATTTGCAATGAGTTAAAGCGTTTGAATTTAACCAAATCCATTTGTTCTTTCATAAACTTGTCGGGGAAATGTGTGTACACTTTTCCAATCAGTCTTTGTGCAGAATCACCCATCCAGATGTCAACGATATCTTGACGAACGTATTGTTGGCACGTAGTGCAGAAAGTATGTCGAAAACAATAAGCGGTTTTGTCATTATTGCCAAGTAATTTTTTAAAGAGTCTATCTCTGGTGATCCGTGTACAGTTAAATACTAATGGTTTATTCCAATCAATAAAAATTTGAGCCTCTTTTGGCACAGGAATCTTTTTGTATTCAATTTTTCCATTTTTTCGTTTTCTGTTACGCGTGATTAAGAAATCTCCTTCAATATGCGTTTCTTCGTCTACTTCACAAGGACGAAGTCCAAAGAAGTAAAGCAAGTAAGCACCTTGTTTTATGAGCTCAAACTCAAGGAGCGTTATACGTTTAAAAAATAATTCTATTTCTTTTTCAGAGAAAGCATTCCGTGGTTGTCTTTCTGCTCGTTTAAATTTAATTAAAGATACAGGATTATGTTGAATAATTCCGCTAGCAATGGCGTATTTGAAAATGCCGTTAAAAAGTGTACGTAATTCTTCATATTTTCGTGGTTTTACTTCTTTCATAATTTTGTCTAAATCGCCTGTTCGGATAGTGGAGATGGCTTGTTGTCGAAGAGATTCAGGTAAAGAGATGAAATGGGAACGAGTCTTTTTTAATGTAATTTCCGTAATGGTACCTTGTTTATATTGATACCATTCTTCAAAAACATTTTCTAGCGAATTATTGTTTTTGTCTCGCCTTTTAACTTGATATTTTTCAATTTCATTCGGCGTAGTTTTTTCTAAAAATTTTCTTTTAGCTTCAGCCAAATCAGTGGAAGAAGCCGAAATATTATCGTACATATCTGTACTCCGCATTATTTACATAAAGATATGGTAATCGAGTGTTTAAGGCGAGATATTAACGCGCTTTGCGAGAAACCGCTGTGTATGAGAACGGAAGAGATAGCAGAAATTGAACCCGTTTTAAAAACTTCCAAAGCAAGAGTGGGCGTTGTGCAACAAAACCGTTATAACGAGAGTGCGAAGTGCTTAAAGGAATATCTACAAGACAAGGAGATTGTAACAGGGTATGCCACACTCGTTTGGAATAGGGACGAGAGTTATTACGGCGCAACTGAATGGCATGGTAAACTAGAAACAGAAGGCGGTGGCGTAATTATCAATCAGGCGCTGCACACGCTTGATTTGTTGCAATGGTTTATGGGTATGCCTAAAACCGTGTGTGGAGACGTTAGTATTTTTCAGCCTAAAACAGGCGTAGAAGTGGAAGATACTGCCGTTGGCAGATTCTACCTTGATAAGGGCTCGTTTGAGATTTTTGCCGTTAATACGGCCGAAGTAGATTGCGACGTGCATTTGATATTCAAGCTTAAGGGTGGAGAAGAAGTAATTATGTTTCCTGCGGCACTACTTACAAAAGAGGGATATAGAACGTTTGAAGAGAAAAAACCTTTAGGGAAAGATTGTTACGGAAGCGGGCACGAGAAACTAATTGAGGATTTCTATATTTGCGTAAAAGAGGGGAGACCGTTCGCAGTGGATTTTGCCGAGGCGAGCAAAGTTGTAAAAATGTTTACTGCATTGTATCATTCAAAAGGTAAAAGAATAGAAATATAAAACGCACTATAAAACAATATGTAATCATCTAAAGAGGATATATAGGAATGTGCGCAGATTACATAAAAGACACACGGACAGTTGGTTCGGGTGTCGTAAGTTTAAAGAAAAGTTGTATGTAAAATGAAAAAAATAAATACATAGCTAAATGTCAAATTTTTTGGTATAGATTTTGGTGTAAAAATTAACACGCTGAAAGCCTTGAAAATAAAGGGGGTTAGCGTGTTAAAAATTGCTTTTTATAGCTGTTAATCTGTGTGTAGAAAATCTTTAAAAAAGTGAAGCGTAAATGAAGCGTGAAATTTTTATCGATTACGGAATCCCTTTAAAATAAAGGGTTCTAGCGATTTAAAAATTTTAAGGAACCTGGCTGTTAATCCTTACACTTAGTTGATTTGAATGACAAAGCAGGGAATATCTTAATTGTATAATCTTTTTATTCTTTTCAGATTTGAATTTATTTTAACTTCTTTTTACCCCACCCCAACATTTGACTCAGAGCCCTTTTTTACATGCTGTCCAAAATACTGTCCTAAATCGAAGAATAAAACAGAAATTTGGTCGAAATTTTATAAAAATATACAAAGAAAAAGGCATTTATGCAATGATTAACTGCATAAATGCCTAAGTTTGGTGACCCCAACGGGACTCGAACCCATGTTACCACCGTGAAAGGGTGGTGTCTTAACCGCTTGACCATGGGGCCATCAATCAAACGCGCAGTCGCGCGTCGGTATATAAAACGAATAAATCGTTTGTTGTCGTGGTAGCGGCGATGAGATTCGAACTTATGACCTATCGGGTATGAACCGATCGCTCTAACCAACTAAGCTACGCCGCCATTTGGTTGCGGGGGCAGGATTCGAACTTGCGACCTCCGGGTTATGAGCCCGGCGAGCTAC
>JAFTPE010000038.1 GCA_017463425.1 Clostridia bacterium | reverse complement strand
AATTGAGATAAGAGACTATGAAATAGTGGATATTTTTTCGAGTAAATAATGTGGTAAATATAAAAAGCGGATAGCTTTCATGCAAGACTGTGAAAATTATCCGCTTTTAAATATAGTTAAAAAGCACGAATCATTTGTAATGATATAATGCATTATTATCGTGATAAAGAATGTAACGAGATAGATATGGTATTTGAAAGTGATGGAGAGTTGCATCCGATTGAAATAAAAAAATCCACCAATCCGGGAACAGAATTGATAGGAGCGTTTAAAGTTCTTGATAAGGCGTCTATGCCAAGAGGGGCGGGGGCGATTGTATGTTTGCGTGAAGAGTTTTCCGCAATAGATAGACGGCATTTAATCTTGCCTGTTTGGATGATATAATAGTTGCAAATGATGTGATTTTAATTTGGCGAACGATTGGTGAATAAACGCTGAAAGCCTTTAAAATAAAGGGGTTACGAAACCGTCATATAGGTTCAAATCCCGTCGCCTCGACCAAAAATCCGTGAAAAACGTTGGTTTTTCACGGATTTTTTGCATAAGCACTATGTTTTTGTTGCGATTTTGTCAAGGTATATATAAATTTTAACGGGAGATAAAATATAAAAACGTATAGGGCAGGTACGCGTTGAAAATATCCGAGAAAAAAACGGGCGGGGCAGGTATGCGTTGAATTGATTTTGAGGGTGGTTGGGGGTAGAAGAATATTTCTTGTTAAAAAAAGTTGACAGGTGGCAAAATATCTGTTATGATAAAAAAAATATAAAGAAACGTTTAGGGTGGGAAAAAATGAATATATTTAAAAATGAAATTTTAAGAAACGAGGCAATAAAAATTGGACTTTTAACTTGGGTAGACCAATGCGAGGACGACCACATTCACGAATTTTTAGAATTCGTATATCTCGTTGAAGGCGAGATGACGCATTATATCAATGGTAAAAAATACCATTGTCGAAAGGGTTCGTTTTTATATATCAACCGAGGTGAAACGCACAGTTTCGTATCAAAAGGGAAGGCGTCGTATATCAACCTTTTGGTTTTGCCAGAGGCTTTTAAAGATTCTTCGGAAAAAGGCTGTACCAGCATTAAAGATATTTTTGAATTGTACAATTTAAGCGAATTTCATTTTCAATGGGACGTATTGCCCTCGTATCAGCAATTCGAGGGCGTAAAATTGGTTGAAGTGGAAAATATTTTCCATTATATGCTGAACGAATTTAACACCCGCAATATCGGATACGGTATCGTTCTTAGAAATTGCCTTTTTAATATTCTTATCGAGCTCGCGCGGAAAATCTGTGGCGAAAGCGAGAGTGAAAAGGCGTATTACGGCAGTATCAAATTTTACGAAGTAAAACAATACGTCGATCAAAATTATCTTGAACGTATTTCTCTAAACGACCTAGCTCAAAAATTCTTTTGTTCGACGGCGTATTTAAGCCGATTGTTTAAAAAATATACGGGGAAACCGTTCGTGCAGTACGTTCAATGTAAACGAATCGAAAAGGCGATAGAATATCTGTTGACGACTACCCGTTCCGTAGAGGAAATCGCGTTTGCGGTGGGATATATAGACAAACATCAATTTTTTTCGCTGTTCAAAAAGTATACGAATAAGACCCCAAAAAAGTTCCGTAACGACAATAAAAACACAACGAAAATGTATCGTTCGATGTATTATCACGGGGGCGATATATCTTCTTCATAATAATATAGTAACGCATACGCGCAAAATGGTGGCGCATACGGATAAAAGCTCTCGCAAAAGCGAGGGTTTTCTTTTTTTATTCAAAAGGTCAAAAATCGCTACTTTTAAGTATTGTATGCCCATTGTTTTTTATACATTCATATGATAAAATAGGTTTTGAAATTCGATAAATTAGGATTTTAGAACATAGCTGAAAAGGATTTTTTATGAAAAAAACAGAGTTTTCCTTCTTAAAAACAGAAGACGTAAAATGGAAAGGACTTGGCGAATCGTACGTACGATTTGCAATCGAAAAGCAGTTGAAAGATGAAACGCTTTGGAAAAAATGCGTAAATTTGTTTCGTGTAAACGCCGACGTTGCAGACGGTGGCTGGCGCGGTGAATATTGGGGTAAGATGATGCGTGGGGCATGTCTTGCGTACGCTTGCTCGGGCGACGAGGAATTGTATTCGATTTTGGAAAACACGGTTCGGGATTTGTTGACGACTCAAAACGCAGAAAACGGACGTATATCTACGTATCCTCAAGAGGAGGAATTTATCGGATGGGATCTTTGGTCGAGAAAGTACGTGTTGACGGGTATGTTGCATTTTTACGAAATATGCAAAGACGAAGCGTTGAAAGAGCAGATTTTAACCGCAATGCGTAGACATATCGATTACGTCGTGGAGAGAATCGGTAGTGGTGAAGGCAAAAAAGAAATCTGTAAAACGAGTTTTTGGTGGCAAGGATTAAATTCGGCTACTTTGCTCGAACCCGTGTTGGCGTTGTACAAGATGACGCAGGAAGAACGCTATTTGAAATTTGGCGAATACATTCTTTCCACGGGCGGATTGTTGGACGGCAATTTGTTGGAACTTGCAACGGAAAATGCGAAAAAGCCTTCTGAATATCCCGTAACGAAAGCGTATGAAATGATGTCGTTCTTCGAAGGCGCGCTTGGGTATTACGAACTCAAAGGCGACGAATATTATCTTACTGCCGTACGCAATTTCGTAGAGAGAATAAAAAAACACGAAATCACTGTAATCGGTTGCGCAGGGTGTACGCACGAACTGTTTGACAATTCCGCTGAAGTGCAGACGGAGGAAGTACACGAAATCGTGGGACAAGAATTGTGCGTTACCGTTACTTGGATGCGTTTGCTGGCAAGATTGTATCAAACGACGGGCGAGTGTTGGTTGATAGACGAAATCGAACGTTCGTGGCTTAATTCGCTTGGCGGCAGTTTGAATTGGAAAGGGCTTCGCTCGTTTCATTTGGGCTTTGGAAAATGGATTGCGCCGATGCCGTTTGACAGTTATGGTCCTTTGTATTATACGAAGAGAAATATTTTGGTTGGTGGCGTGAAAGTATTGCCCGACGGAAGTTATCACGGATGTTGCGTGAGTATCGCAGGCGCGGGTTGCGCGATGCTCCCCTTAAACGCAGTCGTGCAACAAGACGATGCGTTGGTTATCAACGAATATTTCGAAGGAGATGCTTTTGCTCAGACGAAAGAGGGCAGAGTGGGTGTTTCCATAAGCGCGGGGTATTTCAAAAAAGGCAAATGTACCGTTACCGTATATACGGAAAAACCCGCAAAATTTGCCGTCAAGTTCCGTATTCCTTCTTGGAGTGATAATGCAACCGTTTTGTTGGGTGAAGAGAAGGTGAAAGTGGCTGGCGGATATTACGTAGTTGATAAAGAATGGAAAAACGGAGAAAAGATCGTTTTGGATTTCGATGCGAAATTGCAAACGCATTATCTCAATGACAAAGTTTGTTTTACGTATGGTCCGTTCGTATTGGCGAGAGATCAGAAAAAAGAAAAAACCGATATTAAAAAGCCCGTAGCGTTGGTTGACAACGCGCCTTACGTTTTCGAAATGCCTGAAGAAAACGAAAACGTCCGTATTTTACTGCCGACGGCAAACGGACAAATTTTGCTGGTTGATTACGCGTCTGCGGGAAAAGATTGGATGGACGAAGACGGATGTCTAATGACGGTTTGGATGGATAAGGCGTGATTTTTTGTCAAATAGCAACCAAACAACGACAAAGGAGTCAAAGTTATGCAAATAAAAAAGGAGTCAAAGTTATGCAAATAAAAAAGAAAAAAGGATTGGATAAAAACAAAGTATCGAGAAACGTATTTATTTTTGCAATGATAATCGTTCCCGTATTGCATTTCTTGGTGTTTTATTTATACGTAAATTTCAATTCGATTATTATGGGATTTCAGTATCCAATCAAGGGCGAAGAAGTGTTGTCTTTACGGAATTTCAAATGGTTTTTCTCAGAATTTGGGGAAACCGCGCTCGATCCGTCAAAGGCAAATTCCAACAATATCGTTTACGCTGTAATTAACACGTTAAAAACGTTTGGTATCAACTTGATTATGTTCCCCATAGGATTTTTGACGGCGTATTTTATTTATAAAAAAGTACCGGGATGGTGGCTTTATCGCGTTTTGTTTTTTCTGCCGATGATTATTCCGGCGTTCGTGTTTACTTACGCCTATCAAACAATGTTGATGAACGGCAGTCCCATCGTCAAATTTTTAACAGAATTCAATCAATGGGGATACGAACCGAGTATTTTATCCGAGGTGGAACACGCAAACAACGCGGTATTGTTTTTCGTAGTTTGGCAAACGATTCCCGGCAATCTCTTACTTTGGAGTGGCTCGCTGTCGAGAGTACCCGATTCGGTAGTGGAATCGGCAAAATTGGACGGGGTAAATTGGGTGCAAGAGGCTGTACATATTATCATTCCTGTAATTTGGCCAACGTTTGCAATGCAATTTTTATTTTTGTTTATCGGAATGTTCGGTTCGTCGGGACCCGTATTGCTGTTGACAAGCGGCGAATGTGGAACACAAACTCTTTCCAATTGGCTGTATCAACAAATTTTAATGGCTGGCGGTAACGAGAAATCGGTTGCGTTCAATCGTGTGTCCGCCGTTGGATTGTTGATGACGGCGGTAACGTTGCCTATCTGTTTGGGGATTCGGGCAATACAAGGAAAATTCTTTAAGGACGTGGAGTATTGATTATGGGTGTGTATAAAGGAAAAAGTATGTCGGTATCTCAAAAGATTACCTGGACGGTCGTATCCATACTTTTCGGCATTGTCGCCGCTTCGTATACGTTCGTTCTTATATGGGGATTCGTGTCGGGGACGAAAACGGGTACGGAATTCGGAACGATGAAAAATCCGTTCGAATTACCGAAAGAATGGCATTTTGAAAATTATATTAGGGCGTTTTCCGCTTTTCAATTCGATAGCGTGAATTTGCTCGGTATGACCTTTAACAGCCTTTGGTATTCGGTCGGCGGCGCGTTGATTTGTACTACTTGTCAAATGGGACTTGCCTACGTAACGGCAAAATACAAATTCCGTGGTAGCGGTTTGATTTATATGGTTTGTATGATTACGATGATTATGCCGATTTACGGAAGTACGGGGGCAATGTACCGATTGGTTTACGGCTTGGGGTTAAACGACAGTTTCGGAATGTTGTTGACGTCGGCGACGGGTATAGGAACGGGATTTTTGATGTTTTACGCATTCTTCCAAAACCTGTCTTGGACGTACGCCGAGGCGGCTTTGATTGACGGAGCAAACCATTTTACTATCTTTTGGCGGATTATGTTTCCCCAATGTATCGGTTTGTTCGGTTCGCTCGTGTTAATGCAATGGTTGGCGGGTTGGAACGATTATCAAGGTCCGATTATGTATCTGAACGAAATGCCCACGATTGCGGTAGGGTTGTACCGCTTTAAAGAATATATGGGCGGACAAGGGGATATGAGCCTGTACGTGGCGGCAAGTATGCTCAGTTGTATTCCCGCGTTGATTTTGTTTACCGCATTCAGCAATACGTTGTTGAAAAATATGTCGCTGGGCGGTTTGAAAGAGTAAAAATAAAAAAATTTATAAAGATAAAAGGAGAAAATAATTATGAAACACACAAAAAAGACTATGAAAACGATAGCTTTGGCATTGAGCGTGCTTACGCTCGGTTCGGCGTTTGTCGGTTGTTCCACGGGAGGCGGAAACGGCGGTGGCAATAATGTGGCGAACGACGTGAACGACCTTGAAATTGCGTATTGGAATTCGGGACTTGGCGACGCGTATATCAAAAAAATTGTTGACGAGTTTAAAAAGGAATACGTTTGTAGGTTGCGATATGCAAAGCGATATGAAATATTATGAACAAAAAGACGTGTATTCGTTGACGTTTGACGTTATCGGCGGACGGGACGTTATGCCTATCGGCGGATATTACGGTCCGAACGAAACCGATTATAAAAGCGAAAACGGAAATCAAGCCTTCGATTTTGTTTCCGACGAATTTTACAGCCTCGTAGACGCGGCGGGTATCAATATTCTCGTTTCCACTCGCGATTATTACGAATTGAAACCGCAGGCTGTACATAAAGGATTGCAGCTTTGCGAGAAATACGGTATGGGCTATTTCGTTATGGACAGCGAAATTTGGAATTTGGCGGAAGAAAATTCTGCCGATTTACAACAAAAAATCAGCGATCGTATCGCCTTGTACAGCAATTATACGTCCTATCTTGGTCAAGCCGTTATCGACGAACCTCGAACCAAACAGTTTGATACGGCGGCGCGCGCGTTGAAAGCAGTTGAAAACATTGATAAGGATTTTTACGGGTATTGCAACTTGTTCCCTACGTATAGACAACGTATTGATTATACGGGAACGGCGGAAGTCATTGATTATGAAGAATATCTCGAACGGTATCTGACTACGGTAACCCCCCAAATGCTTTCGTACGACCATTACCTGTATACTACGGAAAATACCGTTGTGGACAGCATTTATTTTGAAAATTTGTCCATAGTTCGTGAAAAAGCGGAAAAATACGGGATTCCGTTTTGGACGTTTATTCAATGCGGCGGACAATGGTCGGAAAACGGTTCGATTGCAAAACCTGACCCGATTTTTCCCAACGAGGGCGAATTTATTTGGAACGTAAACACTTGTCTTGCTTACGGCGCGAAAGGTATGCAATATTTCACGCTGACTCAACCGCCTTGGTTTGCCGAAACGCAACAGGGCATGAATTATGAAATTAACGGAATGGTCGGGGCTTTGGGCAATATTAACCGTTGGTATTATTACGCGCAAAAAGCCAATAAACAGATTCAGGCAATCGACCACGTTTTGATGAACGCGTACAATTACGGTATCAAACTCGGTGGTTCGGCGGTAAACGATATCAAAGGCAACGAAGTCATTGACGGCGCGTTTAGAGAGTTGACGAAAATCAACGGCGACGCAATCGTGGGCTGTTTCGACTGGTATGGAAAAACCGCGCTTTACGTAGTCAATTATTCCCGAACGGAGAAACAATCGGTTACGCTCGGCTTTGGCGGGAAATACGGTATGGAAATTACGCAGAGAGCCTTGGTCAGACATTACGCCGGGAACAAAGTAAAACTTACCCTCGAAGCAGGCGAAGGCGCGTTGATCGTGCTTGCATAATTTGAATAGGAGGAAAGAAGAATGAAAAAATTCTTGATATTGCCTCTCGTAATCGGCTTGGCGGCAACGTTTGCGGCTTGCGGCGAAACGAATACGAAAGTAGATAACGTTACGATTACGCTCGATTCGTCCGTTTACGTGGATACCGTCGGGAAAATCGGAACGAAATGGAGTATTCCCGAGGCGTATGCAAAAGACGGTTTGGGCAATTCCTATCGTTGCGATTACGTTATAAAATCGCCCAACGGTGAAACGATTATTGCAAACGGAGGAGTGATTACTTTGTCGGAAATTGGGGCGTACACGGTTACGTATACGCTTTCGAGCGATATTGCCGAATGCGAATCCGTTACGTTGACCTATTATTGTACGGCGTCGGGCGATTTGTATACGATTATGGTGGAAAACGAAAACGCGCTCGTTACGGAATTTGGCGCGTACAGCGTTGCTCCGACTGCCGGCGTATACGTTGGAAACGAGAAAATATCGGATTGTATTTTTAGAGTTTACGACGCGCAAAACAATGAAATGACCTTGATAAACGACGGATTTATTCCCACGTCGGTTGGAGAATATACAATCGTATACGAAAGCGCGAGCGCGGCTCTGGACGTCGAAAGCAAAACGGTAACGATTTCCGTCGTGGATACGCAAGCGCCCGTGATTACGGTTGGCGAACTAATAGGCAATCTCAAATACGCGCAAACGGTAAAATTACCCGAATGGTCGGTGTATGACGCGAGCGAAAAGACGGTACAATCGGTTTTGACGGACGGAAACGGAAATGCGGTTACGGTGGACGAAAACGATATGTTTACAGTCAACGTAGCCAAAGATTACGTTTGGAAAATCACCGCAGAAGACGTACACGGCAATAAATCGGAATATGAAAAAACGTTTGTCGTAGACGCTTACGACGAAAACGTAGCCGAAGGGTTGCTCAGCGATTTTGACGAGGATTTTTATGCGACGGAATCTGCGTTTATCACGGACGGGAAAGCCTCCGTTTATACGGGCGTGCAGGCGATTTCCTCGGTCGTAAACGGCGCGTTAAAATTGCAAAAAGGCACGGGCGTAAGCAAGATTGGCTTGCTGTTTGCAAGGTGGACGGAAGTTACCGATTCGACCTATTTGTATTTAAAAATTAAATCGAACGCCAACACGATTTACATAGGCGGCTTAGAAGAAAATAAATTGTACGAAATGACGGAAGTTTCTTCCCTTGGTTACAGTTATGAAGAACAAGATTGGCAAACGCTGTGGGTGAAACCTGAAACGTTGGGATTGACGGAAGGCAATTTCTACGGTTTGCAACTCGTGTTCGACGGGCAAAGCGATTGCGCGGTGTATCTTGACGAAATCGGGTACGACCACGATTTTGTGGAATATACGATAGAAACCAATCTCGGACAAACGGATTTGTACGAGGGCGAGGAATATCCCGTGGAATTGACGATAAGCAGTAAAAACGGCGAAATTTCTTCCTCCGATATTATCGTAACCACTCTTGACGAGGATAAAGCGACGGTAGTCAACGGCGTGTTCTATGCGAAACAACGCGGCAAAACCACGCTGAAAGTCCAATTTAGCGACGGCGACAAAACTATGACGAAATACCTCACGCTGGACGTGGGCGGTACGGTTGCGGAAAAGATTGCCAAAACCCTCGGCGAATACGACGTGGTGCTTTGGGACAGCGATTTGTATACGTATATGTTGTCCGATTTGTTGATCGAAGAATACAACAATCCGTTTGGCGTAGACCCTGCCGCGCCCGAAGGTTGGTATTTGGATAAGAGCTCGTACGCTTGGTTCGTCAGAATGAATTGCAATGCGAAAGGCAGCGGTTTCCGCGTACAGTTTGCAAAACCGATCGCGGCGACGACGGGCTGTTTGAAAATCAACGTAAAATTCGACAGCGCGAGCCATGCGAACACCACTTTGAAGATTTTCGGTTACGACGAAACGAACGCAGAAAACGCTCTTGAATATTCGGGATTTGTTTCAGGTTCGCAGGATATTTACGTGCCGTTGTCCAAACTTGCGAATGCAGACGGAGTCGTGGAAGGGTTGCAATTCGCATTTACGACGGGCGGTTGGAAAATGATATCGAGAATGTTCTACGACTCCGATTACGTGGATTACAGACTGACGGAAAATCTGTCGGGTTTGACGATTGTCGAGGGGAACGAATACGATTTAACGGCAAGCATTGCGCTTGACGGCGAAACGATTGAAAACGCAGATTTGAGATATTCGGTTGAAAACGAAGAGTGCTTGACGATAGAAAACGGAAAATTGACGGCAATTCAACGCGGCATAACGACCGTTACCATCGAATATTACGACGCTACTGGCGCGTGCGTATTTGAGAAAAATATCGACGTGCAGGTGTACAAACCGATTATGGAACAGATTGCGGATTCGCTCGGCGAAAACGAAGTGTTTATGTGGAATAGCAAACTCTACGAATACGCTATGTCCGCGTTGACCGTGGATAAGTATAACAGCGACCCCGCAAGTTGGGGATTGTATAATACGGACGTGAAAAGTTATTCGTGCGTACGTATCAACGTCGCGACAAACGGCAGCGGTTTCAAACTCACGTTCCCGAAAGAACGGGAATATACGACGGGTTGTCTGCGTATTCGATTGATATTCGACAGCGACGGACAAGGCGCGTCGAGTACGCTTAAAATTTTCCGTTACGACGAAACCGATTCGGCAAACGGCTGGACGTTCACGGGCTTTAAAGGCGGAAACGAAAACTTCGTTTACATTCCCGTTGCCTTGCTTGCCAATACGGACGGAACGATCGACGGATTGCAATTCGCGTTTACGACGGGCGGTTGGAAAATGTTCTCGGATATCACGTATTTGCCCAATCATTCGGCGTACGAAATTACCGAAAATTTAACCTCGCTGACAATGGCATCGGGTGAAGAATACGACGTAAACGTCGGCGCGACGGATAACCTCGTCGCCGTTAACAATCCCGATATCCGTTATACGGTAGCGGACGAAACGGTGTTGAAGATTGCAAACGGAAAATTGTCCGCGTTAAAAGCAGGTACGACCACGGTGGAAATTGCGTTGTACGATACGGACGGAACGACAAAACTCGTTTCCAAAACGGTTACGCTTACCGTAGGAAAATCCGCGTTGGAACAGCTCGCCGATTCGATTACGGATAATGAAATCCATATGTGGGATAGTACGTTATATACGCATACGATGGGCGATTTGATTATCGACGGTTATAACAATCCGTTTAAACCTGTAGACGGTAAACCCGACGGTTGGTATTATTGGTATACGACTATGGGTAAAAATTATGATTCCATTCGTGTAAACGCAGACGTCGGCGGTAGCGGTATGAGGCTTACGTTTGTAAAAACGCTTACGTTTAACGAAAACGGATATTTAAAAATCCGTTTGGCGGCAAGAACGTATCATACGTTGCATTTGTATAATTATAATGAAACGGCCGCAACCAACGGAATTGTAATAAAGGGTTCGGAAGTGGGTATGAATTCAAGCAACCAAGACACTTGGGTAACCGTATACGTACCTATTAAAGATTTCTTGAACGCAAGCGGACAAATCGAAGGAATTCAATTTGCCGTGGAAGACCATAACGGATCGCCGTCGGGTTGGTATGGATTCTGTAAGATTAAGTACGTTGCGGCAGGTACGGATTTGTCGGACGGTACGTTGGTTACCAAATGAATCAAGGCTTGACAAGCGCGGAATGGTCAAGACCATTCCCTACGGGTTAGGGTAAATACAAACTTTGTAGGGAAAAGTCTTGACTTTTCCGAAAACAATCCTTTCGATTAAAAAACAAGGAAACAAACAGGTATAAAGCCGAAAGGCTGAATATAAAAAAATAAAAAACTAATAAAAAGGAGGCAAAAAGAATGAAGAAATTCTATGTAGAATCTCCCATTCTCACCATTAGTAAGTTCGAAGATACGGACGTTTTAACGATTTCGTACGGCGACGACAATATGGGCGGATGGGCAGGTTCGTGGTTCGGTGCAACGGGAGGTGCAAACAATGGCTAACATCAAAAAATCACTTATCAGTTGTTTTAGTGGCTTGGCCGCGCTTTGTCTTAGCGTTGGCTTGGGGTTGAATACTGCGACGGCAGGCGCGGAAGAAATGTTCGCTCTTCCCGAAACGGTAACGGGAACGGCGACGGAAGCAGTCGAAGGCGTGGTGGAAATTTCCTCTTTTACAATTTCGGAAAAGGCGTCCGTACGCGTAAAATCCCCTAACGGTATTCGTTTTGAAACCGGCATTTCTTCTGCCGATTTGGCAAAACTTCCGTCGAACGCAACGTTTGGTACGTTGATTATCCCGACGAGAGTTTTAAACGGCGCAGAGCTGAATTTGGACGCGGTAACTACGTTGGACGCGGTGAACGTAGTGGCAAACGTATGGAGAGAACATTCGACGGCGACCACGCTTGTGTATTCGGGCGTGTTGGGCGGTGAAAGCGAAAACGGTAGTTTTCAAGATTATCCCGAAGCGTTCTACAATGAAGAAATCAGCGCAAGAGGCTATGTTTCTTACACCGACGCAAACGGCGAAACCCAAGTGATTTATACGACGGACACGGCAAAACGTTCCCTCGCGTACGTTGCAGGCGCGGCGTTGCAAGGCGCGTACGGCAAAGCAGAGGGCGAGGACGAATATCTTTCCGATACAAGCAAAACGTTCTTGAAAAAAGTCGTAGATACGGTGGTAACTTCGGTTTCCTTTACGCAAAACGACGAGGCGGTAACCGAATTGGCTATGGAAACGCGTGAAACCGTAGACCTTGTTTTGGTTGGCGCGCAAGGAATTCCCGCTATCATTACGACGACGGGCGGTATTACCGTAGACGAAAACTTGACGGTGAAAGCGGTGTCCGCAGGCGAGGCAACCCTTACGGCAACGGTGGGCAACAGAACGGCAACCGTAACCTTTAACGTAACCCAATGCGTGAAAGATAAGATTGCAGAAACCCTTACGGGTAATCAAATCGCAATGTTTAACAGCGAAGATTATAAAGAATTGATTACTGATACAACAATTCAACAGTATAATCATCCTCAAACAGATACTAGATATCAGTTAACACAGATGTCAAATCAACCTATGTACAGTTTTGTTCCGAATACGACGGGTACGGGTTATCGCATCGAATTTCCGAAAACACAAACGTATACAAGCGGTTATTTGAGAATGAGAATTGCTTTCAACGACCTTAAATGGGCGGTTGAGTGCGAAATACACGTTTATAAATTGGATGAAACGAATTCAGCGAATTCTTATGTTTTAGACCAATTTGGTGGAAAGCAACACGGATATGTTTATATCCCTATGTCTGAAATCGTTGATGAGAATAACGAATTGAAAGGGATTCAAATTGCGTTTGTAGGAGCTGGCGGTTGGATTCATTTCGGCGATATGACGTACGCTACCAAGGCTTATGAGGTAGAGGAAAATATTTCTTCGCTTGAAATTATGAACGGAAACGAATACGACGTAAGTTATGGCGTAACGGAAAACGGCGTTGCAATGGACGGGGCAGAAGTTTCTTTGTTAATCGCTGATACTTCGGTTTTGACCATTGTAGACGGAAGATTGACGGCGTTGAAAGCAGGCACAACCACGGTTACGTTGCAATATTGGAATAAAACGTCCGTTTCTACTTGGATTACAGCAGCGGCAGAATCTTTCAATGTTACGGTACAAAAATCTTATATGGAACAACTTGCCGACACGATTACGGGCAATGAAATCCATATGTGGGATACAACTTTGTATACGTACACAATGGGTGATTTGATTATTGACGATTATAATAATCCTTGCGCAGCAGTGGCTAATTATCCAGAAGGTTGGTATTATTGGTATACAACGATGGGAGCAGACTATAATGCTATTCGTGTAAACGCAGCTGCTGGCGGTAGTGGTATGCGTCTTACGTTTGCAAAAACCCTTACGTTTGCGCAAGACGGATATTTGAAAATTCGTTTGGCGGCAAAAACTCAACATACGTTGCATTTGTATAATTATGATGAAACGGACGCTGATAACGGAATCGTAATCAAAGGTTCGGAAGTAGGTATGGGATCGAGTGATACTTGGGTAACCGTATATGTGCCTATTAAAGATTTCTTAAATACAAACGGGCAAATTGAAGGTATTCAATTTGCGATAGAGGGCGTGAATGGCGGGCCTTCGGGCTGGTACGGATTTGGTACGATTAGATACGTTGCGGCAAGTGATTTGCCTACAAACGCAGTTGTTGTACAAAAAACTAACGCGTAAAGAAGTTTTCCCTGTCATTGCGAGCCTGCGAAGTAGGCGTGGCAATCTAAGGATTACTTCGTCGCTTTGCTCTTCGTAATGACAAGAGCAGCCTCCCTGTCGAGGGAGGGTGGAAAGAATAAAAAACAAACGATACGTGAAACTTACGCGGAGCAAACGCTCCGCGTAAGGGGGCGCGTACAAAAAAATCGTTCCGACAAGAGGTAAACGCAACACAAAGGCGCGTAAAAAAACTCGTTGGGTTTACCTGTTGTCGGAGCTATGAATTCGACAAATGAAAGTATTTCCTTAAGATACTTTCAACAGCAAAAAATTAAGGAGAAATTTTATGACGAAAGGTCTTAAAAGAAAATTATTGGCGGTTTGTATTTCATTATTGACGTTGTTTTCGGCGTTTGCGTTTGGGGTGATTCAACCCAAAGCGGCGGATTCGACGGGCAAACAATTGGCGTATGCGTTCGATTCGGGGTTGTTTATCAATCAGGTGGAAACTTCTACGGCTAAACTTTCCTGTCAAGACGGATATATGTTTATCGACACCACTTCGACGTACGAGGACGGGTTTCAGTTTTCCGTAGACGCGCCTCAGGATATCGAACGTATCAATATGAGCGATTACAATTACGTAAAGTTCAAATTTAAGAGAAATTCCGCTTGTTTAAACGGGCGATTCCAATTGTATTTTTGGAAGAGTAATCCCGACAACGCATTTTCTTCCAGCGTTACGTACCGTTCGGAATTTTCGCTTGGCGAAGAATATAACGACAAGTGGGTGGAAGTCATTCTCGATTTGAGAAACACGCAAAAGAACGGCAAGGGCGTTTTCGTGAAAAATATGGAAACGGGCGAAGTCGTGGAGAAAGGTTTTTCCGCTTTTCAAGACAACAGCGCGTTTGAAGGCGGATTGTATTCGATGCGTTTGAATTTTGCGCGCGGAAACACATCCTCCGAAAAAGAGGCTTGGGTGGAATATATGGCGTTTTTTGAAACGTTGAGCGACGCGGAAAATTTCGACGGGTTGGCAAAATCCCGTCTTACCAACGCGGAAGAAACGTTGACAAACGACCTTACCCCCTCGGAATTTGCGCTTTCAGAGCGTACGGAAGAAAAGATCGTTAAACTCGCCACCGATTATACGGAGGGACTTTTGGGGATTAGTACGGAAGTGGTGAATTATTCGTATCAATACCCGACGAAGACGGAATACGGGTATATTGAGTTTGACGCGCGACTTTGCAGCGGTGGATATTATCATTTCGTAGAAGATATCCGTTTGGAAATCGAACCCGAACCCAATCAACCCGTTTTGTATAAATTCGACAACGAAGAAATTATCAATCGTTTGTTGTCGCAAGGGAAAATGTCGGTAGAGGCGTATTATTTGGACGGCGTTATGAAAATCGTACAGGCTGACCCGTACGTAGACGACGGATTTTGGGTGTTGATTGACACCGTTGCGGATAACAATCGGTTTTTGATGCAATCGTATCCTATCATTCAATACCGTATCAATATTACGGGACAAGGGCCGTCGCAGTTGTTCTTTGCCAATTATGCGTCGTATTATTCGTATAATATCGGTTACGACGAGGGGGATTGGTTGAGGGTTACTTTTGATACGAGTAAAACCGAGAACGCAATTGAGGTCGTAAACGAAGATCAAGGCACGGTACAATATTTGGATTCGGTAAACAGTTTTTATTCTACCGATTTCACACCGCCTGCATTCCGCGGACTTTCCGACGAATTCCGTTTTAATTTCGGACGTCGTTCGGGTTTGGAACGTTGGGCTTTGGTTGATTATATCGGGTTCTTCCCGACGTTGGACGCGGCGAGGGAATATGCGGAGAACGATAGCAACGCTTTGGACGAATTGAAACAAACGTTGTCAAAATCCATTGCTTTGGATTATGCCGACGGCGCAACCAAGGCGAATGCGGAAAACGCTGTGAAACTGACGGTTGAAAATCTGTTGGGCGACTCGTTTACAGTTACGGTAAAATCCAACGCGTATAACGCGCCTATACTCAATCAAACGAAAGGCGCTTTGACGGGTTCGGTGATCGTGTCGGACGGAACGACGACGGAATCATTGCCGTTTCGGGCGACGATCGGCAACGTTTTGGGCAATAAACAAAAGGCGTTGTGCTTTGGCTCGGCAAAGGTGTTGGATTGGCTTACGGCAGGGGCAGGTACGAGTTTAACGTATAATACAGGGCTTGTTTTATCGGGAGAAACCCGTTCGGTTGCCTCGAAAACTCTGTCCGCGAAAGATAAAATCAATCTCGGCGCGTACAAATACGCAAAAATCGGGTTTGTCGATACGTATTCGGGTACGGTCGGGCTTGAATTGATTGCAAACGACGGAACGTTGCACACGTACGAGGCAAACGTTTCGGCGGATAGCGCGACGGTTGTGCTTGACGGTGCGGTCGGCATTTTGGACAGTTTTGCCTTAACGCTTTCGGGCGCGGGGGAAACGACGGTTGCATATCTTGCGTTTTTTGAAAATGAAACTTCGGCGGAATTGTTTGAATGTGATATTTCGGGCATTACGCTCGGGGATTTAAAATTGTCGAAAATTCTCGCGTCGAATTGCTATAACGAACGCGAGGCGAAACAAGAGGCTTTGAAAGCGGTGGAAAAGGAACTGCCCAAAGGTTACGTGGCGGAGATTATACCCTTGGAATTGGTAAAACCTACGAGAAATACGGAGGGATATTTCCGTTTTAAAGTGTCGTTGACTTCGGAAAGCGTATTCGGGGCGTTTGGATCGGAAAGCGCAGAATACGTATTGCCGATTGCAAAAATTATTTATTATGAAACGGAAGAATTTTATTTTAACGGAGAGGCTTACGCCGTCAGCGAAAATGCGATTGACAATGCGGATATCGTTACGGTAGAAATTACGATTGCTCCGTCGTGTGAAAAAGACGGTTTCGTTATCGGTAACGAAACGTTCGGCGTATACGTCGAAAACGACGAAATCGTTGTGCGCGCAGGGCAAACGCAGTTGATTTCTACTTCGCTGTTGAATTTGTCCGCGCGGGGAAAAACCCGACTTGCGATTGTATTTGAAACAAGCAGAACGGCTTTGTTTGTGGACGGAACTTTGTTTGCAACGGGTGAGGCTATCGCTGCAAGAACGGGCGACAGCGTAATTTACGTTGGCGGAACGGAAACGCAAGAACCGTTCGACGGCGAAATCGGGGAAATCAAAATTTGGGACACGGTTAGAACGAGCGCGGAAATTTCCCGTTACGTATTCGAGAAATTGCAGGGTACGGAAGACGGTTTGGTTGCGTATTGGAGAACGGAAAACGATTGTTGCGGATTCGGTAATCGCGTGGACGGAGAAAATCCGCTTGCATACGTAGATACGTATACGAATTATTATCACGAATTTACGGGTTACGATTATTTGAAGAGTGAAAAATCGACGGCGTACGCGCCTAAAACCGTGGAACTTTGGGTGAAAGCCTCCTCTGCAAACGAGGGCAGAAAAACTTTGATAACCAACAACACCAATTATTCTGCGTTTGATAACGGCAGTTTTGGGTTGTATACGACGGCGACGGGCGGATTGATGCTCCGTTACGGCGCGCAAACGTTGGAAATTGGCGAACTTTCGTTGTATAACGGGCGTTGGAATCACGTTGCGTTTACATTCGGGGATACGGACACGGCGTTTTATCTCAACGGCGCACTGTACAAGACGTTTAACGCAGTTTGTAACGGTACGCTTTCGGCGGCGACGTATTATTTGGGTTCGGATTTATCCGAAGCAGATACCGACGGCTACGGCGGCGGAAAATTCGTCGGGGAAATGGCAAACGTACGGTTTTGGTCAACGATCAGAACGGCGGACGAAATTTCTTCAAACAAGCAGATTTTATTTGCCAAAGGTACGCAAAATTTGTTGTGGAATTTGACGTTAAACGTTTCTAAAAACCTCGTATTCGAGGATAACGTTTCGGGAAATTCGGCAAAAATCGTCAGCCGCAGCTGGTATAAAATTATCAATGAAGACACTTGCGATTATTGGACGGCGGTAATTTTGCCCGACCCGCAGGACTACGCGGTGGCAAGTTCGACAAGGCAGGGCAGAGATTGGCTGTCTTACGACGAATGGCGTTTCTATAATTTCAATATTATGATTAACGATTGGATTTTGGACAATCGCGCGAAGGAAAATATCGAACTCGTTTTGACCGTAGGGGATTTGACACAAAACGCAACGCCGACGGAATGGGAAGTTTTCCAAGAACATATGTCTATATTGGACGGAGTCGTTCCGTATACGTTGGTGTTGGGAAATCACGATTTGCAGTCCTCGTTCGGGTACGGTTCGGACACCCGCAGCAGCGCGGAATTTAATAAGGTGTTCCGATACGACGAATGGAAGGAAAAGGATTGTTACGGCGGTTCGTTTGAAAAAGGCAACCTTGACAATACTTATTTCCTTTTCGATGTTCAAGGCGAAAAATATATGGTTATTTGTTTGGAATTCGAGCCTCGCGACGAAGTGTTGGAATGGTTTGATTATATTGTAAAAAAACATGCAGATTATAAAGTAATCGTTTCCACACATGAAAACCTGATTCCAGAAGGAGAACTTTCTTCTGGAATTCCCAATTATGGCTTGGCGGCTAAAGACGGTGCGACGACAAACAACGGAACGGGGATTTGGAATAAACTCGCAAAAGACAATCCCAACGTCGTGCAGGTGGTTTCCGGACACGTTGGCGGTGGGCTTACCTATCTTGAAATGGAGGGCGAAAATAATAATACCGTACAGCATATCACTACGGATACTTGGTCTACGGCAATCGGCGGAAATCCGAAGGTAGAGGGCTTGGTTACGTTGTGCAGATATTACGAGGACGGGCGTGTGGACGTTCGTTTGTACGACCCGACTTGCAACAGTTATTACATATCGGGGATGATTTACGAAGAAGATATGAGTGAGGAAAGAGGCTTATGAGAAATGTCTTAACACGATTGATAAAGGCAATGGCGTTATTTGTTTTGGCGTTGGCGCTGAGTGGTTTTGTTGCGTGCAAGCCTGCGGAAAAACCGCAATGGGTGAACAAAGCGAAAACTTTGGAAACCGAATACGAGCAATACGAAACGTTTGTCGGAGGCTTTGAATACGATATCGTAACGGTTATCGTCGAATATTTGAACGGAGAAACGGAAGAATTTTCGTTGACCGAAGATATGCTGTCCGAAACGGATCGCGCAAAGCAAAATCAAATTGGAGAACATACGTTGACGGTAACGTATAACAATCTTTCCTGTACGTTTGATTTAATCGTTTTGGAAGATACGTCCGAATATATCGAATTTTCCGATAAAGAAACGGTATACAACGGCGTAGCCCAATATTTGTCCGTGGAAAATTTGCCCGTGGGTGCGACGGTTGAATATGAAAATAACGGTCAAATTAACGTTGGCGAATACGAAGTACGCGCAACCGTTACCTTGCCGGGCGGGCGTGAAAAGGCGATGGCGGCTACGTTGACCGTAGTAAAAGCTCCGCTTACCGTAAAGGCGAACGTAGCGAAAACTTTCGTTAATTATCAGCCGGAATTTTCTTACGAACTCGTCGGATTGGTCGGTAACGACGACGAAACCGCATTGTCTGCTTTGCCCCGTTTGATTGCGGGAACGCAAGTAGAAACGATAGGGGTATATGAAAATTATGTAAAATACGAAGGCGCGTCGGCGCAAAATTATGAAATTACGTACGAAAACGCGGACTTTGTTATTTTGGCAATGCCGCAAATTCAAACGGAGAACGGAAAGAAATATCTCACGCTTGGGGAATATCCGCAATCGGTAGTGTCGAACGCGCAAACGATTGCAACGTTGGACGAAAAAATTGATAGTGGCGCGTTGGTTGCCGATTCAAAAGGATATTATACGCTAAACGGCGTATCGTACGTGAAGATGACTTCAAATCATTATGTCAACGGCGAAAGTTATGCAAAGTTTACGAACGGTGAAACGATTATATACGGAAAAAGCTATTATTTCATGGTAGAACCTATCCGTTGGCAAGTTCTTTCGGAAACAAACGGCATTGTATTGATTGCGGAAAAATTGTTGGATACGCAGCCGTTTTGGGATATTGACAATGCGATTGAAATAGCGGGCGTAACCTATAATCCGAACGATTATTCTCAATCGGAAATCAGAAAATGGTTGAACGGCGAATTTAGAAATATCGCATTCGGGGCGCACGAACGGGCGTTGATGAACAAGGTAACCGTATCTAACGGCGTAGAGGAGGGGTTGTATCCCGATTATCCTTGCGCGGATACGCAAGATTACGTGTATTTGCCCTCGTATAAAGATATAACGAACGTAAATTATGGTTTTTCCGCAAACGATAGCAGAATGGCGTTGACGACGGATTATACGCGCGCGACAGGTACGTATATGCGACCTGCGCTGTCTACCGACCCCGAACAAATCGGATACGGGCAATATTATTTGCGCTCGGCAGGATTTTCGGGAATTCGTGAAGTTTCCGTAGTGGATTGTTTTGGCAATCCGACGAAAGAGGCGCAAAGCGGCAGTTTTATCGTTTGCGTTCGTCCTATGATAAGCGTAACGCTGTCGGCGTAAAAAAAATGAAAAGTGAGTTTGCATAATGAAAAAAGAAAGTAAAAAAACAGAGAAAATTTCTTACTATAACAGCGGAAAGGAAATCACGCTTGGCGCGTGGTACAGTCCCGATCTTGTAGAACAACTTTGGGCGTGGTATAAAGAGGCGGAATTTAACGAAATTACGTTATTTCCAACCAACGAAGAAACGGCGGAATATTTGTCCGAAGGGCTTGCATTTTGTAAAAAATACGGAATTAACGCGCATTTGTATATGGATAACAAGGACACGTCGTTTGGAAAGCCTTGGTCGGAAATTTTAAAAGGTTATGAAACGGTAGTAACGGGTTTTGACGTATGCGACGAACCGCTTGGCGACAAACGTTATTCTTCTATGACGGGGCGTCCCGATATCGACGATTTGAAATTTGGAGTGGATTTTCTTTTGAAAAATTATCCCGACAAGCAATTTACGGTAACGCTTTGGCCGAATTATGCTTGCGCGGATCAAGTATCTATGGGCGAGGGCAAGGGGTACGAGGATTACGTAAAAAAATATTGCGAGGAAATTCTTGCTCCTTTGCCTCAAGGTGTAAAACGCTGGATAGGAACGGATTTTTATCCGTATTATACCAACCGTTTCGACGGAAAACTGTTGAATAATCTCGAATTGTTGCAATATTATGCGAAACGATACGGCGCGGATTTGTATTTGTACGTGCAGGTTATGGATTCTAAAACCTTAAATTGGAGATATCCCAACGAAAAAGAATTGTCTTTGCAATACTACGTTGCGCTTGCGTACGGCGTAAAAAATATTCAAGTGTTTTGTTATCAAGAACCCAAAGAGTTGTTGAGAGGAGAATTTGGTTATAAAGACGGAAAAGCTATGATTATCGACGGATATACGCCTCGATACGACGAAAACGGCGTTTTATTGCCTCGTGTTTATGAACGCACGCAGAGCTATTTTGACGTACAACAACTTAATCGTAATTTGAAAAAATTGTCCGAAGCGTATATGGATTTTGAATGGCAAGGAGTTTTAAACGTTCGAGGCGATTTGCGCTGGGATAGAGATGATTTTTCTTCTCTTGCGCATACGCTTTCTGCCTATGACGGCGTTGGTCGTTGTCGGGCGGAGGAAAATTTAATCGTCGGCTGTTTTAAAGACGGTAAAGGCAACGACGGGTATATGTTGACGAATTATTCCGACCCCACCGATTTTAAGGATTCTTTTGTGGAAATCGAATTTACAGGAAAAACGACGGCAATCGTATATAGAAAAGACGAATGTTATACAGTAGAACTCGACGACGGTAAGTACACCGTAACGCTCTGCGGAGGAGAAGGCGTTTTCGTAATCCCTCAATAAAAGGAGAAATCCAATGATCATATAGCGATCCCGCTGAAAAATCGTACGTGTTCGGTAGCGGCGAAAGCGACGTGCGGTTAACCAACGTATACGTGATAAGCAATGCGACGCAATATACGGATAAGGATACGACGGCGCCTTACGAAACGGCAACGGATTTGCTCACGGCTACGACGGAACAAGTTGCGGCTTGGGGTGGATATTGGAAAGTAGTTGACGGCGAGATTTACTTTAACAGCAACAAGGTAGTAGCTAAGTAGGCAATTAAAAGTATTAAAAGACGAATAGTCACTTCCAATAATTTGAAAAAGTATATATTAGAAGAAAGTGAATATCAGCAAAACTTTAACTATTAGTAAAATAAGTATTTATTCATGTCGAAAAACATGTTTAAAAATAAAAAATAAAAAGAGGTAAAAAAGATGAAAAGAAAATTTATTGCAATTTCTATGGCAAGTGTAATGGCGTGTGGTTTGATGGCTAGTTGTGACGGTGGTGTCGAGTATGAACCTGAAGAAAACGCTAACTTATCGTATTTGTACGTGGATACGTATGCTGGCGGTTTCGGCTCGGAGTTTTTAAACGTAGCGGCTAAAGCCTTTGAAACAGCAAATGCTGGAAAGTCGTATGCAGAGAATAAAAAGGGGGTCAAAATTGAAGTAAGCGAATCTGTCACCAACAACTCCAAACAATTTAAGGCCGGTGTTGGTTCTGCTGTATCGGACGTGCATGTAGTAGAAGGGTTATATTATACCGATTTGTTGGGGGCTAATTCCATTTTAGATGTAACTGATGTTGTAACCGCTACTTTGTCGGACGGTAAAACGATTGAAAGCAAATTAAATACGCAACAAAAAGAAGTTTTGAAGTATTATAACCTTGAAGCATTATCATAATAATCTAAAACTTCTTTAGGTGTTTGGTAGCCTAAACAAGAATGTAAACGCTTGTTATTATAATATTCTACATAGTTTTCAATTGATTTGAAGAAATCTTCCGGTGAAGTATATTTGCGACGGTAGATTTCTTCTTTTTTTAGCGTAGCAAAAAATGATTCCATATGCCCATTATCATGGGGACAACCTTTCCTAGAAAAAGATTGCGTAACGCCATTTGCGCGGAGATATGAGCCAAAACTCATACTGGTATAAATGGCGCCTTGGTCGCTATGGAATAATAAACTCAAAGGGGCAGCCCGAAACTTATTGGCATCTTGGAATGTTAAAGCTGCAAGTTTTGCATTGCTATGGGTGGAAATTTTATAAGAAAGGATATATCGACTGGCAATATCTTGAATTGCACATATATAAAACTTTACGCCGCAAATTTTAAAGTCGGTAACATCGCTAAGCCAAGCAACGTCTGGACAAGAAAGCGCATAACGTTTTTGCCAAGCTAAGTGATTTGGATGTCTACTATCATAATTTTGTGGGGGACGTGCAGGCTTTTCGCCTATATTAACCGACAAGCTGTTTTCTTTCATAAGATCGGTAACTAAACGTCTAGAGGTATTAATCCCCATCCTTTTCAAGGTGGCGCAAATCCGTTTTGAACCGTAACGGGCATTATTTTCGTTAAAAATTTCTATAATCTGCGTAGATAATTCCTTTCGGCGTAAAGAAGTCTTAGTTGCGGTATTTTTAATGTATCTATAGTATTTTGTTCTATTTACGGCTAAAACTTCGCATAAGTATTTAACAGGATAGTCTTTACTGAGATGCCTAATTGCTTCAAGTTTATCTTTTTGCGGGGATTGAGAGGATAGTCCAGTCGACTTGTAAATTTTTAAACATAATTCATTTCTTTCGTTTTGTCTGTTTAATTCGTTGTAATCAGCGATTGTAACGATTTTTCCTTTTATATTACAAATATTTCGATATTTACTAATCCAATAAAGTACGGCACTCTTGGGGATTTTGTATTCTGTGCAAAGCTGCCTACTGCTTATTCCTTTTAAGTATTTCTTCACGATTTTTAGCTTAAAATCTTGGTTATAATGAGTTCTTTTCATAATTTCTCCAACAACTTAAAGATTATAGCATAATATTATGTTTGAAACAAGCTAATTTGGTTGCAAGTTTTAGAAAAAAAAGGTATAATAAAAGTGCTGACACGTTGATTTGCCAGCACTTTACGGAAAAACTAACGAAAAAAATAAAAAGGTGTCGCCATTGAACAGTCCAATAAAAACTGTATCAAATTTCGACACCCTTCCATTTGGCAGGGGAGACGCGATTCGAACACGCAACCTACGGTTTTGGAGACCGCTACTCTACCGTTGAGCCACTCCCCTAAACAACGTAGCTATTATATAACAAAAAAAAACATTTGTCAATTATTTTTCAAGGAAAAAAACACGATTTTATAAAAAACCAAAAACATTTTCCAAGCGAAACGTTTAAAAAGAGAGAATTAGAAATGAAAGAAGTAATTTTATATACGGACGGAGCATGTTCTGGCAATCCAGGTCTTGGCGGCTACGGTGGCATTTTAATATACGGCGATATCAAACGTGAATATAACGGTGCGGAAGAAGAAACGACGAACAACCGAATGGAAATTATGGCGGTAATCGTTGGATTAAAACGACTTAAATATCCTTGTAAAGTGGACGTTTATAGCGATTCGGCATATACAGTCAACGCCTTTTTGGAGGGGTGGATTTACGGTTGGAAAAAGAACGGTTGGAAAAAATCTGACGGAAAACCCGTGTTGAACGTTGACCTTTGGGAAGAATTATACGCTTTGACAAAAACGCATGAGGTTACCTTTCATAAAGTGGCGGGACACGCTGATAACGAGTTTAACAACCGTTGCGACGAATTGGCGCGCGCCGCTATTGTAGACCTTAGAAAAACTTTGCCTGTTTTACAGGAAAATGATGATAGAGGCGAATAATATAATAAAATAGCTGAAAATGTTTGGCTCTTCGGAAGGGGGGGGATATTATCAATAGACAAGGAGGAAAAAGATGAAAAAACTAACAATTTTATTGTTATTCGTTATATGTTTGTTTTGCGTATCGCTTGGTTTTGTTGCCTGCAATGAAGAATATGAAATCGACGTAGAGGGATACACTTTGCAAATTGAAGAAGACGGCACGTATTCTATAATTGGTATCCCTTCAGAAATTCTCGAACAATCCACTTGGCGTGTACCTGAACAAATCGGGGAATATCCCATTTCCCATTTGGGCGCAAATTATCGTTCACACGGTATGTGGGCGCCCTCCAAAGGACCGGGGGACTTGGGGCGGATTCGTAAAATTTATATCCCCGAATGTATCAAGAGCGTATGTCTTTCCACGTACTTTATAAAAGTTTGGGAAACGGAAGCTCCGATATCTCAAATCCAATTTAAAGACGATTTTCCGTATCACGGCTCGTATCTTTTATCTCCGCAAGAAGATAACGAAAATAACTATACGTATATAACGCAAGAAAACGTCGTGGAAAATATGATTATCGTCAAAAACGACGAGGAAACCGAGGCGACTCTTTTGTATGCGTTCGGAGAGGGGGAACTCACCATTCCTGATACCTATCAAGATTCTCCCATAACGAAAATCGGAGAAGAGGCGTTATTTGGAGAAAAGTTTACAGACGTAACCCTTGGCGCAAATATGAAACACATAGGCGAGAAGGCGTTTTACGGCGTACCAATTTCTCAAATCGAGCTTATAGAAGGGTTGGAAACGATTGAAATCAATGCGTTTAAAGAAACAGAATTGACTTCGCTTGTTGCTCCGTCAACGTTGCAAGAATTGGGCGACGGCGCGTTTCAAGGGGCAAAAATCGTTGATTTAAATCTTTACGATTCGGCTATCCAAGGAATTGGATATGCCACGTTTTCGGGAAATCCGTTGACGGGAGTTTTAAAGTTTCCGAAAAATCTCAAAGTTATTAAAGGCGGATTTTCGGGCGCGGAATTTACAAGCGTCTTGATTCCCGATACGGTAACGGCAATTTATACGGGCGCGTTTTCTAATTGTAACAATTTAACCGAATTTATTCTGCCCGATAGCGTAACGGATTTTTCCGCATCAGCGGTTTCAAGGTGTGAAAATTTAGAAAAATTACATATGGGAATGGTAACGTCGTATTTGTGGAACGACCCGTATCAAATTGAATTGCCGAAATTAAAAGAAATTACAGTTTCGCCTGAAAATACGGGTTTGACGGTAGAGGGCGGTATATTATACGATAAAAGGAAAAGCATTTTATACAAATGCCCGACGCTGCTTAATATAGAAATGTTGACGTTGAATTCGACGACGATAAAAGATTACGCTTTTGTCGGAAATCCGTATATTAAATACGTAGAATTACTTCCTGAAGTAAACGCACTCGGGATACAGGCTTTTGAAAATTGTTCTGCGCTTGAACGGGTGGTTTTATCTCCTAATATTACGTCGATAGAATTTGCCACGTTTAGAGGTTGTTCTTCGCTTAAAGAAATTAATACGGAAAATATAAGATGGTTCGACGGCTCTTGTTTTCACCGTTGTTCATCTCTACAATATGCTGATTTTACGTCAGCAACCGCAGTTGGAGATTGGGCTTTTTATATGTGTGATTTGCAACAAGTTTTTCTTGGGGCAAACTGTAAAAATTTAGGGAAATTGGCTTTTGCGGATAATTTGCATTTAAAAACTTTGGACAGAAGCCAATGTCCGCGCGTGGATATTGCGTCAAACGCCTTATATAATACACCGCTTTGGGTAGACGACGGAAAAGGACCGTCAAATATAAGCAAAGGGTGCAAAGGTGGTTTTTGGAAGGGTTTTCCTACAATATTATAAATAATGCGATTACATAAATAATATTATAAAAAAATACAATACTAAAGCAAAGGAACGTAACCATGAAAATCAATCAAGAAGAAAAAAGAAAACCAACGAAAAACCAAATATTCTTTTTATGTGTGTTTTTTCTCTTTTCCGTCGTTTGCATCGTGTTTTCTATTTTATGTATTTCCAAAATATCGCACGCTTTTTTTGTGAAATATAACGTACTGTTATCGATTGCGACAGCAGGGTTACTGCTTGCATTATGCGGTTTTTGCGTATGGTGTACGTTGAGAGGAAAAGAAACCTTGACAAAGACGTTGTTCAGCGGGTATATTCTGTTGACGTTTTGTTTGGTTTTGGTTTTCATTTTACAAAAAACAGGCTTTTTTGCGGTGATAAAGAGCGCGGAGAGCTTGCAAAAATATTTAGAAGACGCAGGGGTGTGGATGCCGATTTTTTATATCGTTTTGCAATATTTGCAAGTGATAATTTTGCCAATTCCTAGCATTGTCAGCACAGCCGCAGGGGTTGGCTTGTTCGGGCCGTTTTATACGTTAATTTACAGCCTTATCGGGATTATTTTAGGTTCGATTACGGCGTTTTTTGTGGGCAGAAAATTGGGGCATAAGACAGTTGCTTGGATAGTGGGGGAAGACGTTTTAAATAAATGGCAAAATAAATTAAAAGGCAAAGACAATCTATTTTTAACGTTGATGTTCGTTTTGCCAATGTTTCCTGATGACGTCCTTTGTTTTTTGGCGGGGCTTTCGTCTATGAGTACGCGATATTTTCTTATCATGATTTTAATCTCGCGGATTTTGGCGGTGTCTTGTACTGCCTATTCGGTTGATTTTATTCCACTTAATACTTGGTGGGGGGCAATGCTCTGGGTGTTGTTTTTTATCGGATTTTTCATTATATTTACATTACTATATAAAAATTTAGATAAAATCCAAGCATTTGTATCAAAGAAGTTTAAAACGTTTGGGAAAAAACAAAAGTAATAAATAAATTTATTCAAATCGGTGTATACTGTTATAAATCGCACCGATTCTATATAAAAAACGAATTATGTAAAAGTTTTTCATCGACGATGCGAATTTTTTGTTAATTATAAATTCGTAATCGTCATTTTTTTATAAAAAATTAAAAAAAGTTTTGTTCAACACTTGCTTTTTGAAATTATTTGTTGTATAATGATAATTGGTCGAGAGTTGGCAAAAAATGTCGATTATGTATTTTTTATACAATTAGACCATTGAATTTCTTGGAGGAACAATTATGGATAAAATTCAATTACTGCAAGAAAGAAAAGCGAAAATTATGGAGGCAGGAAAAGAAATTCGTCAGCGTATTAACGCGCTCGTAGACGAAGACAGCTTTGTTGAACTTTCCGCATTCAGCTTTTCAAAAAACGATTTTTACGGAGAAGAAGTCGCAGGCGAAGGCGTCGTTACGGGATTTGCAACGCTCAGCGGTTATCCGTTTTATATCGTTGCGCAGAATTATAAGGTGCTTGATGGTGGCGTATCAAAGGCAAATTGCGACAAAATTGCAAAATGTTTAGACGCTGCAGAAAAAAATTGTACACCCGTGATTTACGTACTTAATACGCGCGGTGTGCAAGTTGGCGAAGGTGTTACCGTATTGGAAGGGCTGGGCAAGTTATTGCTTAGAAGTACGCAACTTAAAGGCGTTGTGCCTCAATACGTAATCGTGGACGGCGAGGTGTACGGATCGGCTGCAATGTTGGCGGCGATTGCCGATTTTACGTTCTTTATGGAAAAGAAGAGTGTTTTAGCGGTAAACAGTCCGTTCGTATTGTCTGCAAAAGCTGGGAAAAATTTGACAGCAGAAGAGGTAGGCGGAGTAAAAGCGTTGGATAAAACGGGAATCCCGTCGTTTGAAGTTGCTGATATCGACGGCGTACGCAATACGATTATTTCTATTTGCGAATTGGTGGAAATACCCGTAATCGACGCTGAATTGAACGAATCCGCACCCGTTTTAAACGAATGCGTAACGGCGGATACGTTGATGTCTATTTTTGAAATGCCGATAGAAATTTGCGCAAATTATGAACCCGAAGTAAAAACCGTGCTCGGTAGATTGGGTGGGATCACGGTTGCTGCGGTTGTTTTTGACGGTGGCGAAAACGGAGTGGAATTGACGGCGGCGAAACTCGCAAAAATTAAGAATTTTACTGAATTTGCTTGTTGTTATGGCTTGCCGTTTATTACGTTTACCGACGTGAAAGGCATTTGTCCTTGTATGTGCGCGAATAACAGTCGAGTAATGAAAGAGGCTGCTGAATATTTGGATATGTTGGATACGATTGACACTGCAAAAATTGCCGTTGTCTACAAAAAAGCCGTTGGGCTTGGATATTCGTTGTTTGCGTCTAAATCGGTTGGGTTTGATTATACTTGCGCGTTTGCAAATGCAAAGATTGCATTGTTTGACAGCGTTCAGGGCGCTCAGATTGAATTGGCTGATGAGAAAGCAGATAAAGCGGCGCTTACGGCAAGATATGCAGACGAAAACGCTGATCCTATCAATGCGGCAAAAGACGGTTATATTGACGCTGTAATCGAACCTCAATTCGTAAAACAATATTTGATCGCTTCTTTGCAGATGCTTGCAAGATAAGGAGGCTGTAAATGTTGTATAATTTATTGACGAATCTTACGGAAAAAACGAGAGAAGTGAGTATCTCTGAAGCTGCGTTGTACGCTTTATTAGGTTTTTCCGTTGTATTTGTCGGAATTGCTTTTTTGATTTTAGTCGTTTGGTTGGTTGGAAAATTTATGTCGAAATCAACCGTAATAAAAACCACCAAAACGGAAAAACCCGTTCAAAAAGCAACTACGACGAACGCAGGTGAAAGTTTGGCTGTAGCCGACGCAACGGAAGAATCGTTGTCAGACGAAACGATTGCGGTAATTACAGCTGCGATTGCCGCGTATTATGAAAAGGTAAATCCGAAATGCGAATTTATCGTAAAAAGAATAAAAACAAAGAGAATTTAAGGAGAAAATATTATGCGTAATTTTGTTATAACGGTTAATGGTAAAACTTATGAAGTAGGGGTTGAAGAAGTAGGCGCAACTGCGTCCGCTCCCATTGCAACGCCTGTTGTTGCCGCTACTCCTGCTGTAGCTGCGCCTGTTGCAACGCCTAAGGCGGCTCCTGCGCCTGCTGTTGCGGCAAAACCTGTTTCCGCAAACGGTGAAAAAGTGTTGTCGCCGTTCCCTGGTCTTATTAAAAATCTTTTGGTAGCGGAAGGCGCAACCGTTAAAAAAGACCAACCGATTCTTGTTCTTGAAGCAATGAAAATGGATAACGATATCACCGCGCCTTGCGACGGCGTTGTTAGTTTCCAAGTTACAAAAGGCGCAAACGTAGAATCCGACGCAGTATTGGCTGTTATTAGCTAATCATAGACTCAAACGGAGATGTTTATGTTAAATAATTTGCTTATAAATTTTGGTGAAATGTTCATCAATTTGTGGAATTCGTTAGGATTGACGAGTGGCACGTGGCAGAATTACGTTATGATTTTGGTTTCGTTTGTATTGATGTACCTGGCAATCGTAAAGAAATTCGAACCGTTGTTGCTGTTGCCGATTGCGTTCGGTATGTTTCTCATCAATCTTCCCGGCGCGTACAACGTGGTTTGGGGAACGTATCCCGAAGGGTTAGAGCATACCTATGAAAACGTGCAAAATCGTGGTCTTTTATGGTATTTGTTCTATGGGGTACAAAACGTAATTTATCCACCGCTCATTTTCCTTGGAATTGGCGCAATGACCGATTTTGGTCCGTTAATTTCCAATCCAAAAAGTATGTTAATCGGAGCGGCGGCGCAACTTGGCGTATTTTTAACGTTGATTGCGGCAACGGCGATAGGGTTTAACCTTGCAGCGGCTTGTTCGATTGCGATTATTGGCGGCGCGGACGGGCCTACGGCAATTTACGTAACGCAAAAGTTGGCTGCATTTTCTCAATTTAACGGTGAACATAAAGATTTACTTTCTGCAATTGCCGTTGCGGCGTATTCGTATATGGCTTTGATTCCCATTATCCAAAAGCCACTTATGAAGTTGTTTGTGCCTAAAAAAGAACGCGCAATTAAAATGAAACCCCTTCGTACGGTAAGCAAAGTGGAAAAAGTAATTTTTCCTGTAATCGTAACGTTGGTTGTAGGTTTGTTGTTGCCTGATGCAGTACCTCTTTTGGGTATGTTGATGCTCGGCAATTTGTTAAAAGAATCAGGTGTATGTGATCGTCTTTCTTCCCAGGCTCAAAACGGGTTGATGAATACGATTACCATCTTTTTGGGCGTATCCGTTGGTTGTAAAGCGTATGGCGCAACTTTCTTAACAGGCTCGACGTTAGGGATTATCGCGCTTGGGCTTGTGGCGTTTAGTTGCGGTACAATTGGCGGATTGTTGATGGGTAGATTGATGTGTAAACTGTCAAAAGGTCAAATTAATCCTTTAATCGGCAGCGCTGGTGTTTCCGCTGTTCCTATGGCGGCGCGTATTTCCGAAGACGTCGGAAGGGAAGAAGACCCCAGCAACCATCTTTTGATGCATGCTATGGGACCTAACGTTGCAGGTGTTATCGGTTCGGCAATCGCAGCAGGATTCCTGTTGGCAATCGTTTAATAATGAGGTGTAAAAATGGATATTCAATTTGAAAATAGAAAAGTAATGCTTACAGAAACGATTTTGCGTGATGCGCATCAATCGCAAGCAGCGACGAGAATGCGTATCGACGAAATGTTACCTGTCCTCGAACAGTTGGACGAAATCGGTTATTATTCGATTGAGGCTTGGGGCGGCGCAACGTTTGACTCGTGTCTGCGTTTTTTAAACGAAGACCCTTGGGAAAGATTACGTACGTTAAAATCGCATCTTAAAACGCCTATTCAAATGCTGTTAAGAGGACAAAATTTGCTTGGTTATCGCCATTATGCAGATGACGTTGTGGAAAAATTCGTTGCAAAATCGATTGAAAACGGTGTAGGTGTTGTACGTGTATTCGACGCTTTGAATGATCCCCGTAATTTGGAAGTTTCAATGAGAGCCATTAAGAAATACGGTGGTGTTTGCGAGGCAACGATTTGTTATACAAGTGCGGTAGTTGATGGAAAAGAAGTGTTCACCAACGAATATTTTATCAATCTTGCAAAACAATTGGAAGATAGAGGCGCAGACAATATTTGTTTGAAAGATATGGCAAACTTGTTGTTGCCCATGAAAGCGTACGAATTGGTAAGCGCATTGAAAAAGGCGTTAAAACCCACAACGAAATTGCATTTGCATACGCATAACACGTCTGGTACGGGCGATATGGTGTATTTAATGGCAATTTTGGCGGGCGTAGATATCGTCGATACGGCGTTGTCGCCCTTGGGTAACGGTACGTCGCAACCTGCAACCGAGCCTTTGGTGGCAACTTTGAAAGATACGCCTTATGATACAGGGATTGATATCAATAAATTGTTGCCTATCGTAAAACATTTTAAAACGGTTGAAAAACGTCTTACTGACGACAAAATTCTTAATCAAAAATCCAAAGGAATCGATATCAATACGTTGTTATATCAAGTTCCTGGCGGTATGTTGTCTAATCTTATCAATCAGCTTGAAAAAGCAGGAAAAGCGGATAAGTTGATGGAATGTCTTGCTGAAGTTCCCAACGTTAGAAAGGATTGCGGTTATCCTCCTTTGGTTACGCCTTCTTCACAAATTGTAGGCACGCAAGCTGTTTTGAACGTTGTAATGGGCGAAAGATATAAAATGGTTACCAAAGAAACCAAAGACCTTTTTGCAGGAAAATACGGCGCGCTTTCTATGCCTTTAAACGAAGAAGTTGCAAAAAAAGTGTTGGGTGATACGGAAAGAATTACTTGTAGACCTGCCGATTTGTTAGAACCTGAATATGAGGCGATTAAACAAAAGTTGGTCGAACTTGGTTATTACGAAAAAGAAGAAGACGTCCTGTCTTATGCGGTTTTTGAACAAGTAGCGGAAAATTTCTTTAAATGGAGAGAAGCGCAAAAAAACGGTGTAGATAGAGATATGGCGAAATCGGGTGTTTATCCTGTATAATTAAAACAAAAATAAAACGTATACGCAACCGACTTTGTATCGTCGGTTGCGTAACTTTACTTAATGATTTATACCTCCCTAAAAAGACTATAATATAAGGAAAATATGAAAAACGTATGTATAATCGGCGGTGGTGCGGCTGGGCTAATGGCTGCATATGCCGCCTCTTTAAACGGGCATAAAGTTGTTGTATTCGAAAAAAACGAAAAGCTCGGAAAAAAAATATATATTACAGGTAAAGGTCGTTGTAATTTTACAAACGATACTTCTCCGCAAGAATTTATGGAAAATATTGTCCGCGGTAAAAAATTTTTAACGGGGGCAATTTATTCATTTCCTCCTCAAAAGACTATCGAGTTTTTTGAAAATCACGGAATGCTTGTAAAAATTGAACGAGGAAATAGGGCTTTTCCCGTTTCAGACCATGCTAGCGACGTTACAAAAGCATTGGAACGCGCAATAGTATCCAATGGCGTTGAAGTACGATTAAAAGAAGAAGTTCAATCAATTACTACGTCAGACAAAATACCTATGTCAGACATAGCAGGCAAAAATACGTTTTTTATAGACACAAATAGTGGGCGATATTCTTTTGACGAAGTTGTTGTCGCAACAGGTGGTGTCAGCTATCCTACAACCGGTTCGACGGGGGACGGATATAAATTTGCGAAAGAATATGGTCATAATGTTACGGATTTAAGAAGTGGTTTGTGTGGATTAAATTTAGAAGGTGCTTGGTTTAAAGAGTTGCAAGGTTTGACACTTAAAAACGTGAGTATTACCGTCAAAAACAACGAAAAACTCGTATATGATGACTTCGGGGAATTATTGTTTACGCATTTTGGAATATCTGGGCCTATCGTATTGTCCGCCTCCTCTTTAATCAATCGTTTGCCGTTAAAAAATTTAAAAATAACGATTGATTTAAAGCCTGCTTTGGATGAAGAAACGTTAGATAAACGATTGCTCAGAGATTTTGAAAAATATAAAAACAAACAAATATCTAACGCATTATGCGAATTATTGCCGCAAAAATTTATTTCTATTCTTTTATCTTCGTGCGGAATCTCGGAAAAAAAGAACGTAAACGTTTTAACGAAAGAAGAAAGAAAACAACTCGTGAAAACGTTAAAATTTTTCCCTTTAAAAATAAAGAGCTTGCGAGGATTTGAGGAGGCGATTATTACTTCAGGGGGGATAGAACTCTCTGAAATCAATCCAAAAACAAGGGAAAGTCAAAAAATAAAAGGCTTGCGCTTTTGCGGTGAAGTATTGGACGTAGATGCTTTTACGGGCGGGTTTAATTTGCAAATTGCCTTTTCTACAGGATTTGCAGCAGGAAACTCTATATAAAAATTTGATTGTAATATATATATGTTACAGCTTTAAAACTTCAAAAACTTGACGAAAGACAAAAAAAAGTATATAATGATATATGAAATATCAACTTCAAATGAGGTGAAAATATGATTGTTATTCGAGGCGCGACTACGATAGAACGCGATTGCAAAGAAGAAATCTCAAAATCTGTCAAAGAATTATTGGACGAAATTTTTTCGTTGAACGCCTTAAAAAAGGAAGAAGTTCGAGTGTTCGTGTTTTCGTTGACATCAGATATTCATTCGTATCACCCGGCAAAAGCGGCAAGGGAGGCTGGATACGATTTTGCTCCTTTGTTTGCCGCTATCGAGCCTGATATTGACGGCGGCTTAAAATTATGTATTCGCTTGATGTTGTTTATTGAACGGGAAGCTGAGGGGGTTACACCTAAACACGTTTATTTAAAGGAAGCGAAAAAACTGAGAAAAGACCTTTCGTCTGTTTATAACATAGCCTTAGACGGTCCAGCAGGTAGCGGAAAAAGTACTATTGCCAAAATTCTTGCCAAAGATTATAATATTTTATATTTGGATACAGGCGCAATGTATCGCGCTTGCGCTTTAAAGGCTTTGCGAATGGGAATTTCTCCAAAAAACCGTGATGCCGTTGAAAAATTATTGCCTATTTTAGACGTTAAAGTAGAATATCGCGATGGAAAACAACATACAATACTTGACGGCGAGGACGTGTCTTTGTCGATTCGGGAAAACGCGGTTTCTATGGCGGCATCAGATATTTCGGCGCACCTTGCCGTTAGGCAAAAAATGGTGGAAATGCAACGAGAAATAGCCAAAAGTATGTCGTGTGTTTTAGACGGTCGTGATATAGGCTCGGCTGTATTGCCAAACGCAAAATTTAAATTTTTTATTACGGCGGATAGCGAAGTTCGCGCAGAGCGTAGATATAAAGAACTTGTTGAACGAGGAGAAACGGTGGAATTTGAAAAATTGCATGCGGAAATCGTTGCGAGGGATAAACAAGACAGCGAACGTGAATTTTCGCCTCTTGTTTGCGCGAAAGATGCCGTTGTAATCGATACGTCGGCATTGAATATAGACGAAGTGATTCAAGCGATTAAAGCGCACATTCAAGCAAAAATATAAAACACCAGAGGATGATTTATGAAAGAAAAACATATAGAAAACGTTTCCGTTGATAAAGACAAAAAAAAGGCGAAAAAGAAAAATGCGCCTATTACCGTAAAAGCAAATAAAAAAGGAAAACACGTGATGCCGTTGTTGAACGTGTTACGCGTACTGATTATTCCGTTTTATTATTTGGTAAAGCCTTTTAAATATTTTGGAAATAGAAAAGTGAAAGACGGGGCTTGCGTATACGTGTCTAATCATTACGGGCTGTTTGACCCGATTTACGTTGCAGCTACCACGTGGGAAGGGGTGCATTTTATCTCCAAACGGCAAACCTTTGAAGCTCCTATTTTGGGCTTTTTTATGCGTAAAGTAAAGGCGATAAAAGTGAATCGAGACGGAAACGACGTGCGAGCTATGTTGGATTCGTTTAAATGTTTAAACAACGGGGAAAAGATTTGTATTTATCCTGAAGGAACACGCAATAAAGAAAATGACGAAATTAGAGAGTTTCGCCACGGCGCAGCTGTAATGGCAATCAAAGCAAAAGCACCAATTGTTCCCGTGGTAATGTATACGCGTCCAAAATTATTTCGTTGTACACATATTTTAATCGGAGAACCTTTTGAATTGTCTGAATATTACGATAAAAAATTAACGGAAGAAGAATATACGTCTGCGGACGAAAAAATTCGTAACGTTTTATTGACGATTCGCACTCAACATACTGAATGGTTGAAAAACAAGAAAAAAAGGAAAACACATTGATCGATGGAAATTATCATAGCGAAAAGCGGCGGTTTTTGTCGTGGTGTAAAAAAAGCGGTGGATACTGCGTTGACGATAGACACCAATAATACGTATATTTACGGTGAAATTATCCACAATCCAGAGGTTGTAAAACAAATTACGGATCGCGGAATCGTTATGGTGGAGGATTTGTCATTAGTGCCACAAGGCGCAATGTTAATTATTCGTTCGCATGGGGTTGGAAAAGCCGTTTACGAAGATTGTCAAAATCGTAATATTAAAATCGTGGACTGTACCTGCGAATTCGTTCGACGGACGCAAAAAATCGTAGATGAAAAATATCGAGAGGGAAAAACGATTGTTATCGTTGGCGAAAAGACGCATCCAGAGGTAATCGGGTTAAACGGTTGGTGTAATGACACGGCGTACATTTTTTCTTCGGAAGAGGAAGATTTTTCGGTTTTATCGGGAAAAAATTGCTGTGTTGTGGCTCAAACAACCTATTCTAAGGAAAAATTTGAAAAAATTATAAAAATTCTT
>JAFTPE010000012.1 GCA_017463425.1 Clostridia bacterium | reverse complement strand
TTTGCATTGGTTGAAGAATTATTGAGAGAATAAAGAAAAATTTTTATAAACACACACGCCCGTTCTTGAACGTTCAAGAACGGGCGTGTGTGTTTATAAAAATTTTTCTTTATTCTCTCAATAATTCTTCAACCAATGCAAACAATTCGTTCTGGCTCATAATATTTTGCACTTCCATATAATATTTATATCCGTCAAATTCCCACATTGCGTAGCCAATTGTTTTATTATGTCGATATTGTATCGAGATATTTGAAATATTTGTTTGTTCGGTACATGTAGTTGTATATCCATTAAAATCTTCAAGTTGAGTGTGGTTATCTGTTACAGATAATATAACAGAATACCCTGTATCGCTATGTAAAAGTTCTTCTTTAAAAGCAATTATTTCCTGTGATTCGTTTAAAAAATAAATGGACTTGTCTATTCCGTCTAAATTTTCATACCAATCGAAATACAGGATTTTTCCGTCGTTTTGCAAAGAATATTCTTTTAACGTGATTCCCGTTTCTTCTATCGTGTATTCCGATTGCGTGCAATAGCGATTTTCATCAGGCGGTATTTCTGCTGAAGACGACGATTGCACTTGAGGGGTAGGGGGATTGGAAAAACCTATGCCGACGCCAATCCCAATGCCGATAAGCAGGGCGACGGACGCGCACACCGTTACAAGGCGTGCGGGCGACGAAAAGAAATTTTTCTTTTGGGGAATGGGCGGAGGGGTAGGTTCTTCAGTGATGTTCAAACGCATTTTTAAACGTTCCCAACCTGCCTTTTTTTCTTCATCCCAATCTTTTTCAAAATCTTTTTCGTAATGGATAGGTGTTTTCCTCATAAATGCTCCTTTTTTAAGATACCGTTACGGCATATCCATCTACTAACCAATCGGTGGAAGAAATATTAATATACGCATCTCTTAAACTTGCGAGACCGCTTGATACCAATAAATATTCTTCGGTGCGGAAAATGGTGTCGCCGTTATAATAATTTAACGTGGTGTATCCATAGCCAATTACAATATGCGCCCCTGAAATGGCTTGTTTTGTAATAATGGTTGCTTGTTGCGAGGGTGAAAATCCAGGCAAACAAAGTGTCAATCCCGTGCAGAACATAATTACGGGTTTGTTGGCTTGGATTGCCTGTTTGTATAATTGATAATTAAATTGAGTGCCGACCTCTATCGAACTGTACGAAAGATTGCGTCCGCGGTCATTAAAATATTCTTGCAATCCGTCGCGGCAATCGTATTGGCTAACCCCCACGTCGTCCACGTTGGTACGCATTAACACGTACAATTCTTCCATAACGGCAGGCACGTGAGTTTGGTCTGCAAATTTATACATATTGTTTACCGTGGAATACGGCGTCCAATTCGGAATCAAATCGGGGTAATATCTGTCGTAAAATCCAACGATAATCGACCCTGCAACCGCGCCGCAACAATTGGTTAAATATCCCGTAGCCTCATACAAAGGCATACGGTATTGCGTAACCGTTTCCGTTTCAATCATATTCGTACAAGGGATTGTTTCGGAAGAGAAAGAACGCGCCACTGTTTCCACGGTGTAATACCGCAAATTGTCATAATCGTAATCAGCGGAGGCTCTTTTTACGCCGACAGAACTGAAAGAAACCGTTGCCAACAATGCGGCAACCGCAAGAGAGGTAAGTACATGTTTTTTCATAAGTAAATCTCCTTTATGAATAAAAATTTTGTACTATATATACCTCAATTTCTGCAATTTTGTTCGGGATTTCCCAAAATATCTCTCAATAATGATTCGCTCTTTTTTAAATGCGAATGTATCGTGCTCTTGGAATAGCCGAATAATTCGGAGATTTCGTCCATTGAAAACTGGTCGAAATAATAATATATTAAAATTTCTCTGTCCTTTTTCGACAATTTCAAAAGGGCTTTTCGTACATCCATTTTCAGCACAATCGAATCTTCCGTGATCTTGTCGTTGCAAAGGAAATACGCAACGTCGTCTAAAGGGGTGCTTTTTCCTGTTTCACGGTTCATATTGATAGCGGTGTTGCGCATGGATTTTATCAGCCAATTATATCCGTCTTTGTATGGTTTAAATGAATGAATCAACTCGCAAATTTTGTGCAAAGTTATAAAAAGACAATCTTCTGCATCTGCTTTTACGATTAAAACGCATTTGGCATAGTTCATTAAAGGTTCTCGTACAAGGTCATAAAGGGCTTTGCAACCAAAATTTAAACGATTTGTGTCGCCTTGTTTTTTCGCTCTTTGCATATCGATTAATATTTCGTTTACGCTTGGACCAAGTTTGGACATCTTTAACCCCGATAAAAGTTCTTTTTCATACAATTTCGCCCCCTATGAAAACTCGGTAAAGCATTTATAGGGGGAGAGTTAATAATAGTATAACAAATATCGGGGAAAAATTCAACAAAAATTGGTTAATTTTGGTATTTTTTTAGGGAAATAGCCGTTTTTTGTTGAAAAATGTGGAAAATTGACTCTTTTATTCGGTTTTTTCTTCGCTTGGCGCATAAAAATCGACCAATTTTTGATAGGTTTTTATACGTTCGTTGCGTTCTTGTAACGCCTGTTTATACAAAGTTTCCGCCGCCTGAGGGTCGGTCTTTTTTAAAGAAGCGAAACGATTTTCACCCATTAAAAATTCGGTAAAATCCAGCGTGGGCGGACGGGAATCGAGGGTGAACGGGTTTTCGTTGCATTCCTTTGCCGTGGGATTGAATCGATAGAGTTGCCAATATCCGCTCTCGACGGCGCGTTTTTCTTCTTCCATAGAATAGCGCATATTGACGCCGTGAGAAATGCAGGGGGAATATGCAATGATAAGGGACGGACCGTTATACGCCTCCGCCTCAGTCAAGGCGTTTAAGAATTGTTGTTTGTTCGCGCCCATAGACACTTGCGCCACGTAAACGTAGCCGTATTGCATAGCGATCAGCCCCAAGTTTTTCTTTTTTATGCGCTTGCCGTTGACGGAAAAGCGCGCAACGGCGGCGGTGGGGGTGGCTTTGGACGTTTGACCGCCTGTATTGGAATACACTTCGGAATCGAGAACGAGGACGTTGACGTTTGCGCCGCTTGCCAAAACGTGGTCTAATCCGCCATACCCGATATCGTACGCCCAACCGTCGCCGCCGATTATCCATACGGACGGGGCGTTTTCAAGGGAATCGTCGCGGTTTTGGCGGATATCGCAAGCAAGGCGCATGCCCATTCCAAATTCGGCGTTGTCTTCAAACAGGGAGTTCGCCCACGCAGGACCAGCTCCGTTTTCGTTTTTCGTATACGGGCAGGTGGGGGCAGAACCGCCGTAAATGGAGGAACAGCCCGTGGCGTTGGCGATAATCATTTTTTCGCCGAAAAGTTGCGTCAACACTTTGATATACGACGTTTCTCCACAGCCCGAACAGGCGTAGGAAAATTCAAACAACGGTTGACAAAATTGACTGCCCTTTACCGTTTCTTTTTTAAACGGCAGGGGTTCGTGGCGTTTTAAATGGATTGCAAAATCCCAATTTTGGCTTTCTGTTTCCAATAATTCGTCCGCGGGGCGCATAACGAGGGCTTTGTTTTTGGCAGGGCAGGTGTGCGCGCAAACGCCACAACCCATACAATCGTAAGGGCTGACTTGTACACGGAATTGCAATCCGTTTGCGCCCGTTGCTTGGCGAGTGTGGAAATGTTGGGGCTTTGTTTGCGCCGTCGTTTCGTCCAAAAGGAAAGGTCGAATGGTGGCGTGCGGACAGACGAACGAGCATTGATTGCATTGTATGCAGTTTTCGGGAATCCATTGCGGAATTTCGTGCGCCACGCCGTGTTTTTCCAATTTTGTCGTGCCTGTGGGAACGCTTCCGTCGGGATTGAACGCGGACACGGGTAGCTTGTCGCCCTGCAAAGATAGGATCGGCTGGATAAAGTTTTGGAAATATTCGTCCCTTTTTGGTTGCTCGTTTGCCGTATCGGTTTCGACGTCGGATAACCAGGTTTTGGGATAATGGATTTGTTGAACGGCGGTTTTGGCGGATTCGATTGCGTTTATGTTGGCGTTTACAACGGATTCGCCTTTCCTTGCGAATTTTTTAACGAGTTCTTCTTTTAAATAGCCGATTGCCGTTTCATAGGGCATAATTTCGGGATTGAGAAGAAAAAATGCGGCTTGCATAATCGTACTCGTTCTGCCGTTCAAACCCACTTCGTTTGCAATTTTGGTAGCGTCTATTATATATAAGGAAAGTTTTTTTTCTGCGATTTGGCGTTTGAGTGCGTTGGGCAGGCGATTGGAAAGTTCGGTTTCCGTTTGCCAAGGGCAATTTAATAAAAAGATACCGTTTTGTTTGATTTTGGACAGCATATCGTATCGGGAAACGTACGAGGGGTTGTGGCAAGCGACGAAATCCGCCGTATCGATAAGATAGGGGGATAAAATGGGTGCGTTCCCAAATCGCAAGTGGGAAATTGTTGCTCCGCCCGATTTTCGGGAATCGTAACAAAAATATGCCTGTACGTATTTGTCCGTTTTGTCCCCGATAATGCGAATGGAATTTTTATTCGCGCCTACCGTTCCGTCCGAGCCGAGTCCGTAGAAAATGCAATCGATTCTGTCCTTTTTAGGGATAGGGTAGTGGGTGGAACAATCGAGAGAAAGGTGGGTGATGTCGTCCTCTATCCCAACGGTGAAAGGGTGTTTTGGATTGGGGTTTTCAAGATTTTGGAAAACCGCGTAACACATAGTCGGGGTAAATTCTTTCGATCCCAATCCATACCTGCCCCCTACGATTTGGATATTGCTCAAGCCGTGTTCATTTAGTGCGGCGCATACGTCCATAAACAGCGGTTCGCCGATTGCGCCCGATTCTTTCGTTCTATCCAGCACGGCAATTTTTTTACAGGTTTTGGGGATTGCGCTGCAAAAAGCAGTCGTGGAAAACGGGCGATATAGACGGACTTTGACAACGCCCGTTTTTTTGCCGTTTGCGTTCAATTTTTCCACGGTTTCTTCCACGGTGGAGGCGGCGCTACCCATAACAACGACGACGTGTTCTGCATCAGGCGCGCCGTAATAATCGAACAGATGATAACGTCTGCCTGTGATTTGCGTCAATTTATCCATCATTGCTTGCACGATTTCAGGCGTTGCAAGATAATGCGAATTGGCGGTTTCACGGTTTTGGAAATAGATATCGGGGTTTTGCGCCGTACCGCGTTGCATAGGATTGTTAGGGGAAAGAGCGCGACGACGAAAGGCTTCGATATCTTCCATATTCAAAAGAGGTTTGATTTCGTCGTAATCAGGCACTTCGATTTTGGAATATTCGTGCGAAGTGCGGAATCCGTCAAAAAAATGCAAAAATGGAACGCTAGATTTTAAGGTGGATAAATGCGCTATGATAGAAAGGTCCATCACTTCTTGTACGGAATTTGCCGCCAGCATTGCAAAACCCGTCTGCCGACAAGCCATTACGTCTTGGTGGTCGCCAAAAATGCTCAATGCGTGCGTGGCGATTGCACGTGCGCTGACGTGGAAAACCGTGGGCAATAATTCACCCGCGATTTTATACATGTTTGGAATCATCAACAACAAGCCTTGACTGCACGTGTACGTGGTGGACAACGCGCCACAGGTAAGACAGCCGTGCAACGCCCCAGCCGCGCCGCTTTCCGATTGCATTTGTACGATTTTAGGCACTTGGGCAAATAGGTTTTTTTTGCCTGTTGCTTGCCATTCGTCAGCAAGTTCCGCCATGGGCGACGAGGGGGTGATGGGATAGATGACGGCGATTTCGGAAAAGGCGTAAGAAACGTAGCTTGCCGCCGTGTTTCCGTCCATAGTCATTTTTTTCATAAAAGCCTCCTAATTTTTAAGGGTATTTTCAAGTATTCCCTTTTTTTAATATACTATACTGTATGGATAAATAGAAAAAATACCAGTAAACAAGTGGGAAATATTATAAAACAAAGAGGACGAGGATAAAATAGAAACTCCCTTTTTATACAAAAAGGGAAAAAATTTTTAGATGTCTATTTGGGTAAAAAAGTATTTCAACGCATACCTGCCCCTATCATTTTTCTATTGAGAGCTGTTTGATAAAGCGAGGAACAAGGAACAAAAGACGTTGTTTCTTGTTTTCTTTCGGGTGCGTTGCCGTATATACCAGCAAGGCGTGTAAGGTTTTGGAAACGAGCGGTGGAGGCACGTTTAAATCGAGCAAGTCTTTTCCCGTGCAATCGAGTTCTTTTAAATGAAAAGGCGTGTGTTCCTCTTGCATTTTTTGTAAAATATTCGACCATTTGGTAACGGTGGGCGCAATGGACGTATCGTCCATACACGCCGAAAAGTCCGCTTGTTTTATCGCAAGCAAGTCGTTTAACAAATCGTAATTTTTAACAAAAAAACGTCGAAGTTTATTTTCTTTCGTTTGACAGTTGAAATCGTACATATGCAATTCCACAAGGGCAGGTATGCGTTCAACAGTCTTTTTAGGCGCTTTTAATCGGGTTAAAATCTCTTTGGCAATTCGCGCGCCTTCTTGTGGATGCGTGTGAACGTTGCCGTATTGCAGTTGACAAAACGGTTTGCCTACGTCGTGCAAAAGCGCGGCAAGACGAAGAGGTTTCGGGGCGTATTTAACTGCGCGCAAAGAATGTTCCAGTATATCGTATTTATGGAAATCCGCGCGTTGCGCCATATCTTTCCCCAAAGTGAGTTCAGGGAAAATATACCCAAGTACGTTCGTGTTTTTCAATAAATGCAAGCCTTGATACGGCCCGTCGGTATTGCCATATTTTTCGTCAGCGCACAGCAGAAGATTGAGTTCGGTATAGATGCGTTCGGGTGAAATGTCTTTTATTAAAGCGGCGTTTTTGCGCGCGCCAAGGAAACATTCCTCGTCGGGATAAAATCCAAGTTGCGCTGACTGTCTTGCCAAACGCAATAATCGAAGCCCGTCTTCACCAAATACTTTTTCGGACGTGGCAACCGTAGTGAATCGTTTTGCTTTGATGGCGGAAATTCCGTCAAGCGGGTCGACGAAACGTTCGTTTAAAATGTCGTAATACACCGCATTTGCGGTAAAATCTCGTCGCTTTGCGTCCAATACGATATCTTCCGTGAAAAATATCGCCACGGGTTGATGTACACCGCGTACGTATTTGTCCGAACGGAAACAGGAATATTCGTAATCGACACCGTCGCAATCTTGCAATTTGACCGTACCCGTATTTTTATAGACGGCGCGTATAGAAAAAAAGCCTAAGCGGTTTGCAACGTCAACCAATTCCTCGGCGGAAAGAGGCGAACAGATATCCCAATCGTACGTCTTGGTTTTGAAATCGGAAAGAAAATCTCGAACGCTCCCTCCCACGACGTATAGGGGTTTTGGACAAAGTTCAGCCAAGGTTTTGAGATTTTTTGGCAAAATCGTATGCATTTGCACCTCTTTTTTAAAAATTTTTTATATTTACAGTATATCAAAATCAAAAATAAATTGCAATTCTTCGAAAAGTGTTATATAATATATTTGTCGAAAAATTTTAAAAAGATGAAAAATTCGTTTTTTTTGAATATAACGAAGGAAGAAATATGTATCATATTATTTTTAATCCCATTGCAGGGAAGAAAAATGCAGACAAAAATTTGAAAGCGGTGGAAAAAGTGTTTTCTGCGCGCGGTGTCGAATTTGATGTGCATACATCCAAACAAGAACGGGATTCGCAAACCATAGCGAAAAAATTGACGGCAAACGGTGCGACGGATTTGGTAGTTATCGGTGGCGACGGAACGTTGCACGAGGTGTTGAACGGAATGGTAGACCCCACGGCTTGTCGTATCGGGTTGATTCCCTCTGGGACGGGCAATGATTTTGCGGAAAAGATAGGCTTACCTATGGATGCGGAAAAAGCCGCGCTTCGGATTTTGGACGGCGACGCTCTGCCAACCGATTATATGGAAGTGGGCGGTTTGCGTTGTATGAACGTCGGTGGCTTGGGTATGGACGTAGACGTTTTAGAACGTTGTAAAAGGGGTAAAATGAAAGGCAAGATGAAATATCTTATCAGCCTTTTACAGAGTTTGTTTGCATTCAAAGGATATCGAATCGAAATGGAAAGCGAAGGACGAAAAGAATCGCACAGCGCGTTGATTGCCGCTGTATGTAACGGCGCGCAATTCGGCGGAGGAATTCCCATTTGTCCTACGGCGGAAATAGACGACGGCAAAATCAACGTGATCTTGGTGGATTGTATCGGCGGCGTATGGAAAATCATCAAGGCGTTTTTGCAACTGATGAAAGGGAACATATTAACCTATCCCGCAACCACGCATTTCCTTTGCGATAAAGTGCGGTTTGTGCCTGAATATCCTTGCACGGTACAACTCGACGGCGAATTGTATAAAGGCATTGATTTTGACGTAAAAATTTGCACAGGCTTGCGTTTTTACAGATAAAATTTTTACAGATAAAAGAGAAACAACGGGAAACGGGAGGCGTTATGACGTTTGTTACGTATAAAAAAATATTGAATCGAATACCCGGTGGGGTGTTCGTGTTCGATAATAAATTGCGCGTGAAATATACCAACGCGACCTTCCGTCGTTCTTTTTCAGACGGAGCAAAACCTCGCGGAACGTTGGCGCAGGCAATCGCTTGCGGAGAAACAGGCAAATGCGGCGAGGGCGCGTCTTGTGGGTATTGCGCGTTTTATCGCGCTATGCGCGCGGCGATTGAGGAAAATAAAGAAAAGACGGAAACGATACATACCACGGCAAGACGTTCGGGGCATACGGATAAAATTTCCGTGCGTATTCGTATCTTACCCGTGGACGAAACAGGCAAACTGTTTTTAGGGTTTACAGACGGAACGTATCAATCGGAAATCGAACGGGAAATGTTGTCCGCGCAGCAAATGCAACGTAGGTTGTTACCCGCAGGGAAGAGTATGGGCGGCGTGCCGTATTCGTATATGTATATTCCCTGTCTTGGCGTAGGCGGAGATTTGCCTGACGTGTACGAATTGGACGGTCAAACGTACGGGGTGCTTGCCGACGTATCGGGGAAAGGTTTGTCAGCGGGTATGTTGTCGGCGTTTGTAAAAGCAGGCTTTGATCGAAAACAATCCAATCTTGCGATAGCTTTGTCTAATTTGAATGCGAAATTTATCGAACTCAATCAAGACGAACGTTCGTATATTACGGTAGCGGCAGTACGGATAGACGAAAGAGAAAAAAAGTTGCGTTACGCCGTAGCAGGACACAACGCGCCGATTTTATTAAAAAATTCGTTTGGAATCAATGAAATAGAATCGCCTGCGCCGCCAATATCCAATTGGATAACCGATTATCAATATAAAGAAAACGAACTGCCGTTTGAAAAGGGGGATTTATTGGTATTGTTGACGGACGGCGTAACCGAATGCGTCAATGCAAAGGGCGAACAGTTCGGCATTCAACGCGCGGAAAACGTTTTGTTGCAATCCCACGGGGCAGAGGATTTTATCGGAAAACTGAAATCGGCGTTGACCGTATTCAGCGGCGGGAAATTTTCCGACGATATTACGGCGATTGCGTTTGATTTATAACGTTTTTAAGGAGAAGTATGAAAATAGAGAAATTATATCCCGAATGTAAAGACAACATTTGGGGCGGAAGAAAATTAAAAGAAAAATACGGAAAGGCAACGGAGAAAGACCCCGTTGCGGAAAGTTGGGAATTATCCTTTCATAAAGACGGACCTACTCGATTAAAAGACGGAAAAACGTTGCAGGAGAGAGCAACGGAAAAGGACCTTGGAAAAAATTGCGAGGGATTTTCCTTTTTTCCGACGCTCGTGAAATTGATTGATGCAAAAGCGGATTTGTCCGTACAAGTGCATCCGTCCGATTCGTACGCGCTTAAACACGAAAATAGTTTTGGCAAAACGGAGATGTGGTATATCGTTGAGGCGGACGAGGGAGCAGGGATTTATTTGGGCTTTAAAACCGACGTTGCGAAAGAGGAATACGAACGCGCAATCAAAGACAATACTTTGACAGATTTGCTTAATTTTTTCGAGGTAAAGGCGGGCGATTGTTATTTTATTCCCTCGGGTACGATTCACGCTATCGGGAAAGGCTGTCTGATTTGTGAAATTCAGCAAAACAGCAATTTGACCTATCGTGTATACGATTACGGCAGAAAGGATAAAAACGGAAAAGAACGGGAATTGCACGTGGAAAAAGCGTTGAAAGTAACCAATCTTTCAAGATATACGCACCGCCCTTTGAAGATTTCGTCCTGTCAAGGAGAATTGTTGGGGCTTAGCCGTTATTTTACAACGACTTTTGCGAAAATAGACGAAAAGCAGTGTTTTTACGCGGACGAAAACTCGTTTAAATGCCTTACGTGTATTGAGGGCGAAGGGTTTATAGACAATGAAAAAACGTCGGCAGGCGATAGTTGGTTTGTTCCGGCTGGATATGGAGAATTTAATGTTTTTGGAGGTATGAAACTGATTATGACGGAAGTGAGAAAATATTACGTAGGTATTGATTTGGGCGGTACGTTCATCAAAGGCGGTATCGTGGACGATTTGGGGAATATCTTATTTTCGGATAAAACGCCGACAGAGAGCGATAAAGGCGCGGCGCAAGTGGCGAAAAACATAGCGTCGTTGACGACTGCATTGCTGGAAAAAACAGGGCTTACTCTTGATGACGTAGAGGGATTAGGTATGGGCGTTCCTGGTATGATTGACAGCAAAGCGGGCAACGTGATTTATTCCAACAATTTGAATTGGAAAGATTTCCGTATTGGTGAAGAAGTGGCGAAGTTAACGGGGTTGAAAGTGAAGATTGCAAACGACGCAAACGTAGCGGCGCTTGGCGAAGTGAAATTCGGTGGCGCGAAAAACCGTGAAAACGTGGTAATGTTGACGCTTGGTACGGGCGTGGGCGGCGGTATAATTGCTGACGGCGTCTTGGTAGAAGGGAACAAATCGGCAGGCGCGGAATTAGGTCATTCGATTATCGTATTGAACGGTGAGCCTTGCACTTGTGGAAGAAAAGGATGTTTAGAGGCATATGCGTCGGCGACGGCGTTGATTCGGGATACAAAACGAGCAATGCAAGCGCATAAAGACAGTAAAATGTGGGAAATCGGCGGTTTGGAAAAGGTAACGGGAAAGACAGCGTTCGATTATAAAGACTGCGACCCGTACGCAAAAGAAGTGGTGGATAATTATATCGAATATTTAGCGGCAGGGATTACGAATTTTGCGAACATTTTCCGTCCTGAGGCGGTATTGCTTGGCGGTGGCGTTTGCGCGCAAGGGGACGAACTTGTAAAGCCTTTACAAGAACTCCTTAATCGAGATTTATTTGCAGGCACACTCGGTCCGCAGGTAGAGATTTTGACGGCGACGCTTGGAAATTCGGCTGGGCTGTTGGGCGCAGCGGCGTTGTTGATGTGAGTGGATTGGTTTTTTTAAGAAAAGCAATTTTTTTCAACAAATCGTAAAAAACAACGCAAAAACAGTTGACAAATATTAGAAAACATTCTATACTATATAGGCGTTTGAATGAGCGAATCGTTCTGGAAAACAAATCGTATAGTATAGTTGCATCCATAGCTCAATTGGATAGAGCGTCGGTCTACGGAACCGAAGGCTAGGGGTTCGAGTCCCTTTGGTTGCACCAAATATGCAAAAAACTCTGCAATTATGCAGAGCTTTTTGCATATTTGAGTTGTAAATGTATAAATATTCAACAAAAAATTGTTTCAATTCTTCATTTTGGGACAGAGATTGGGACAGTATTTAATATGAATAATAAAATTTTTCACCTTCTTTCAAAAGGTATTCAGCAGATAGATCGGTATACGCATTTCCAAGCGCACCAAGTGAATGTCCAACAAATTCTTTTAATGCGGCATCGGCGATATCACATTCTTTACAGCGTGTATAAAACGTCGTTCGAAGGTCGTAAAGAATATGCTGCGGGAGAATTTTATTAAATCGATCGCGCATTACGTCTTCGGATGGGAAAACAGGTTGGTCGATATTTTTTAGATAAGGCGCAAGCATTTTCGTTATAGGAATACGCTTATATTCTACTTTTTTTGTTTTACGTTTGGAATTTATAGCAACGATAAATTTGTCTTCTATACGTGCAGTTTTGTATTCATTGGGGCGAAGCCCAGTATATAAAACAAGAGCAAAAAGTGTTTCAAATGGAGTTCCTTTATAACCGTTTAATAAACTTAATTCTTCTTCCTTGGTTAACGCTTTGCCGTGTTTGCTTTCATATTTTTCTTTAATAACAATAGAAAGGGGATTGTCCTTTACTAAGCGATGAGCAATAGCGCCCTTAAAAATTATAGAAAGCAAACTGTATACTTCGTTGGCGGTTTTACCTTTCCCTGATTTTAATAGAGAATTAATAAGGTCTTGGCAATCGGATGGAGTGATGAGCTCAAGTTGTTTGTTTCCTAAAGCAGGTTTAATATGATTTTTATAGCGCATGCAGTCGAATTTATAAGTAAGTTCGGCAACTTTTGGTTTACGAAATTTTTCAAAATAATATGAAGCAAACGTATCTAAAGTTTTATAATTTGCGTGAGAGTTGGATATACGTTCTGCCGTTTTTAATTTTTCAACAAACAGTAGTTTTGCTCGCTCAAGATTTTTATTGGTAACTGTAATATCGTAACCGTTTTTACGGTAACGAATATCGTATGTATAACTGTTTTTACCGCATTTGCGTTTGCGGACGTGAGCAGTGCAGCCGTCTGTACGGAATTCTTTTTTAAAAATTTTAGGCATTTGATTTATCTCCTTTTGTGTAAAAATAAGTTTAGATGACACCGAAGATTCGGTGTTTTTTTCTACGTTAAAATTATCCTTTTGCGGATGACTTGCAAAAAGACTTGTAAGTAGTAATTTAATTTTTTCTTCTGAATTAGGTTGGTTTGCCAAAGCGGCAATACAGGTTGCAGTTACGTTGATTTCATTGTTAGTCATTTATCTCCTTTTAGAAAATTTGGGTCAACTTCCCCGTCGGGAAGCATAAACGCGTTCACTTTTGCCGTGATTTTCTTATCTACTATAATGACCGCATACGGTTCTATTGACGGAACGCCTTGTACCGCGGATAAAAAACTGCTTACAGAGATTTTAAAAGAACAGCTTGGATTTGAAGGATTTGTCGTTACCGATTGGGATAACGTTGGGCATCTGATTTACAATCATCACGTTGCGGAGGATATGGACGAAGCGACGGCGCTTGCTGTGGAAAGCGGAAACGATATGATGATGTCCACGCCCGATTTTTACGAAACGGCTGTACGGCTTGTAAAAGAAGGCGTAATCGCTCAAGAAAAGATAGATAAAGCCGTTCGGCGTATTCTTACCGTCAAAATGCGTTTGGGATTATTTGAAAACGCAGAAAAAGCCAAGGCGGACAGCGTAATGGGTGGCGGGCAAGAATTGAATAAAGAACTTGCCAGAGAAAGTATCGTTTTATTGAAAAACGACGGTGTTTTGCCCTTAAAGGATACGAATATTCGGGTTGCGGTTGTGGGTGACGCAGCGGAAAACGTGCGGGATATGTTGGGAGAATGGACGTATTTCACCCATCCTGACCATCATTTTGACGAAACGCCCGAACCGCCGTATTGCACCCTTTTGCAGGGCTTACGCGAAGTGGCGCATCAAGCGGATATTGAGTATGAAAAGGGCTGTGAAACGCTTTCCGAGGATCAAAGCCGTATTCCTGCCGCAATTGCGTTAGCAAAACAAAGCGACGTTATCGTGTTTGCTTTTGGCGACGTAATTTATCAAACGGGCGAAGGGAGAGATAGAGCAAATCCTAATTTAACGTTCTCTCAAAGAAAACTTTTTGAAAAGTTATTAGAAACGAATAAACCCGTTGTTTCGGTTATGATAGCGTCTAAACCTTTATGTATAACGGAAGTAGCGGAAAAGAGTAACGCTTTATTGACGGGGTTTAATCCGGGCGCATTTGGCGGGCTTGCTTTGGCAGAGGTGATTTTTGGGAAAGTAAATCCTAGCGGTAAATTAAGTATATCCGTTCCCAGTCACGTTGGGCAACAACCCACTTATTATAATACATTACCCGGCTGGCATTGCAGTCGATATTTGGATATGCCGAATAAACCTTTATTTGCGTTTGGAAGGGGCTTATCATACACGAAATTTGAATATAAAGAGCTTTCCTTTAACGAGGATACGCTTACGTTGTCCGTTACGGTAAAAAACGTCGGTGAGCGAACGGGAAAAGAAACGGTGCAAGTGTATATGCGCGATAGAGTTAGCTCAGTAATGACGCCTATAAGGCGATTGATAGCTTTTAATAAAATAGAGCTTGCCCAAGGGGAAGAAAAGAGAGTTTCGTTTAGGCTTTGTTTGAAAGATTTTTCCTTTGTGAACCGTGAAGAAAAAAGAGTCGCGGAAAAAGGAGAATTTGAAATAATGGTAGGCGGAAGCTCCGATTACGAAGAATTATTAACGACGACCTACTATTTAAAGGAAAGTGTAGAAATTTAAAGAAAATAAAGGAGAAAGAGTATGTTAAATTTTAAGGCAAATCTTCCCTTATGTAGAAAATATGATGTAATTGTGGTTGGTGGCGGACCGTCTGGTTATGCAGCTGCGATTGCGGCGGCGCGCGAAGGGGCAAAGACGTTGTTAATTGAGGCAACGGGCGCGCTTGGGGGCTTAGGAACAAACGGTTTAGTACCGTTTTGGTGCGGTTTTTCTAACGGCGGAGCTTACTGTAATACAGGTATAGGAAAAAAAGTGCTTATGGAAACGTGTAAGCTTATGGACGTGGACGGCTTATATGAAGGTGCATTGGCGGGCGAAGAAAATCCCGCTGCTATTCCTTGGCGCTTGGGGATTGACGCAGAAGTTTTAAAAAGAGTTTACGACGAATTGGTGATTTCGTCGGGGGCGGAAGTTTTATTCAATACAATTCTTGCGGCAGTGCAAACGGACGATTGCGGTAGAGTAAGCAGTATCGTAGTGGCAAATAAAGCGGGTTTATCCGCCTACGAAGCAAAGGTATTCGTTGATTGTACAGGCGAGGCTGATTTGGTTGCTAAAGCAGGCGGAGCGTATATGATGGGAGATGAAAACGGAAATATGCAGGCGGGTACGCTTTGCTTCACCCTTTCAGGCGTTGATATTGAAGCGTGGAAAAATACGAGCAGATACAGGATTTATCCCTGTGATAAAGAGAAATATCCAACCATAATTGACAATCATTGTACGACGGCGGAAATCGGAAAGCACACTATTGGGTTTAACGCAGGGCATTTGGCAATGGTGAATTCTATCGACCCTGTCAATGTTTCTAAAAATCTTATTAAAGGAAGAAAGCTTGCCAGTGAAATCGTGTCGCGGTTAAAAGAAGAACATTCTAATATTTACGGCAAAGCGCATTTGGAAAAAACGGCGGCGGTTTTGGGGACGCGTGAAGGTCGTATAATCGTTGGGGATTATACGTTGACGGAAGAAGATTATTTATCCCGCCGTATATTTGCGGATGAAATCGCTCGTAACTGTTATGAATTTGACAGTCATGATTTACACATAAATGAAAAAGACGGAAAGCCTGAATATGAGGTGGCGTATAAAGGAGGGGAATCCCACGGAATTCCTTACCGTTGTTTAACGCCGAAAGATTTAAAAAACGTATTGGTTGCAGGAAAATCGATTAGCGCACAACGTCGTGTAATGGGTTCGGTGCGGATTATGGCGACCTGTCTTGCTACGGGGGAAGCTGCCGGAATGGCGGCGGCACATACCTTACAGACTGAAAACTGTGACGTGCATACCGTTAATACGGACAAACTTCGCGCTCGATTAAAGGCGGAAGGTGCGTATATACTTTAAGGGGAAAATAGAATGAAAATTAAAGAACGCATAGAGTTTTTAAGGCAAAATCCTATCTTTTGGTCTTGTATTGATACGTCTGAAAACACCTCGTATATGGAATTGGCGGGAAAAAAACATTTTGTTGATTTTGAAAAGAATCTTTGGCGTCATGCAACTTTAAAAGAAAAAGGGATAAAAATACATTCTTTCACGCTTTCGTTAGGTTGGATCGGAGATAAAGAATACGATTATACCTTGACGGATACTTTATTAGAGAATTTATATAATATTATCCCCGACGCCTATTTTTTGCCGCGCGTATTTATGGACGCACCGTTAGCGTGGTGCAAAGCGCATCCCGAGGATTTATTAGTATATTATAACGGTCCGAGAAAAAAAGAAGAAATAGCGGCTTTGGTTGGAACGCCTATGCACGATTGGTATGGGTTTAATCAAGTTTCAATGAATGGAACGCGAGAAAATATAGACGGCGTAATCGGTTTGGAAAGCTTTTCTTCTCCCCGTTGGTTAAAGGACGCAAGCGAGGCGCTTCGTCGATTTATGGAGCACGTAAAAGGAACGAAATGGGCGGATAGAATTATCGGATACCATATCGCCTACGGCTGTTGCGGAGAAACGACTGCTTGGGGAACTTGGGAAAAAAGCTTGGACAGAAAAGGGGATTACGGCATTACCGCAACGCAAGAATTTATAAAATATGCACAAAGGAATGGACAAATATATAATAGCGTACCGACGCCAACAGAGCGTTTTGTTATGGAAGAAAACGACTTAGCGCATTTGTTTTTGCAATCGGAAGCAGATGAACCAAGCGTTTTGTATTCTAAATTTGTTTCCGACGTCAACGTCAACGCTATGGAAACGTTTGGAAAGACGGTAAAAGACTTTGATCCTGATTTGTTGGTGGGGGTATTTTTCGGGTATGTACTCGAAGTTCACCATTCTTCCCATGCGGGACATTTGGGGTTTGATCGAATTCTTAATTCACCCTATATAGATTTTGTGTCTGGACCGAAAGGTTATTACCGCGTTGATCCCTACGGACCGGGGATTGGTCAAGCACTACCGAATACGATAAATCGTAAAAAATTATGGGTGGATGAAATTGACAATCGCACGCATTTATTCGACCCGTCGGTGTTCTCGTACGTTGATGATAGTGCAGCCAAAGATATGGAAGAGACGCGGGCGGTATATTGGCGAGAATTTTCAAAAAATATTGCGTTCAATCAAGGCTATTGGTGGATGGATTTAATGGGCGGTTGGTTGGATGCGGAGTGTATTCAAAATGAAATTTGCGCCTTAAATGAAATGAGCGCGCGCTTGTATAAAGAAATCAATGCTTATCGAAGCGTAACGGAAGTGTTGCTCGTCGTAGATGAAAACGTCTTGCATTATATAAGACCGAACGGAGCGTTGCACGGTACGTTTTTATCAAAATTCGGATCGACGATTAAAGAGTGCGGCGCGCCTATTGATTTGTATCGTTTTAATGAATTAGATGAGTTAGATTTAGAAAAATATAAAATTATATTTTTTATGAATGCGTTTCGTGTTGATAGCGAAAAATTAAGGAAAACGTTGCAAAAAACGCGTAAGGGCTGCCGTATCGTTTTTAATTATGTGGCGGGAATTTTGGATAGTAAGGACGGTAGCTTTGGGTTTGAAAACGTTAGAAAAACAACTGGATTTACTATGGGGGAATTTGAGAAAAACGTATGTATCGACGGGCGTGAAAATTGTCCGTTCCCTCGGGTGTATATTCAAGAAACGGAAGGTCTGGAAGCGGTGCAACGATATTCACAAGGAAGCGTTCGTATCGCCAAGAGAGTGGGGGAGGACGGCAGAATATATATTGCTGACGGTATGCCTACCGATATGACTGTGGAGCTTGCGCGTTCTTTAATGGAAGAAGCAGGGGTACATTTCTATGCGCCTATTTATAATACGGTCAATGCAGACAGCCGTTTCGTATATGTTATATCTGGAAAAGGTATGAATGGATCTATTTTATTGCCTGAAAGAAAAACTTGTGAAAATGTTTTTAACGGTGAAAAATACGAAAACGTTACGGAAATACCCGTTGTTTTAAAAGCTGGCAACGGAGCGTTTATCAAATACATTTAAACAGGGGATTAAGAATGGAAACAGAAAAATTTTCAAATATCGTCAGAGAACTTTTGGATAATATTGATAAAAATCAGCAAGAGGCAATGGATAAAGCAAGTGCTTTAATTTATGAAAGCATGAAAAACGGTGGATTATTTCACATTTTTTGCACGGGACATTCACATATGATTGCCGAGGAATTTTTTTACCGCGCAGGCGGACTTATTCCTGTAAATCCTTTGCTTATGCCCTTTTTGATGCAACATGAAGGCGCTGTAAGCAGTACGAAATTTGAACGTTTGTCAGGGGTGGCGAAAATTATTTTCGACGGCGCGGAAATTCGTAAAGGCGAACCGATTTTAATTGCCTCTAATTCAGGGATTAACGCTGTGCCTATTGAAATGGCAATGTTGGCAAAAGAAAACGGTACCCTTTTGAATCATCACGAATATCTCCTTTCCACGGGGAAGATCCTCGCAAAGATCTCGAATTGGACGAAAGCGCAGTATACCACGCTCTATTCCGTCGGCTATCTCGATCAGCTTTTAAGTTACGTCGACAAAGCCTATGCGATCATCGAGCCGTTGAAAACGACCGATCCCACGCTGTATCAGACGTTATACGAGCGGATCAATCTCGAATCGCTTATGCCTCGTTTCGTGCAGGTGCAATACTTTACGACCGAATATACCGCAGCCGAACTGTTGGCGTTGAGAAAACAGTTTTTGGCGGATTGCGACGCGCTTCGCGTGACGCACGGCGGCGAAAATACGAACGTGACCATTGCGCAGTACAAAGCGGATTGGGGTATATCTTGATTAAAAAACAAAAAATTATAGTAGGAGGAAAAATTTGTGCAAAAAATTTATCAACAACCGAAACTTGTCATCAAAAAGCTTGATGAAGACGTGATAACGGCCAGCGACGGCCTTATCAAAGATGAAGAATGGGACTTTTTTGAATAAAAAAGGAGGATTTGATTTATGAAAACAAGAAAAACATTGCTCGGCGTCGTATTGGGACTTTGCTCGTTCGTTTGCTTGACGTTCGGCGTATTGCTTTGCCCTAATACCCAAACCCTTTTATCGGCTAACGCCGAAGAAACAACGCGCGTGGAAGCAGCCGCAGGCGAGATCACCTTCGAAGAAGGCGCGTCCATTCGTACCGACCCTGAAAATATGGGTATCCGTTTTCGCGCTTTTTACAGCAAAGATTTGTATGAACTGAGCGCAACGGGCGACGTAGGTATGATCATCGTGCCTTCTCCCGCCTTGGAGGGTGTTGGGAACGCGGACTATTTTACATACTTAAAGAATGAGCACGGCAAGGCAAAAACGAGCGTTTCCACGCAGTTCAAGCCCGCTCAGTTTACGGATAACGGCGACGATACGTATTATGCGTGGGGCGCTATCGTCAATCTCAAGGACAACAACCTCGCGTACGATTATACGGCGATTGCGTATTATTACGACAGCGCGAAAAGCTGTTACGTGTACAGCGAGCCGAGCGTAGAACGTTCGATCTCTTACGTTGCGGACGCGGCGCTGAAAGACGCGGAGGTGACGGGCGAAGCAAGAACGAAATTGTTTACGGCGGTTTCCTCTTTAAGCGAACAGTTGAATACCGCGGGAAAGACCGACGGATCGAAGATCACGTTTGAAACGGAGCTTTCTGAAGGGCTCGATCTGAGCGCGTACGCGGTCGGCGATCGGACGAGTATCACGTCCGTGGCGATCGGGGATAAAACGTATACGCCCGTAGAAAATAAGCTCACGTTTGTCGATACTTCGACGCTTTCGGGCTACGATACGACGGCGGCGTTCGGGGACGCGCAGCTTATGACGTTGACCTTTGCCGACGAAACGACGTTAAAACTCAACGCGAGCGTATGGTCGCTGTTTATTTCCAACGAATCGGAATTGCAAACCGCTTATCAATACACCGTGGTCGGCAATAGCAGAGTGAAAGGGTATTTCAAGCTCAACGCGGATATCGAGATGACGAACGACGGTACGGCGAATTGGTACGGAAGCGGTAGACCGATCGGATACAAACCCGACGATTCGGGGTTGGGGACAGGACCCTATTATGATAGTGGCTTTGAAGGAATTTTCGACGGCGACGGATACAAGATCTCGAATTTTGTTGTGAAAAATGACGACAAGGGCTTGTTCTATTCTCTCGGTAACCATTCCGTGGTTCGAAATCTTGCGATTGAGGCGATCAATCTTACGAAAGGCAGCAAGCAGAACTACCCTGGATACGGTTCGGGTGTTTTAAGTCGGTTCTTGCAGGGCGGCACGTTCGAAAACATCACGGCGACGCTCACCTTGAAAGAAAGCTCTTATTGCGAGCCTGTCGGCGGTTTGTTCGGACAGGGCGGACAGTACGGACAGGTGGGGAAGATCAGCATGACGGATATCACCGTGATCGCCTCCTCCGCTTCGGAAAACGTTTCCTACAACCCCGCGTTATTCTCGTACAAAGGGGATAACGTGACGGAAACGGCGACTTCGTTCACCTTGAAAAACGTGGCGGTGGTAGGCTTTAACAATATTGTTTCCTCCTATACGTTGACGGGCAGCACGACAACGTATTACGGGTCGACGATCAACGAGGCTGCCGTTACAACTTATACGACAGCGGACGCATTGGCGCATGCGGCATACACGACTTGCGAGAACATAGTGAAATACGCTACCGCGGAAGAATATCTTTATAAAGACGCGATCGCGCTTGATCCCGTAGAAACCGATTTGGATGTAAAAGAAGATACGGACGGAAACAAAACGATCTCGCGCGAATACGATATGAAAGCTCTCGTAGAAAATAAGACGATCGCAACGATCGCGGTTTCGGGCGGCGCGAGCGTTACGCATGAGAACGGCGTGGTCACGTTCACGACCGACGACGCTTCGGACGTAGCGAAGGTCTATTACATCACGACGGAGGACGGAACCGTCTATAAGGCGACGATCACCGTTTGGACGCTTCTCGTATCTTCGGAGGAGGAATGGGTAACGATCAATTCGGAATATCTCGGAATAACGGGCGAAAACAATCCGAACTCTTTGAAAGGGTATTTCAAGCTTGACGCGGATATTTCGTTGACCGTAAACTCTACGAACAGAAATCAGTATTCTCTCGGTAAGATCGACAAGATCGCCAATGATTTTGCGATCGTGCTCGACGGTGGCAATCATACGTTGACGTGGACGG
>JAFTPE010000011.1 GCA_017463425.1 Clostridia bacterium | reverse complement strand
TTTGCCGAGCGCGCCGCCGTATTTTTTCTATTCGATTTTTGTCGAATTTCGTCGTTCATCTCATACCTGCCCTATACAAATTAAAACGTTGTATATACCCAAACGTAGATTTCGCTTGCAACGACCTCTAAACTTTCCGCGCCCAAAATTGCGCTGCCCAACGTTTTTCCGTCATATTCGTACGTACCCCATTCCGTGTTGGACATTTCCGCATCCGAGGTGTACAACATCCAACAACTGCTGAAATCCGCAGCGTTTGCTTTGTTCTCAATAGAGGTTATCATTTTATCCGTCATCTCAAACGTCAGTTCCCCCTCCTCTTTCAAATATTCCATTGCGGATATAAGGGTAGACCACGGCTCTTCCTCTACAATTTTAATCACGACCACAGTATCGGTCTTTGACACAATTTCGGCTTTGGCTTTGCCTTGTTTATCGCAAGCGACCAAGCATACAACAGACATAACCAAAGCGAGTAAAAGAGTTATAAAGGATAAAAATTTGCGTTTCATATCACGCCTCCGTATAATAAAAAATTCCCGAACGCCAATTTTTCAAGGCATGCGGAAACAAGAAACCACCGCTTTAAAAAGCGGTTTTTCAAACGTCCTTTTCGCGTCCCCTCAAAAATTCGTTTCTTCTAAAACGCAAGGCAGGTCTCCCGGCTTACAACGTCCTTGGTATCACGGCAAAAAACGACGTTTTTCACATTTCAACGCATACCTGCCCCTTTCCTTCCCACTTTTTAGCAGTGCAAAGAGGCGAACGTTCTTACGGTTGCGGGGGCAGCGGAGCAATTTGCAAAAACACCGTTTACAATTTCTCTCTTCCCTTTTCAATCTTTTCCGCAGAAAAGATACCTTCCGTTCGTATTCGGTTTGATTTTATTATACTATTCTTATAATAAAATGTCAAGCTAAAAAACTGGCGAAAACAAACGAAAAACATTACCAAAAAAAGTAACCCCCTAGTAAAACTAGGGGTTCTTCATTTTCGGGCAAAGCCCTAGTCTACTAGCCGTGAGCAACGCTCACATAGGACGACCTGCCAGTCTTTGCGTATGTTACTTGCTACCCTTGAAAGGGGCCTCAGGATAATCAATCGCTAACTGCATATTTTCTTTATCCTGTTTTAACTGATTTTGTATGTATTCTTTGATTGCCTGAGTATTCTTGCCTGTCGTGTCTACATAGTAGCCTCGACACCAAAATTCTCTACATCGGTATTGAAACTTTGCCGTTCCAAACTTTTGATATATTATCAAACTACTTTTTCCTTTCAGGTATCCCATCACGCCTGAAACACTCATTTTCGGTGGTATAGAAATCAAAAGGTGTACGTGGTCTACTGCCATTTCTCCTTCTATTATTTCTATTCCCTTCCACTGACACAGATCTTTGATTATATTCATTATCTCTTTTCTGTGCGATTCGTAAAATATTTTTCTACGATATTTTGGCGCAAACACGATGTGATACTTGCAATTCCAAACTGAATGTGATAAAATTTTATTGTCATTAGTTTTCATTTCTAATGTCCTCCGTTTAATTCTTTTATTTTGCAACTGGCAGGTCGCATGTTTATTATAAATTAAACGGAGTGTTTTTGCAAGTTTTAACGGCAGAAGCCTTTTTTGAACCCCCAGACTATCTGGGGGTTTTCCTTATACAAAAAAACCGACATTTATGCGTTTTCCTTGCATAAATGTCGGTTTTTGGAGCTACTGGCCGGACTTGAACCGGCGACCTGCTGATTACGAATCAGCTGCTCTACCGACTGAGCCACAGTAGCATATTTGGTTTTGCTCTCTTTTCGACAGCTTGTTTATTATACCCTATCAAAAAGAAAAAAGCAAGCGTTTTATTACCACTTTTCAAAACTTTTTTAATTTTTGATAAAATTTATTTTCATAAAGAAAAATTTTCCGTCAAATCTACGAAATCCACGCACAACGCACATGCAAGATATCTTAAATCACCAACGTACACAATATCCGAAATAATACGAATCAGTTGTTCAGCCCCATCTTTACAAACCTGAGAAAATTTTGGAAAACTTTTTCTGTATTTTTTTTCCATAAAAACAAATTGTCGTTGTAATGTCCCCAACAATCGCTTGCTGGATTGTTGCGTTGCGCCTTTGTCCAAACGAACAATTTCCTTATTTAATACCTCTATACAACTGTACAACGACGAGACCGCCCCCTTAACTTCTTCTGCTCTTGCTTTTTCTTTTCTTGTCTTAAAATATAGATTGTACGACGTTAAAGCCAACAAAGATGTCTGTTCTTCCTTTCTTTTTATTGATGAAAGCACACTTTGCCCCTCTTCTTCGTTTAAATATACCGAAAACGCCACGTATTGCCGTTGTTTATCTTCTAACAAATATCCCGCTCCACCATTTTGGGAAACAAAATGCGCGCTCGCCTCAATATGCGTCGATTCAGAAATCAAAAAATAAAAACTTTTCCCTACGTAAACGCTTTTTATTTGGGTTAGCGTATAAGCATAAATCAATGAAAACACTACGAATACAATAGAAATCAAATTCAACGCAATTTGATAAAATTGTTTTTTACGAAAAAAATCCGTCAACATACTCTATTTGTATGCAACGGATATTTTTTTAATACGTTATTCCAAATATAAAACACATTCTCTTTTTTCAAGAGTTTGTTTTACGTCAATGACGCGTTGATTGGACGAACCGCGAAATTTCAATCGAATGTCTTTCAATTCCTCAATATAAGCTCCGTCCACAAGCACGTCAAACATAGAAATCAATTCTTTTGTATACGGAGTATTTTTTTCCGTTTCTTTTAATACTCCCATTTTTTCGTCCAACACGAATCCCGTATAACACCAAATTGTTTTTTGGGGATACTTTTGTTTCACCTTTTGAATAAACGGATACAAACCCTTTTGATTTTGCGGCTCTAAAGGTTCGCCTCCAAGCAAGGACAACCCCGCAATATATGCAGCGCTGAGTTCTTCCAATATTTTGTTTTCCACGGTTTCGTCAAACGGCATACCGTAGGAAAAGTCCCACGCGATTTCGTTAAAACAATTTTTACAACGGTGCGTACACCCCGACACAAATAAGGAAATACGTACTCCCTCGCCGTTCGCTATATCCGTCCATTTAATCGTTGCGTAATTCATTAAAGATGTAACACTCTATCTTGAATTTCTTGCGTTCTGCCCTGATTCCAATACTGTGTTCCGATATATCCGCAAGTACGTCTTGCAACGTTCATTTTCGCTTGGTCGCGGTTATGGCAATGAGGACATTCCCAAATCAGTTTACCCATTTCGTCTTTGACGATTTTGATTTCTCCGTCGTATCCGCAAATTTGGCAATAATCGCTCTTGGTGTTCAACTCAGCATACATAATATTTTCGTAAATAAATTTCATTACGGACAACACCGCAGGGATATTGTCTTGCATATTCGGAACTTCTACGTAACTGATTGCGCCGCCAGGGGATAATTGTTGGAATTCGCTCTCAAATTTAAGTTTGGTGAACGCGTCGATTTCTTCGGTTACGTGCACGTGATAACTGTTGGTAATATAGCTCTTATCCGTAACGCCAGGAATAATCCCAAAACGTTTTTGCAAGCATTTAGAAAATTTATACGTCGTGCTTTCCAACGGCGTACCGTACAGCGAGAAATCAATATTTTCCTTTTCTTTCCAAGCCTTGCATTTGTCGTTCATATATTTCATAACGGACAACGCAAACGGTTTTGCCTCGTCGTCCGTATGCGATTTGCCCGTCATATGTTTTACACATTCGTACAAGCCCGCATACCCAAGCGAAATCGTGGAATATCCGTTGAAAAGCAATTTATCAATCGTTTCACCTTTTTCCAATCTTGCCAACGCGCCGTACTGCCAAAGAATGGGCGCTGCGTCCGAAAGTGTACCTTTCAAACGGTTGTGGCGTTGCATCAACGCGCGATAACAAAGTTCTAATCTTTCGTCAAAAATCTCCCAGAATTTCGCTTCGTCTCTACCTGAAGACAAAGCAACGTCTACGAGGTTAATCGTAACTACGCCTTGATTGAACCGCCCATAATATTTCGGGTTTCCGTTTTCGTCTACGTAAGGGGTTAAGAAACTGCGACAGCCCATACATGTAAAACAATGTCCCTCGCCGTTTTTATCCACTTTAAATTCGAGCATTTTCTTTTCGGAAATGTAATCGGGCACCATACGCTTTGCAGTACATTTTGCCGCGAGTTCCGTCAAATAAAAATACGGTTGGTCCTCGGAAATATTGTCGGGTTCTAATACGTAAATGAGTTTGGGGAATGCAGGCGTAATCCAAACGCCCGATTCGTTTTTAACCCCTTTGATACGTTGTTTCAAAGTTTCTTCGATAATCAACGCAAGGTCTGCTTTTTCTTGTTCGTCGCGCGCCTCGTTCAAGTACATAAACACCGTTACGAACGGTGCTTGCCCGTTGGTTGTCAACAAAGTTACAACTTGATATTGAATCGTTTGAATCCCTCTTCTAATTTCATCAAGAAGACGTTTTTCGGCTATTTCTGCAATCTTTTCTTCGCTAAGATTTAACTCAGCCAATTCTTCCGCAACTTCTCTTCTGATTTTTTTACGGCTGATATCGACAAACGGAGCCAAATGCGTCAAGGAAATACTCTGACCGCCATATTGATTGGAGGCAACCTGCGCAATAATTTGGGTAGCAATATTACAAGCCGTAGAAAAACTGTGCGGTTTTTCAATCAACGTACCCGAAATAACCGTACCGTTTTGCAACATATCTTCCAAATTCACCAAATCACAGTTGTGCATATGTTGCGCAAAATAATCCGCGTCGTGGAAATGAATAATCCCTTGATCGTGCGCAGCAACGATATCTTCGGGCAATAAAATACGACGAGTAAGGTCTTTTGACACTTCCCCTGCCATATAATCACGCTGTACGCTGTTTACCGTAGGATTTTTATTGGAATTTTCTTGTTTTACCTCTTCGTTATTACATTCAATTAACGTCAAAATCTGCGCGTCAGTCGTATTTACATGTCTAACCAACGCACGCGTATAACGATAGGTGATGTATTTACGCGCCAAAACGAAATTCATAGATGCCATCAAACGATTTTCCACCATATCTTGAATTTCTTCAACGTGCGGCGAACGCCCTAAATTTGCGCACTCTTCCGTAACCGTAGCAACGATTGCGTTCAACGCCCCCTCCGATATACGATCACGTTCGCCAACTTCTTTATTCGCTTTGCGAAGCGCCGCAATAATCTTTTCCTTATCAAAAACAACTTCCTGTCCGCTTCGTTTGATGATTTTCATATCTTTCATATCGTCCGTACCCTCTTCCTTTTAGTTTTTTCTTTCGTATTATACTCTTTCCACAATATCTTGTGTCAACTTTTTATTTTTATTCACAATATCTTGTGTTTTTTTATTCCGTTCCCTACTATTTTATACTATATCTTGTGGTAAAGTCAAGTGTACAGACACAAAATGTGGTATACAAAAAACTTATAGTTAAGCATCTTACTATTTTTTTAACCTCTTTACTTCCCCTTATGATTTCAAGCGCATAAAATTTTTTTTAATTTTTATCTATACAAAAAAACTATACCTAAATTTTTACAACAAAAAAAGGAACGATTTTTTAAATTTTGTCCCTTTTCTTTATTCGTTTTTTCTATTTTATTATTTTTCTACCGCGTCTATAATTTTTTTCGTAAATTGCTCGTACGTCGTACTCGATTGCACCAATTCGTACAACATTTCCAATCCAAATTGCGGAAAATATCGCCCGAAAAAATAACGATAAAATTTTTCTTCCTTATCACTTGATAACAATTCGCCTTGTTTCACCTTGACCTTCGCCAAATCAATGGCAGGATACAAACGTTTTATCGCAAGTTTTTCGTTCAACGGAATTTCAAGGTTGCCCACAGCAGAAAGTTCCGCGCATATCAAATCGTCGGCTGGATTTCCCGTTTGACAAGACGCTGTTCCCAACATAGTAAGCGAACCTCCGCCCTCTAAACATCTGGCAGCTCCAAAATATTTTTTGATATAATAAATGGTTTTGCTTTCCATTCCGCCGCTTAACGTTTTGCCGCCCAAAGACGCGTCCGTATCGTTAAACGCCCTCGCAAGCGCGCTGAGGGAATCCACGAATAACACAACGTTACGTCCCGTTTCTGCAAGACGTTTCGCCCGTTTTAATAAGAATTCCGCAACAAATACTTGGCGTTCCGGTTCGTCGTCATACGTCGTGTACACTAAATTTTCTGCAGGTAAAATTTTTCTAAATAAACTCACGGTTTCGGGCGATTGGTCAATTAAGAGCGCCAATACGTCCAAATCTTGCGTCGTGGATATAATCGTTTTCGTCAGTTCGTATAACAAACAAGTTTTTCCCGTTTTCGGCGGACCAACGATACAACCTCGTTGTCCTTTTCCTATTGCAATCAGCCATTGAAAATATTTTGCCGTTATTTCCCTTAACGAACTCGATTCGTACGTGCGTATACGTTCCTTAGGATAACAAGCCTCTATTTCGTCAAAACGTCCGCGCGTTAAAACGTTGGGGGCTAATCCGTTAATCGTCAAAATCTCGGTTGCCACCAAAGCATACGCGCCTCTACCTGCCGTACACGCAATAACATCGCCCTCTCTTAAATCAAAACGTCGAATCAATTCTATGGGCATCACCAACGAATCGGGCGTTTCAATACAATTTAACGGTAACAATCTAGCAACGCCGTCCAACGTTTCCAACTGTCCTTTATACGCTATCTTTTCACCAACCGTCGTTATATCCATTCGTTCGCCTTGCGGATCGGCAACACGCAAAGTTTCTTTGCTGTGATGTTGCTGAAACCACGCCAATTCTTCTGCCATACTCAAAGTCGGCGTATTGCCGTCATGAAAAATCTTATGTTGGTTTACGGTATTTTTGGATTCGGGATAATATTTTTCCGTTATCGTTCTGTAAATATTTTTTATTTCCTCAAATATTTTCGGATCTACGTAATCATCCTTTACGGGTGCGCCGAGATTTGTACGCTGAATGGGTTGCATTTCCCCTGTCAATACCCCGATAATTTCAGTGATAAGCAACTCTTTCTTTTTCGTTGTGGCTTTCGCCACGCCGATATTTCTTCCAAAAGCGCGCAATCGCCCTATACTTAAAGAGGAAAGATACGTTGTATACAAATTCCGAAGTTCCGTCATAGAGTTTTTCATAATTCTTTCACACGCTCCATATAAACGATTTTCATTGCATTCTCTGGCATACTTTTCGACATTTCAACGTTAAGAACGTATTCTCCGTCAAGATATTTTTCTACATCGCCAAAGCCCGATAAAAATTCCGTTCCGTCTGCAATATCCAACGCCCCGTCTTCGGGAAGATAATGCATCGGTATCACGATTTTCGGCATAATCGCTTGCACGTATTTCTTTGCCTCTTTTGCGTCAATCGTATACGTTCCGCCTACGGGAATCAACAATACGTCGCATTTTCCTATCCGTTTTATAATCGAATCGGATAAATCTTCTCCGATATCTCCTAAATGACAAAAACAAATGCCGTCCATTTGAATTTTATAAACGGTGTTTTTTCCCCGAAGAAAGCCTTGGTTTTTATCGTGAAAAGTGTCAAAGCCTTGTATCTCCACACCGTTTATCTCATAACGTTTTACTTCGCTACAAACCGCTTTTACGCCTTTTACGCAACCTAAGTTGTTATGGTCGAAATGCGTATGGCTGATTGTAACAATATCCGCCGACGTTGTCGCAGGCAATTCGTAACCCACGCCTTTGTACGGGTCAGTCAATACGCAGACACCCTCTTGTCCTATCAATTGAAAACAAGAATGTCCCAAATACCGAATGTTCATAATTTTCCCCTTATCTTTCCTCAGCGCGCGCCAAGATTCGTAATTTCATTTTTTGTATCTCGCCGCTAAAATCCAAATCGTAATGCAATAACAATAAAATACAATCTTCTTTTTGCAAGTAAGCAATTTTATACGCGTACGTATTCACTTCACCTATCGACCCTGCAATGCCGATAGCGCCTTTTTGTTGTTTACCTCGTTCCAAATCCAAATGCAAGGAATAATCGCCCTGTCTGTCTATTTGCGCTCGTTCACCCTGGATTTGAATGGAAACCTTTGTATTTTCTTCACGATATTGCAAACATATACCCGACAACCCCAACTGCATCTCTCCCTTTCGGGTAATGGTATTTTCTTGTCCGTCCGTCGCCGTGGTTATCGTCAATACGCACGTTTTCATCTTTTTTCGCCCTTTTTCGACATTTTTCTCTTTATAGTATAGCAAATATTTTTCAAAAAGTAAATACTTTTTTACGATTTTTGAAAAATAAGTCTATTTTCTTTGTTTAATCGTTGCCTCTTTTGATGGTTTCGCGAATTAAACGTCCTGCTTTTAATTCGTCAGATAATCGTTGTTCATCTTCCGCCGAAATCGCGTTACGATACGCGGTAAGGTGAGAAATCAAACCGTCAAGTTCGGTTATGATAAACGATTTGTTGTACATATACAGCTGCGTCCACATTTTTTCGTCTACCCCTGCAATTCTCGTCATATCTTGAAAACTACCGCCCGTGAATCCATCGCAATTTTTTACTTGCGGACTCTTGACATAGGCATTGGAAACAAGATGGGCAAGTTGCGAAGTCAACGCAATCTTTGCGTCGTGTTCTTCCGCAGTACATTCGACGATTTTACCAAAACGCATAGCCTTTGCATATTCTTTGATTTCCTGAACGGAAAGCTCGTCCGTTTTTTTCGCGTGCGTAATAATCAAATTTGCGCCGTTGAATAAATCGGGGGACGCCGAGGCTATGCCTGACGTTTCTTTCCCTGCCATTGGATGAATCCCCACGTAACGATAATTGCGAGGTTTTGCATAAACGACTTCTTCCAAAGCCGATTTTATACCGCATATATCCGTAACCAACGCTCCGTCTTTAAAAGTTCCGTTGTCCAAATATTCTATCGTCGCGCGTGGCGGTACAGCAATAAAAACGACGTCGTATTCGGAAAGATTCGCACCTTGCGCGCGGATATATCCTGCGTTTAAAGCGTATTCAATCGATTCTTTACTTCGTCCAAAACCGTCCACGACGTAACCCGCCTTTGTCAGCGAAGCGCAAATAGAACCACCGATAATACCCAATCCGATAACTGCTATCTTTTTCATAATTTCTCTCCGTTTTGCTTTCGTTGCTTCTATCTTACCATATCTTTATAAAAATTTCAAGCGATATAAAAAATTTAACTTGATTTTTTACAAAAAAAAGGAAGAAACACAAATTTTCCTCCTTTACTTTCTATACGCTACGCCTTTTGCGTTTTGTTCATATATTTTTCTCGGGTGGCAATGCCGCCGCGTATGTGCCGTTCGCTTAAATTCAGAGCCAACACATCTCGAACTCGTTCGTACAGTTCTAAATCTATGTATTTCAAACGTTCGGAAACGTCTTTATGTACCGTTGATTTGCTGATACAAAAATGCGCGGAACACGCCCTCACGGTACAACCCGTTTCTACGATATATTCCGCGCACTTTACTGCTCTTTCCTCAATATAATCCCACAAAATCCCGACCTCCGTAATTCGATTACGAAATATAATATGTCGGTTTTTCGCAAATTATAACTGATTTTAAACTTTATGGATTTTTACTCTCCTTTCTTATAGGGCAAAGGAATCACCGCTTTTATTGAATCTTCTGCATAACGGAACACTCGTTTTGCCCGCGAGCTTTGCACCGAAATAAATACGTCTTCGCTGGAAAGTTCGGATACGGCGTTATTTTTTTCTACCACCGCTAACATATACGGCACGGTTACGTAGCTGGCGCAAATCACCGTCGCCCCGTCGCGCATACCGACGATTGTCGAGCCTTTTCTATATCTCTTAGACGGTTCAATTTGAGAAGAAATTACTCGCTTAAACTTCCCTTCGTCCGTCGCAACGATAATTTCCCCTTCGCCGTTCATTTGTTTCATCAGTACGACGCTGTCGCCCTCATGCAACATAATTCCTCTTACACCCGTAGCGATTCTGCCTTGAACGGGAATATCGTCTTTCATTGCATTCAAACACAAACCCTGCTTGGTTACGATAATAATCGTGTCTTCTTCGTTCGTATCTTCCTCCACGGCAAGCACTTCGTCGTCCTCATTGAGTTTAACCGCTTGGAAACAATCTTTTCGCTGTTCGTATTCGCTCCAATCGGTTTTCTTTATCATACCTTTTTTGGTGAAGAACAACAGATTTCCATACGGCATATGCTCTCCAATTTCAAACAACGAAACGACTTTTTCGCCCATTTCTGCATCCTTGGACAACTCTTTCAACGTTACGCCCTCGTCGGAAAGTTTACATTCAAGGTCTGGCTCGGAAATATCCAACTTATGACAATTTCCGTAATTGGTAAAAGCAAAAATCTTTTTATCCGTTACGGTTTCCAACATTTTGGATACAATCAACTGCGGTTTGAATTTTCCCTCCAACGGTTTATTCAACGCCTCGATTTGTTTTCCTGTCAGCACTTTAAATCTCTCGTCCGCTGTATACACGAGCGTACAAGGCACGCCGGGTTTCTTCTCCGTCGAAGTCGCCAACAATCCGTCCGCTTCTTCACGCGTGAACACGAGCCGCGTTCTTCTGGGCGTGGGATATGCGTTTTTAATTTCGGTGATTTCTTCTTTGACAACCTGCAATTGTAAATCGCCACTCTTGGAAATTGCCGTCAATTTCTTTATCAGTTTTTTCAGCTCTTTAAGTTCTTGTTCAAGTTTGAAAATTTCGAGCTTTGTCAAACGGGCAAGTTTTAAATCGAGAATCGCTTGCGCTTGCACTTCGGAAATTTCAAACCTTGCCATCAATTTCGACCTTGCGTCCGACGTACTGTCGGATTTCTTAATGATAGCGATTACTTCGTCGATATTTTGAACGGCGATAATCAAGCCCTCTAAAATATGGCAACGTTTTTCCGCTTGTTCCAAATCGAACAACGTACGACGTTTGATTACCTGCTGTTGATATTTAACGTAATGGCGAATGATGTCCATCAAACCGAGTTGTTGCGGCTTGCCGTCGGCAATCACGACCATATTAATACCAAAGGTAACCTCTAAATCAGTATATTTATACAGGCATTTCAAAATGGCGTCTACGTCCGCATCTTTCTTTACGCGAACAAGCGCGCGCATACCCGTTCGATCTGATTCGTCCGCGACGAAATCTAAGCCTGCCAATTCCTCCTTCTTTTCTTCACGCAAATCAACGATTTTACGCAATAATTGCGCTTTATTTACTTGATAAGGAAGTTCGGTGATAATCAGGTTGGTTTTCCCATTGTCGGTCTTTTCCGCCGTAATTTTCGCGCGCAAGGTAATCTTACCGCGACCCGTTTTATACGCCTGGATCAATTCGTTGGCGATAATCGTACCACCCGTAGGGAAATCAGGCGAGGGAATGTATTGCATCATCTCCTCAAGAGAAATTGCGGGATTGTCGATATACGCCACTACCCCGTTGATAACTTCTTCTAAATTATGCGTAGGAATATTCGTTGCCAAACCAACGGCAATACCCGACGCGCCGTTGACAAGCAAGTTCGGGAAACGCCCTGGTAAAATATCGGGTTCTTTTAAACTATCGTCGAAGTTGAGCGAAAAACTGACCGTTTCTTTGTCGATATCGCGGAGCAATTCCAACGCAAGCGATTCCATACGCGCCTCGGTATAACGCATAGCAGCGGCAGGGTCGCCGTCAACCGAACCAAAGTTCCCGTGGCCGTTGACGAGCGTTTTACCCATATTGAAATCTTGCGCCATACGCACCATTGCGTCGTAAACGGAACTGTCCCCGTGGGGGTGGTATTTACCCATACAGTCCCCGACGATACGCGCGCTCTTTTTATGCGGTTTATCAGGCGTTAAACCCATTTCATACATTGTATATAAAATACGTCTTTGCACGGGTTTTAAACCGTCCTCTACACGCGGCAAAGCGCGGTCGAGAATAACGAATTCCGCATAAGGCAACATAGACGAATGAAGGACTTTTTCTAAAGGTTCTACGAATAACTGCCCGGTAGGTTCTACTATTTCGGGTTCTTTTTTACTTCTCGCCATATCAATCCTCCTTCGTTTCCGTCTTTTCTATTTTGTCAATAAATCCGTCGCGTTTGTTAAAGTTTGCATACTTAGCAAGGAATTCTTTTCGTCCTTCCACTTTATCGCCCATCAGCGTCGTAATCATTCGTTCCGCTTTCGCCGCGTCTTCCACGGTTACTTGCGTCAAATTTCTCGTTGCGGGGTTCATGGTCGTTTCCCACAACTGATCCGCGCTCATTTCGCCAAGCCCTTTATAGCGTTGCAACGAATAATTTTTGCCAAATTTTTTTATTTTGTCTTCCAACTCTTTATCGTCGTAGGCATATTCGACTTTGTCGCCTTTATAAATTTTATACAGAGGTGGCATACCGATATACACGCACCCTGCATTGACGAGAGGCCGCATATAACGGAAGAAGAATGTCAGCAAAATACAACGGATATGCATACCGTCTTGGTCGGCATCTGAAAGAATAATTACTTTGTGATAATTTATCTTGTCCATTTTGAAATCGGGGTCGATTCCTGCGCCGATTGCGCTAATCATAGTACGAATTTCTTCGTTTTCAAGGATTTGGGACAATTTTTTCTTTTCTACGTTCAAAGGTTTTCCGCGCAAGGGAAGAATGGATTGGAATTGTCTTACGCGCGCTTGTTTAGCCGTACCGCCTGCGGAATCCCCCTCTACGATAAACATTTCGTTGAGTTCCGGTTTTTTTCCTGAACAAGCCGCTAATTTCCCGATCAACGTCAATCCGTCAATACTGTTTTTAGCGCGCGCATTTTCTTTCGCCGTTTTTGCTGCAATTCTCGATTTTGCCGCGCCTTGCGCTTTTTTAATAATCTCCTCCATTACCTTTTTATAACCGCGGATATTTTTAAAAGCGTTAAAGCCCTCGATTACGGTTGCTTCTACGGCAGGACGAGCCTCTGTGTTGCCTAATTTTGTTTTCGTTTGCCCTTCAAATTGCACGTTCGCCATTTTAATAGACAATACAACCGCCAAACCTTCGCTGAAATCGTCGCCTTGGAAATTTGCGTCTTTTTCCTTTAAAAAACCGTTAGAACGCGCGTATTCGTTCAACACCCTTGTCAAACCCGAACGAAAACCAATCTCGTGATATCCTCCTTCGGGCGTGGGTATGTTATTGACAAACGAAAACATATTCTCTCGATATTCCCCCGTATGCTGAATGGCAAATTCCACTTGAATATCATTTTTTGTCGCTTTGTAATAAATGGGGGTGGGATACAGTTTCTTTTTGCCTTGATTTAAACTCTTTACAAAATCCGAAATACCGCCGTCGTATTTAAATACTGCGCGATAGGATTCGTTTTCGTCGGCATAATCGTCCAAAGCCGAAAACAACGATTGTTGCCCGTCTTGCTCGAAAGATTGGATTTCTTCCGTTTCGGTTTCTTCGGCAATTTCGCTGTCCCCGTCCTCGTTTTCCGTTTCTTCGTCGTCGCCAAATAACGTACGGCTACGCTTTACCTCCGCCATCGTAATACGTTCGTCTATCAACGTGATTTCTACCCCGCGGTTTAAAAACGCAAGCTCGTTAAGACGTTCTTCCACGGTTTCCAAATCAAAATCCGTTTCCGAGAACACCTTTGCATCTGGTTTAAAGCGTACGTACGTACCTTTACGGTTTGAACCGCTTGTCGATTCTTCCAAAGGTCCGTCGGGAACACCCGAATCAATTTTATTTTTGCGCTTATTAAACGTGGAATGGAAACCCATTTTATACACTTTTTTATTGCGATACACTTCTACAGTCAACCATTCGGAAAGCGCGTTGGTTACCGACGCGCCAACCCCATGCAAACCGCCGGAATATTCGTAATTGCCTTGCCCGAATTTACCGCCTGCGTGCAATTTCGTGAAAACGAGTTGAACGCCCGAAACTTTTTCTTTCGGGTGTATATCCGTAGGAATGCCTCGTCCGTTGTCCTCTACCGACGCGCTTCCGTCTTGATGCAAGGTTACAACCACTTTGTTTGCAAAGCCGTTTGCAGCCTCGTCAATGGCGTTGTCCACAATTTCCCAAAGAATATGGTGCAAGCCTTTTATGCCCGTAGACCCGATATACATACCAGGACGCATACGAACGGCGTCTAAGCCTTCAAGGACTTCGAGGTTTTTCGCGCTGTACTCGTCGTTTATTTTCTTCGTTTCATTTTTACTCTTTTCCGTTGCCATTTGTCCCTCAATTTATGTTATTTTTCTTTTTCAAAAGTTAAAAAATGCGCCAAATTATACCATTTAATCTATATTATAACACATAATTTCAAATTTTTCAAACGTTTTACAAAAAAAATTTTTTCTTCCGTTCAACTGTTTATTCTTAACAAAACGCTTACAATTCATTCGTCGAATTTTTTGCTATCTTTCTACCATTGCCAATTCTTTCAAAGCCCGAGTACAAGCAATGTATTTTTCACTTGCCGTCATTCCCTCTGCAATTACGACCACCGAAGTAAATTCCAAACCCTTGCTTTCATAAACCGTCATAACGTTGATTTTTGAACGGGATATTTTCCCTTTTGCCGTTAAATCGTTATAGGATTTACGAAGATATTCTCCTTTCGTTTCTTCCGTACAAATAATCGCCTTTAAACCTTTTTTATCTTTAAAAAATCGACTGATTTGTTTGGGTTGCAAGGTTTCCACTTGCGGCCCGTCGTAACCAATAGACAACATATCCACTTCTAACGACGAAGAAACATAATCGACGATTTGGTTGGTGTTTCGATAATTTTGATTGAGTCCGTATATTTCAAAATCCGAAAAGGTTTCTTTCCAATCTTTTATCCCTCGCCAAGGCGTTACGTTTTGCGCTATGTCGCCAAACACGTTAAAAGACGCTTTTTTATTGATTTTTCGCAATAATTGGTATTCGCAAGGAGAAATGTCTTGTCCTTCGTCTATGAACAAATACGAATAAACAGGCGAAAGTCTATCGCTGATACCCGAACAAATTACACAGAGCGCGTACGCGTCCGAACGATACATTTTTTTGGACGTCATTCCATATTTTGTTTTATATTTCTTCACTGTTTCACGATAAAAATAACGTACGATATCGACAAATCCGTCGCTGCTGCCCACTTCCGAAAAACACTTTTCACCGCGAAGATACGTGTAAAATTCGGAAAACGCGGTACTTTTTTCAGCAATCAAACGCACTTTTGAAGATACTTTTTCAATTTCTTCCAACAATTCTTTTCTGCGTTCAATGCGATCTGCGTACATATACACTTCCGTATCCCCAATACGTTGATGAAAACGGCGCAAATCAAAAATTTCTTTTTCTATATCGATTTTTAAAACGTCAAGCGATTGAATCGCCTCATCCACGATTCGTTCGATATTGCGAACGGCAAACGACGCACTCTTGTAAAACGAGGTTAATTGCCGATAAAAATATTCGGGGGATTTTGCATTTTCACTCTTTAAAGTACCGCTGAAAAAATCTTCAATATCCAAGATGCAATTCATCAATTCGCGGAAAGGTTTGGTATAATACAATCCGCCCTCTTTCTTTTCTTTTATCTCGCCAAGCACCGAACGACGAACGCGCATAGACGCATTTTTTATTCCTTCGTACGCCAATATTTGATTTTTACAATCCTGCGTAATCGTTTGAATAAAATCTTTACATTCTTCACCCGTAAACAATCCGTAAAGACTGTCGTACACTTTATCTAATTTTTTTTGAATATCCACTGTAAATTGTGAAGAATAAACGTATTCGAGATAGGCAACGTCCTCTTTTTGCGTTGCGTCGATTTTATCCGTTAAATCGATTTTTTCGTTCTTTAAAACCTGTAAAAAATATTCAAATGCCGTCGTCGTTTTTACCCGTTCCAATTCGAGAATTTCTGCCAATTCGTCTATAAACGCGTTAAACGACTGACTGGGCGTGATAATCAATACGTCGCGAGGGCGTATATCCTCGTTATTGTACATAAGATAGCTAAGTCGATGCAACATAACCATCGTTTTACCGCTACCTGCGCAACCTTGCAATATGAAATTCCCTTTTTCGGGTCTTGTTATTATTTCGTATTGTTTTTCCTGTATCGTTTCAATAATGTCTTTTACCGCCGATTCTTCTTTACGGTTTTTAATAATTTCTCGAAGGAAAGGGTCAAGAACGTTTTCTTCGTCCCTATCTGCAATTTCTTCCGACGTTAAATAATCGCGCAAAGAAAGATATTCGTTTTTGAAATCAAGTACTTTTCCGTTTTTCGTGCGTATCGCGCGACGTAAAATGGTTTTGTATTCGTATTCGTTAAAGGTAAAGGAAGAACAGCTCTTTTGATAATACCGTCTTGCCACGGGAGTACGCCAATCGAGGATTTCCAAACGAATATCCCCTTTTTTGCCGATATAATAACTGTTGTAGCCTTCTTTATTGTCAACCAAATCCATTCGGGCAAAATACGGTTCGTCAAAAAACGGGCGATACGTTTCCATTTTTTCCTTTTCTCGTTCGATTTCCGCAAGAAGTTCGAGAATTTTTCGATAATTCTCCGCCGATTTTTCTTCGTCTTTTTCCAATCGTTCAATTTGTGTTTTTAAGTCTTTAATAACGTTTTTGTGTGGACGAATACGGGCAATGCGTAACATTTGCATCACCGCTTGAATATGCTCATCCTCGTACACTTTTTGCTTTTCGTCGTCCAAAAGCGACAAAAACCAATCGTGATCCCCCGATTTTTTGGGGTCGATTAAAGCGAGTAGTTTTTCATAAGACAGTTTTTCCAACATAACCTCACTTCCTATCATACCTTTTCCATAATAACATATTTAAAAGAAAAAAGGAAGAGTTTTGCGGAAAGTTTTCAAAAAAATTTTTCTACAAATTTTTTAAGATTTTTTTTAAGAAAAAACAGACCCGATAAAAATCGAATCCGTTTCGTAATATTTTTACATTTTATCAGGAATACCAATCCCCAATAATGCAAAGGCATTTTTAAGCACTTGCAAGGTCGCGTTTGTCAAAGCCAAACGGAACGTTTTTGTCTTTTCGTCTTCCGCCGCGAGAATTTTACAATCGAAATAAAATTTATTGAATTTCTGCGCCACGTCTACGGCAAAACGCGCGATATACGAGGGTTCGTATTTTTCCGCCGCAGATCGTACCGTTTCAGGGAAATTGGCGAGTTCTTTCACGAGTTCGATTTCCTCTGCCGTCAACGCAGGAATTTCAAATTCGGTAGGTACGCCGCCTTTTTGTAAAACGGAATTTGCTCTTGCGCAGGTATATTGCACGTAAACACTGGTTTCGCCGTCAAAATTCAACACTTTGTCGTAAGAAAAGACGATATCTTTTATCTTATTGTTATATAACGCCCCGAAAATAACCGCGCCGACGCCCACTTTTTTCGCGACGTCCTCTTTATTTTCAAGATTAGGATTTTTCTCGTCGATTATCGTATACGCTTTTTCAATACACTTATTGATGACGTCTTCTAAAAACACGACGTTGCCCTTTCTCGTGGACATTGTTCCCTCTTCCAAAGAAACCATACCGTACGCCACGTGAACAAGGTCTTTCGCCCATTCTTTGCCCATCAATTCCAATACTTTGAAAAATTGTTTGAAATGTAGATTTTGTTGATAGGCAACCACGTAAAGACATTTATAAAAATCGTACGTTGTTTTCCGATACGTTGCCGCTGCCATATCGCGAGTCGCATACAACGAGCTGCCGTCCGATTTTAAAATAATGCAAGGCGTCATTCCGTATTCTTCCAAATCCACCACCTGCGCGCCACGGCTTTCAACAAGCAAACCTTTTTCTTTTAATTCGTCCACAATCGGTTGCATTTTATCCGAATAGAATGCCTCGCCAGCATACGAATCAAAACGAATATCCAGCATTTCGTAAATTTTTTGTACGTCTTTGAGCGTTAGCTCTTTAAACCAATGAAACAAAGCCTGGCATTCCTCGTCGCCCTGTTCGATTTTTTTGAAATACGCGCGCGCCTCGTCGTCGTATTCAGGGTGTTGTTCCGCCTCTTTATGAAAACGAACGTATAATTCGTTCAACGCACGAATACCGCCTTTTTCAATCGTTTCTTTATCTCCCCAACGTTTATAGGCAGATATAAGTTTTCCAAATTGCGTACCGTAATCGCCAAGGTGATTGATACCGACTGCATTGTATCCCAAATAATTGAAAATACGGTATAATGCGCCACCAAGTACCGTGGTTGACAAATGACCGATATGAAAAGGTTTTGCTATATTGATAGATGAATAATCAATACAAATCGTTTTGTTTTCACCCTCATTAGACGCCCCAAACCCATCTTTTTCTTGAAGAATTTTATCCAGCGTCGCTTTTACAAATCCATCTTTATTTATTTTAAAATTGACATATCCATTTACAGCGGAAACCTCACTAAGTACTTTGTCTGACAAAATAGTTACGTCTGTCATAATACTGTTTTTTAATTCTTCCGCAATCATTACCGGGCTTTTACGAAACTGTTTTGCCAATTTAAAACAAGGCAATGCGTAATCCCCCATTTCGGTATTGGGCGGCAACGCAAGCATTTCATACAATTCTTCTTTAGCAATTCCTTCTACGTTCAATTTTTCAACGATATATTTTTTGTAATCCATAAATTTTACCTTCAACAAATATATTTCCTTATTATATTACCATATTTTTTTGATTTCGGCAAGTATTTTTCTATTTGGGGCAACTTTAATTTGCCAAAATTTAAATTTTGTATTATAATAGATAGGAAAAAATGACGTAAAGGATGTAAATCATATGAAACTTGGTGTTGTAGGTCTTCCCAACGTAGGAAAATCCACTCTCTTTAACGCAATCACTCACGCAGGTGCTGAATGCGCCAATTATCCCTTTTGTACGATAGAACCAAACGTAGGCGTCGTAGCCGTTCCCGACGAAAGATTGGACAAACTCGCAGCGCTTTATAACAGCAAAAAAATAACCCCTGCCGTTATTGAATTTGTCGATATTGCAGGGCTTGTAAAAGGCGCGTCGAAAGGCGAAGGGTTGGGAAATAAATTCCTCTCCCATATACGCGAAGTAGACGCAATCGTTCACGTCGTACGCTGTTTTGAAGACGCGAATATTACCCACGTCGACAATAAAATCGACCCCGTAGACGATATTGAAACTATCAATTTAGAATTGATTATGTCCGATATGGAAGCCGTGCAAAATCGTATGAACAAAGTTAAAGTTCAAGCGCGTGGCGGCGCAGATAAAAAAGCGCAAGAAGAATACGCTTTCCTCGAAAGATTATATTCACACCTTGAAAGCGAAAAACCTGCGCGTACTTTTTCCATCTCTAATGAGGAAGAAGAATTTATGAAAAATTGTTTTCTTTTAACAATTAAGCCTGTTATTTACGCAGCAAATATTAAAGAAGACGATATGGGAAAAGACGAAGACACATTGCCCTTCGTTGTTAAAGTAAAAGAATGGGCGGCAAAAGAAGGCTCGGAAACTCTGGTAATTTGCGCCAAGACCGAAGAAGAACTCTCACAAATGGAACCTGATGATAAAGCAATCTTTATGGAAGAATTCGGACTCGGCGAAAGCGGATTAGACCGTTTGATTAAAAAATCATACGCTTTGTTGGGGCTTATCTCGTATTTGACTGCAGGCGAAAAGGAAACGCGCGCTTGGACGATTGTAAACGGCACGAAAGCGCCGCAAGCAGCAGGAAAAATTCATACGGATTTTGAAAAAGGCTTTATCCGCGCGGATGTTGTTAATTGGGAAATCCTCGTTACGCTCGGTTCGATTGCCGCCGCAAAAGAAAAAGGTAAAGTTCGTTCAGAAGGCAAAGAATACGTTATGCAAGACGGCGATGTTGTCGAATATTATTTCAACGTATCCAAAAGCAATAAATAAAAACTTCTATCTTTATTTGTTATTTGAAAAATCGCGAGAAATAATCCCCTCGCGATTTTTATTTTTTATTGAAATTTTCAATTCAAAAATATTCTTTTCCGTTTTCTCTCCTTGACATTTTTCCTTTCTCCTGTTATAATGTTAATAATTTATGGAAAAAATATTTTACGCAGATAAAAATAGATTTTCTTCATCTGAAACGGCTGTGAAGATAATTTTAAACAAAGTTTTTGGAATGGCAAACGTCGTCATTGCGCATAATGAAAACGGAAAACCCTACCTCAAAAATAGCGAATTAGGTTTACATTTTTCTATAACGCACACGAAAACGCATTTGTTTATCGCTTTTTCCAACGAAAACGTAGGAATTGACGCAGAAGATGTAAACAGAGCCGTCCATTACCAACCCATTTTAAAAGATTTTTCCATAAAGGAACGCGAAAAAATTCATTCTGTAAATGATTTTTTAATATATTGGACAATTAAAGAAAGCGCAATAAAATGGTTGGGCGGTACGTTGGCGCAAGATAGAAAACATATGACTTATACGGACAACACGTTGTCGTATAAAAACATTGAACTTCCCGTCGCCGTTTGTATAAAACATACACTTGGGCATATCCTCGCTGTTTGTTGCGAACGGGATTTTAAAAACGCAGAAATACTGGAAATTCCTTATCAGTAAAATTACTTTATAAAACACAAGAAAACTTGGATAAAAAGGAGAGAAGAATATGATTGGTGCAGTAATTGCAATGCAAAGCGAGGCGGATATTTTGTTGGACGAAATGGAAATATTTCGTTCCCTTTGCGTCAGCGGTAAAAAGATACACGTTGGAAAGGCGTACGGAAAAGACGTTGCCGTATGCATTTGCGGAGTCGGAAAGGTAAACGCCGCATTGGGAACTCAGCTGCTCGTCAGTAAATTTGACGCGGAAAAATTATTGAATTTTGGGGTTGCAGGCGGTTTAAACGACGGTACAAAACTCTGCAAGGTATACCAAATTGAATCCGCTGTACAGTTTGATTTTGATTTAACACAACTCAACGGCACGAAAATTGGAACTTTGAACGAATATTCGGAAAATTATTTATCTTTAAACGTATTGAAAGCAGAATTTGAAAAGAAAAAATTGGGAACTTCCGACAGATTTAACGATTCCGCCGAAGATTATAAATTGTTGACGGCAGAATTAAACGCCGATATTCGGGATATGGAAGGCGCGGCAATCGTACAAGCTGCTTACGCCGCAGAATTGCCCGTTTATTCAATTAAAGCCATTTCAGACGTTGCGGGCAGCGGCAGCACTACCGAACAGTTTTTAATCAATAAAGACAAAGCATTGAAAAATCTCAAAGCTGTATTGCCTGATATTTTTGAAGAATTATAAGCAATTAGACTCAATTCACACAGGAGAAAGTATGGTTGATTTAGGTGATTGGAACGAACGTCTTGCGCCTTTATTCGCAGACGAACGCTATCTAAAAATAAGAAAATTTTTAATTGACGAGTATCGGAATTATATTGTATATCCTGATATGTACGATCTTTTTAATTGTTTCAAATTTACGCCTTTTGACGATTTAAAAGTGGTTTTATTGGGACAAGACCCCTACCATAACGTTGGTCAAGCGCACGGGCTTTGTTTTTCTGTTCAAGACGGAATACAGAAACCGCCCTCTTTGGAAAATATTTTTAAAGAGTTAAAGTCGGATATCGGTTGCGAAGCACCAAAAAGCGGAAATCTGACGAAATGGGCAAAAGAAGGCGTATTGCTTATGAACACTTCGTTATCCGTTCGAGAACATCAAGCCAATTCTCATTCCAAATGCGGTTGGGCATGGTTTACAGACAGCGTAATTCAGTTGATTTCACAACAGAAAGAACACGTTGTATTTATTCTTTGGGGCGGAAACGCAAGAAGCAAAAAATTCTTGATTGATTCCTCAAAGCATTTGATTTTGGAATGTGCGCACCCATCTCCCCTGTCGGCTTATAACGGATTCTTCGGTTGCAAACACTTTTCAAAAACCAACGCATATTTAAGAGAACACGGCTTATCTCCTATTGATTGGGATTTAACAAAATAGCAAATTAAAACCTACGGAAAACTGTTCAATGTTCTTCGTAGGTTTATTTTTTATATCTCATTATATCAATTTTTATATCAATTTAGCGAGTATTTTTTTCAAGGCGTATTTGCAATGTT
>JAFTPE010000010.1 GCA_017463425.1 Clostridia bacterium | reverse complement strand
TCTTAAGTTTATTTGTTTAAAGTCATTGCTTGCTGCCAAGCAACAACGGCTCTAACTTTGTTATCTCTTTGCTGACTTGCTTTTCAAGGTTGCTTAAAGTTCTTGTCTTTAAGCGCTTTGAAAAATTAACGGAAATTACCTTTCTATTTGCTTGTTTGTCAAATAAAATATAATTTCTTTCTTATTCCATTTTTAATCTGCTTTCTCCAATCTAACTGCTTGGGATGCCCATCGCGGCGACAGCTTGTATATCATACCACATTCCTTTTACCTTTGTCAAGCATTTTTTTTAACTTTTTTAAACTTTTTTAATCTTTTTTTGATTTTTTTCGTTTTTAAGTTCTTTCTTGCTCAACAGCTGGATTTTTGGCTTGATTTCTCGCCTGTTTCGCCTTTCCTCTTGAACAGCTTGTCTATATTACCACTTTATTTTATCTTTGTCAACTGTTTTTTTGTACTTTTTTGCTTTTTTTTGTAATTTTTTTAGATTATACAAATACTATAAATCGATTGACTTTACGCGCGCGCGCGTGATACAATATATATATAATATAAAGAGGACAACTATGTTTAAAACGTTACGAATACTTTTCACAATTTTATCTGCAATCTGCATTGCGCTGATTATTCCTGTGGGCGCATTTTTCGGTTGGTTTTGGGCAATCGCAGGCGCGTTGCTTGCTGTATTGTTTTTTGTGATTATGTTGATTTTCAAACAAAGCCACGAACGTCAAGAACAAACCAACGCCCCGTCGGAAACATCCACGTCGCCTGTTTTAAATGACGACGAAAAATCTCAGGAATAAAGTTTACCAATATAAAAAACGCATAAAACACCGCCCGTCGTATACGCTTGCGTTTAAGTAATACCGTTCTAATAATTTAACGGTATGTTCGCTCATTTCCCCTATTAAAAAAGCGTCCATATCTTTAATTGAGTCTAAAACGTTTTTTGGCAATCGCTGAAAAACGTTTATTTTTCGCAATTTTTCTTGTTCGTAGGTTGCTTTGTCCTTATCGCAAAACAATTTTTGTTCCACTTCATTTTCCGTTTCTTTCAAAACTTTTTTCATCAAAACCGTTTTATTTAAAAAATCATTGTCGTAGATTTTCGCTACATCTTTAAGACGTTTCATTTCCTGTGTTTGCAACAATCGGTTGCGTTTTCGCAAAACCTTGACAATTTCTATCAACAATTCTTCCCGTTCTTCTATCGTATATTCCCATTCATCCATAGCGCTTTCTCCTTTGCGTAAACAAGCGTAAAAAAATGCCGTTCCTTGCGAAACGGCATATAGAACATACCCCCTTCGCTTGGTTGGCACTTCAAAAATTCCTATTTCCAAAGGATTTTTTTAACGCGAATTAGATATAGCTCTACCATAGCTATATCCCTTGGAAATAATTTTTATGCGTTGAAATCAACGTTTTTGAAGTGCCAATTTTATTATACGCAATTTTTATGAAAAAGTCAATACATTTTTAACTTGAAGTTACGTTTACCCCGTTTATCCCGTTACAGGAAAAACAAACCTTTGAATTTTTTCACTTTTTTCCGTGGCAGAGGTTGACAAACGCCAACAAGTGTAGTATACTAATATTACAAAATGAAAATGGAGGTGCTTTTATGGCAGCATACAGAAAGTTTATCAACGATCTTCCCCTTATTTTAAAGATTATTTTGGCTTTGCCCGCAATCGACGGCATCATTTGGGGTATCTATCGTATCTGTAAAGGTAACGTTGCAAACGTTATCCTTGGTATCGTTTGGATTTTTGCAGGCGCAGCGATTACCTGGATTCTCGATATCGTGTTCCTCGCTCTTGGAAAACCCGTATTCGAGCTTTAAACACAAATGATTTGAAAAGGAAACCGACTGTATGTAACCGTCGGTTTTTACTTTTTAATGGTTTTATTCTTATTCGTCAAACATAGAAACTTGCTCGTCAGGCGGTTGTTTTACGCCCACAGCCAATTCTATCCGCAACAAATCTTCAGCGGAATAATAATCTATGTAAATACGTCCTTTTTTATCGTTTCCTATCAACGACACTTTCGTTCCAAACGCCACGCGCATACGTTCGACCAAGGCTTTTAATTGTTCGCTGTTTGCGGCAGTTTTCGCTTCTTTTTCTTTCCGTAAAATCTCATGCGGCGTCAAAAACGCTTTTACGGCGCGTTCCATTTCCCGAACGGAAAATTTCCGTTTCAAACCTTCTTCCGCAAACGCGCGTTGTTTTTCCTGTGGCACTTTCACCAACGTCCGCGCATGCCCTGCTGACAATCTTCCACTTTCCACCATTCCTATCACTTCGGGATGCAACGTCAACAAGCGCAAGGTGTTCGCCACGGCAGGACGGGATTTCCTTATCATTGCGGCGATATCGTTTTGCGTAAGGTTGTGGTTTTTAATCAGCTTTTCCATCATATACGCCTCGTCCATCGCCCCCAGACCGCCGCTTTTCAACTGCTCGATTAACGAAAAAGCCTCGGCGTTCTTTTCGCTGAATTTATAAACGTGCGCGGGAAATTCACTGTGTCCTGCTGCTCGTGCGGCGTGAAAATCCAACTCTGCCGTCAACAATTTAAACCGCGCGTTACCCACTTCGTTGACAGAAATCGTCGGCGCGGAATTGATAGCAAAATACGCCGTCCGATTTTTGAGTTCTTTTTTATCCCAATCTCCTATGGACGATTGGGCAACGATTAACCCGGCAGGCAACGTCCGAGTTTCATAATTCACGTCCATTGCTTTTTTGCGAATTTTTTTCATCTTCTTTCCTCTTTCATCTCTGTTTTTTGGCAGTCAAGAAATTGCGTTTCTCGAAAGCGCAAGAAATTTTTCTCCCTCTTTTTAAAAAACGGAGCCGTTTTAAAACCGACCCCGTTTTTTCATTATTCGTCTTTGGTTTCCGTATCCGTTGTGTTGTCTGTTTCTGTTTCAGATTCAGGTTCTTTGTCCTTTGCCGTTTCTACTTCCGTTTCCTCGTCTTTCACGATATGTTCGGGCGAGGGCTTGGTTGCAAACGCAAACGGATTTTCTTTACGCGTGCTTTCTTCACCGTCCATAAACGCAATCACTTCTTTGTAATCCGCGCCTTTCATCAGCATTGCCACTTCTTCGGTATAAATGGTTTCCTTTTCCACCAAAACACGCGACATATTATCCAAAATCGAACGGTTTTCTTTCAACAACTTCGTCGCCCGTTCGTGCGCCTCGGTAATCAATCGACGAATTTCCGCATCAATTGTTGCCGCCGTCTGTTGCGAATATCCGCCACGGCCTTGATGCCCGTATTCCATACCCATAAATACGGGTTGGTCAGAATCGTACGCCACCAATCCAAGTTTATCGCTCATACCCCATTGCGTAACCATGCGACGCGCAATTTCCGATACATGCTGCAAATCCGCGCTCGCGCCGGTTGTGATGTCTTGAATTACCAATTCTTCCGCGACACGCCCACCAAGCGACATACAAATATTATCAATCAATTTGTTATACGAAACGTCGTTGTCATCCGTTTCAGGTCTGGTCATTGTGTACCCTGCCGCGCGTCCACGAGGAATGATAGACACTTCGTGTACGGGGTCGCAATGTTTGCAAAGACAAGCCAACACCGCATGCCCTGCCTCGTGATACGCCGTACAACGCTTGTCGGATTCGGTAACCACACGACTCTTTTTCTGAGGCCCCATCAAAACTTTGTTGATGCCGTCGTACAATTCAAGATTACCAATCGTCTTTTTACCCTTACGAGCCGCCAAAATTGCCGCTTCGTTTAAAAGGTTCATCAATTCCGCGCCCGAAAAACCTGCCGTTATCCGCGCTACGGTTTTGAAATTGACGTCCGCTGCCATAGGTTTGTTACGCGCATGCACTTTTAAAATCTGCTCACGACCTTTCACGTCGGGCAAATTTACCATAATTCTTCTATCAAAACGCCCTGGTCTAAGCAATGCAGGATCAAGAATATCTTCACGGTTCGTCGCCGCCATAACGATAATACCCTCGTTCACTTCAAACCCGTCCATTTGTACGAGAATTTGATTCAACGTCTGTTCTCTTTCGTCGTGGCCACCGCCAAGCCCTGCGCCTCTGCGTCTACCCACAGCGTCGATTTCGTCAATGAAAATGATACAAGGCGCGTTCTTTTTCGCCATATCAAACAAATCACGCACACGCTTTGCGCCGACACCGACGTACATTTCCACGAAATCCGAACCCGAAACCGAGAAGAACGGCACGCCCGCCTCGCCTGCAACAGCCTTGGCAAACAACGTCTTACCTGTTCCCGGAGGCCCAACGAGCAAAATACCCGAAGGAATTCGCGCGCCAAGCGTAGCAAACTTTTTCGGACTCTTTAAAAATTCGACGACTTCCGCCAATTCTTCCTTTTCTTCTTCTGCGCCCGCAACGTCAGAGAAACGCACTTTGAGATTGCTCTGCACTTGCGTTTTAGATTTGCTCATACCCATCGTCGGATTTGCGCCGCCTGCCGCGCTGCGCATAATCAACCAAAACATCAACGCAACCAACGCTACGCCAACGAGAGGAATCAAACTCGACCAAACGCTACCTTCATTTGGATCGGTAAATTGAATATTGATGCGTTCGGGATTGATTTTAAAATCCGAACAAAATTGCGCAAACGAATGATAATCGTAAACGCTGGGCGCAACGGCGGTGTATGCTTCCACAACTTTGCCGTTAGACACAACCTGCCCCGTCCAATTATATCCGTCGATATAAATTTGCGTAATTTTCCCACTCTTAATGCCGTTCAGCATTTCCGTAAAGGAAATTTCCGTTGCCCCGTTTAAGAAATCGGAAATGAATATGCCGATAATCCCTACGATAACAACCGCCACGACAATCCAAATGATAGTTTTTGTTTTCTTATTCAAAATAGTTTGCTCCTTATCTCTTCAATCTCTACAAACCTCGCCGCGACGTTTGAAAAAGCGCGCTGCAATATCTATTTATAAACGATTGTAAAGTATTTTAAACGTTTTTTCCTAAAAAATCCGTCCTCGACTTTTTTATTTTATCATATACCGAAAGGTTTTTCAAGTGTTTATACCAGCAAAATACAAACATTTAACAAACATTCACAAAACCAACACGATAATACTATATCCCTATTAAAACTTTTTTATCAAAAATAAAAGTATAGCGCACTATACTTCACCAAATGTAAAATGCAGTGCGCTTATCTTCTCATTCGTTGTCTTCTCCGTTTCCGCTGTTTCCAAGGAAAATCCCAAAGAAATCGCTGTTGGATTTCAACGTCGTACCACCCGACGTTGCGCTGGTCGAGGAAGGTTTTCTATCGCGGTTATACGGTTTTTTATATCCGCCTCGATTGTCTTTTCCGCCACGGTTTCCTCTGCCGTAATTTCCGCGTCCACCACGATTGCCTCTGTTCTCGTATCCACCGCGACGGTCGTTTCTTGCCTCAATCGCAGGCGCGGAAGGGTCTTCCAAATTATCGGGAATAATCACGATACAACGGTTCGGCTCTTTTCCCTCGCTCTGCGTGGAAACGCCCTCTCTTTCCGAAAGCGCCGCGTGAATAATCCGTCTTTCGTACGGGTTCATAGGTTCTAACTTGACTTTCTTACCCAAACGAACGGCTTTTTGCGCCAGGTTTTCCGCCAATTTCTTCAAAGTAGATTCACGGTTTTCACGATAATTTTCACAATCTACCACAACGCGTTTATAATCTTCTCTGCCCGTGTTTGCAACTGCGCCGGCAAGGGTTTGAATCGCGTCGAGCATTGCGCCGTGTTTGCCGATAATCGGATTGGTGTTCGCCGCCGTTACGTTGATTTCCACCTTATCCCCTTCGGATACGAGTTCGGTGCAAGCGGTAATGTTCAAAATTTCAAACAAGCCGTCCAAAAAGGCAACCGTTCTTTCACCGTCCGTCATACCGCCTTGGCAACATTCCGTTTTACACACCGTTTCTTTTTCAACTTCTTTGTTTTCAGAACAATGCGTACACGCGCAATCCTTTGTTTCCTGCTCGTCCGTTTGCGTTTCTTTCGCGGCAATTTCCACACGCGCTTTCACCCAACCGAACAATTTTTTCTTTCCTTCTTCCAAAATGCGGATATCCGCCTCGTCTTTCGTCAAACCCAGCTCTTTCAAACCCTTTTCTACGGCTTCTTCCACCGTTTTTCCCGTAAATTCCATATATTTCATTTCTTTCTCCTCGCCCAAATTACTCGTTTGGACATAATAATTCTCTCTTTTTTTATTATGATATCAAAACGGTTCGCTTACTTTTTATCGTTATTCGTTTTCTTTCCAGGCAAACGGCGTTCGTGTTTTTCTCTAAACGCTTTTTCTTCTTTCTTTTCCTGCGCGATATCCACGGCTTTGTTAATTACGAGCGTGGACACCAGCGAGAACAAGTTGCTCGTAATCATATAGATAGAGAACGCAGAACTGTACATAAACGAGAAAATCGCGAACATACCCGTCATAATAATCATAGTCATTTTCTGTTGTTGCGCGCCTTGTCCGTCTACGGACGAATATTGTTGTTGTTCCTTTTGCGAACGCATGGTTACAAATTGTTGTAACAAAATCGTACCAATCGACAACGCAATCAAAATGAAATACCCGTTTGCCGCGTTCTTTTGCGCGCTCAAACCGCTGGTTACAACGTTGTAGGTATCTTGCTTATACACGTTGGTATATTTCGTCGCGCTCTTATAATCGACTTTTTTTCCGTTTACGTTAAAATCTTCTCTCGACGCCTCTGCCTCAAAATCAGAATAACTCAAAACGGGGTGTTTGTAAGACGCGTCCGTTGCCCAAATATTCTTAATCCAAATAAATTCGGTGCGGTGAACGACTTCGTCGTTATAAACGTCCACAACCGCCTGTTGCGCCGCTGTGGTAAAATAATTTTTGACTGCGGTTTTTGCAATTTCCGCTTTTTGTTCTTCCGTCAAATCCGCCGATTGTTCTACGGGCAACTCTGCGCGCGCCGCTTCCAACGCCGATTCTACCGCCGCTTTGATTTCTGCGTTTTGATACGCCTTTTCCACGTCTATTTTATAAAATTTTTCTTCTTTTCTATAATCGCGGATATACGCGTAATCGTTTTCTTCATAATTTTCAACGTACGGCAGCGTATAATAAATATATTTTCCTTCCGCGTTGTCTTTTACCAAAATAAATTGACCGTCTTCCGTAACGGAAACGTCCGTTTTTTCACCGTCCAAATCCGCGCAATACTGTTCAATTTTCGCGTTATACGCGTCTACCATCGTATTATAATTTTCAATATTGGAATATTGCGAATATGCGTTAAACGCGTTGATAGCAACGATAAAGATGACCAAAGACAAAATCATAGGCAAACAGGACGAGAACATAGAAATACCGCTCTCTTTGTACATTTCCATTACTTTTTGGTTGTACATTTCCTTATTGTTCGCGTATTGTTTTTGCAATTTTTCCATACGCGCCTGATTTTCTTTCATCTTAATATTTTGTTTGCGCATAGCGATTCTTTGATAGATATCAAAAGGCAAAACAATCAATTTTAAAACGAGGGAAAACAAAATAATCCCTACGCCGACCATGCCGACGCCCTCGATTAAGAATTTGATGATTTTTCCGATCCAGTTAAGATGCACGTGCAAGGTTTCCCCAAACACGCCTATATCCACGTCGTTGACGATACTTAACAAATTGAATATTTCCATTGCTTATTTTCCGTTTTTTTATTTTTATTTTTACGTTTTTTTCAAAGCAACCAACGCTTTTTCCACCAAAGCTCGGGAGCAGGGTCGTATCCGCCTTTTGAAAAGGGATTGCATCTTAAAATACGCCAAGCCCCAAAAAGAATCCCTAAAATTACACCGTGATTGTTGATACATTCTAAAGTGTATTGAGAACAAGTAGGACGATACAAACACGTGTGTTTGGATAAATACCGTTGATAAAACAAAATCAAACGCATACAAACCATACGCAGATACGGCTTGAACACCGTTCGGCGTAAATACTTCGTATTCGCACGAAAAAGATATCCAATATACGTTTTCGCTGTTAAAGTTTCTCTTTTTTGATAATACATTGCAAATGTTTTTGAAAGGTATAGAAAGAATATTCCTCTCTTATTTTCGGAATGATAACAATCGAATACGTTCCTTTCATTTCTTCTTGCGTTAAACGAAACGCCTCTCTTATCAAACGTTTGATTTTGTTTCTTTTCACGCTTTTTCCGTGTTTTTTACCTATGGATATGCCCATTCGCATTTTTTCCGCAGGACGGTATAACACGGTCAAAGAAGGCGAAAAAGCCCTCTTTCCTTTTTGAAACAATTTTTGAAAATCTGCCTGTTTTTTTAATCGTAAATATTTCATTTATTAAAATGGCAAATCCTCTCCTTTAAAAAAAGGAAAGGAATTCGTCTGTTTTTTTAAACTTCTTTACAAAAAATTTCGCTTAGTGGGTCAATCTCTTTCTGCCCTTGTTTCTACGTCTTTTCAACACGTTTCTTCCAGCAGTCGTTGCCATTCTTTTACGGAAACCGTGTACCTTGCTCTTTTGTCTCTTCTTGGGTTGATAAGTTCTTTTCATAATCTTTCTCCTGATTTTGGTTTTTTATCTTTTATTTTTTTACTTTTTTGACGGATATCGCGTTTCTCCCCACGATAACTTGTCTTATTATATCTCAAACAAAGCCTTATCGTCAAGCAATTTTGCCTTATTTTTCATTTTTTATTTTTTATTCTTGCGCAGGCGCGCTCGTTCTTACGGGCAATACGAGATATTGACAACTCTTATCCGATTCGTTTTCAACCGTGAACGGGGAAACGTTTGAATTAAAAGACAATTCGACGTCCTCTTCTTCCAACGCTTTCAAAGCGTCCGTTAAATATTTTGCGTTCATTGCAATCCGAAGTTCTTTTCCATTCAAATCTGCGGACATAATTTCTTCTACTTTACCCATATCGGAATTGGCGTTGATAACGATTTTTCCGTTTTTAATATCCAAAATAACCAAATTATTTTTATCTCCGCGAATCAAAACGGAAGCGCGTTCGATACTGTCTATCATCTCACTTCTCTTCACGTTTACTTTCGTCGTAAAATCAACGGGATAAATGTTTTCTTTTCTTACAAATTCGCCCGCGTATAATCTAGACGTGATAATGGTGTTTTGCACCTCTACCGACAATAAATTTTTACTTGCGTAAATTTTTAACGTATTATCTCCGTCCAACATACGAGAAATTTCCGTCAACGTTCTTGCAGGACAAACGATTTTGATTTCTCCGCTGCCGTCCATAACGTCGCAATACGAACACGCCATTCTAAACCCGTCGAGCGCCGTTGCCGTCAATTTATTATCCACCGTTTCCAAAAGACAACCTTTCAAAATAGGTCTGCTTTCGTCCGTAGCGCAACAAAAAACAACTTTTGAAATTAATTTTTTTAAATCGGATTCTTTCGTTTCAAAATAATTTTGCTCGTCTTGTCCACTCGTTGAAAATTGAGGAAAATCAGACGCCGATAAAGCCTGCATATACGATTCGCTGTCGCCGTATTTAAGGGTAATTCCTTTGTCATCTGAATCAATCACCACTTCAAAAGCCGAAATTTTTCCAACGAAATCAGCAAACGTTTTTCCGTTTACGCAAAATTCGCCTTCTTCCAAAACTTCCGCAACTATTTTCTTTTCAATGGAAATTTCACCGTCGTACGCCTTTAACGTCAAACCGTCGTTTTTCGCCTGAATTTTTATACATTCCAATATAGGGGTAATCGTTTTTACGGCGCACGCCTTACTTACTGTAGCGGCTGCGTCTGAAAGCACCGTCCCGTCGCAAACAAATTTCATAATTTCTTCCTTCCTTTTTCCTGTTTTTTTTAATAAATTTGCTGAAAAAAAGCCGTTCGTTTTATTCTTTATTATTTTACCATATTTGCCCTTTTTTTGCAAGCAAAAAAACAAGAAAGAACAATCTTTTTCCGCTTAAAGTCTCACTATTTTTTTATCGGGATATTTCTTTTTAAAATACTTCAACGTATACGCCGCGCCGCCCGTTTCCTTTTCGCAAAATGCAACCAATACGTCCGCTTTATCCGCCATATATTGATCCCGAACTTGCATACAACCTCTGTAATATTTTTCGGAAAGTAAAATCTGCTCGTCTGCTTTTTTTAAAATTTCGACGTATCTTTTTTTGTCTTTTGGTGAAAAATTCTTTTCCTGGTTGTAACAGGGAATACAAGCCACCAATTTTACGTCTTTATATTTCTTTTTTAGTTTCAAAACCTGTTCGGCCGATAACAAGTCGAATCCTATCGCCATACCGTTGTAAAAAATTTCAATTCCATTTTTTATCAATTCTTCTATTTCAGTATAGAGTTTTTTTGAAGAAAAATATGCGGGCAATTCGCGATGTCCTGTAAAAGCGCAACTTTTTATTTGTTCTTCATTAAATGGCTGCATACGAATTTGTTCCATTTTTTTCCTCCAAAGTCTTTTTATTATACCACATATTTTGTATTTGTCAACGCCCTACTGCCAATTTTTTTCAAAAATAAAGAACAAAATTTTTTATCCTTTGCAATCCGATTGTAGATAGAATATATAAAAATAAATTTTTAATAGTATTCGTAGTAGGGGAGAGTGGAATTGTGGATTACTTCCCCATATACCCCTTTTTTATACTTGTTTTATAAGGGGTTTTATACCCCACGTAAGGTTGTGGAAAACTGCTAAAAGAGTGTGGATAAAATTGTGGAATATTTGTGGATACGTGGACAAGTTTTATAAAAAGCAAGTTTTTAATTTTTTATAAATATACAAAAATAATTTATAAATATAAATAAATAAAAGTTATCCACATAAATTATAAACATTGTGGACAAGTTTATGCACAGAGGGTGGACAAGTTTTAAAAAGTTTTGAATAAAGAAAGGGAAATCGTTGCTATTTTTTTAAAAGAATGATATAATAAAAGGGCTATGGAAATAAGAAATATAAACGAAATCTATGAAACTGAAATTGTAGGCGCTCATAAAAAAGAATTGGAAGAATTCCGCAATCTTTTGCTAGAATACAACCAAAAATACAATTTAACGACGATTTTAGAAGAAAAAGATATGTATTACAAGCACTTTTTAGACAGCGCTGCTGGAGTGGATTTGTTTGAAAAAAATAAAAAAGTGGTGGAGATAGGTTCGGGCGCGGGGTTTCCCTCTGTCGTTTTAAAAATTTTACGTCCCGATCTTTGTTTTGATTTGTTTGAAAGCGTGGGTAAAAAATGTGAATTTTTACACGCGGTTGTGGATAACTTTGGGTTTCAAGGAATGCATATTTATAACTTGCGCGCAGAAGAGAGTGCAAAGACGGAAACGTTTAGGGAAAAATACGATTACGCCACAGCAAGGGCGGTTGCAAGAATGAATACGCTGAGTGAATATTGTTTGCCGTTTGTAAAAGTTGGCGGAAAATTTATTGCCTATAAAAGCGGGGATTTGGAAGAAATAAACGAAGCGGAGAACGCCTATAAAACGTTGGGCGGTAAAAAATCGGCGGTGTTTTCTTACGAATTGCCCGAAGGTTACGGTTCTCGTGTGCTGGCGGTGATTGAAAAAATAAAACCAACGCCGACGAGATATCCGCGCGGACAAGGAAAAGAGAGAAAAAATCCGTTATAAAAAAATACATATAAAAAATACACCCAGGTACGTATTTAATTCAACTCGTACCTGGGTGCTTTGTTTTTATTTCAATGCGTACATGGTATAGAGAAATTATTCTTCCGTTTCGTCATCATCTTCTTCTTTTTCTTCTTTCAAGGCGCGTTTAAATTGCAAATCTTCCACTTTAAAATCTTTATAAATCCAACCGCCGTTTCTATCGTCAATTTTCACTTTTACTTCCATTTTCAACATATTATTGGAAACGACGATGGCTTTTCCGTCGGGAGAACCTACTTCCGAACCGACTTTCGGCATTTTTTTGTTTGCCTCGGTATAATAATCGTTTTCATATCCTAAACAGCACATCAATCTGCCGCAAAGTCCGCTTATTTTTCCCGGATTTAATGACAAACCTTGATTTTTTGCCATTTTAACGCTCACTTTTTTAAATTCGGGCATATTGCCTGCGCAACAGCAAATGCGTCCGCAAGGCGCAATACCGCCGAGATATTTCGTTTCGTCGCGCGTGCCGACTTGGCGAAGTTCGATACGGGTATGAAACGCCGTTGCCAAATCTTTAACCAGTTCTCTGAAATCTACGCGATTTGACGAGGTGAAATAGAACAAAATTTTACTGCCGTCAAAGGAATATTCGCAGTCGACGAGTTTCATTTCCAAGCCGTGTTTTGCTATTTTTTCTTTGCATAATTGTATAGCTTGGGGTTTTTTCGCTTCGATTTCCTCGTAATGTTCTTTGTCCTTATCCGTTGCAATACGAACGATAGGTTTTAAAGGGGATACGATTTCGTCGTCGGAAACTTCTTTTTCGGGATACGCAACCCATGCGTATTCCAACCCCCTCGAAGTTTCTACGATAACGGGCATATTCCGTTCGTAAACGTCCCCTGCTTTCGGTGAAAAATAATACAATTTTCCGCCTGTTTTAAATTTAATAACCACTACTTTTATCATAAAAGGTATCCTTATAAATTGTGTTGTCATTTATTTTTCGTTGTTTTTTAAGATATTTGCAATACAAATTTCCAAACATTGTGAAAAAACAGCGTTGAATTTGATTTGAAATTCCGCATTAGACAAAGCCTCTTGCGCGTAAAGCAATGCGGAGAAGGTGTATTTTTTTGCGACGTTTAACAATTTTTGTTTTTCCAAACGCAACAATAATTGACTATCCACGGGTTTTCCGTCAGGATTTTGCATTTTTTTGACGTAAGACGACGTATCAACCGCTTGCATAGTACGCATTTTTAACAGCAAAGCATCTCGGAATATAATACGGAGTAACGCCAATAATTGTTTTTGGTGTTTGGTTTCGCCGATTTGTTTTATCAACACGGGCAATTTTGCATTCGTCGTCAAAGCCAACGAAAAGGCATTGTCCATAAGAGCCGTGTAAAACCCACCTTCTAAAATGTTTTGAGCCTGTCCAACGTTTCCGTCCGACGTCGCCGCGCACAACGTATACGTGTCGCGAGGATATTTATCTTTGTACGTACGAAACAGACATTCGGCAACGTCCAAAATATCAAAGGGCGGAATTTCTAATTTTTTCGTACGGGAAATAACGGTGGGCAACACGGGAAACGCCGTCGTTGCGCCCAATAAAAAAACGACGTCTTTGGGCGGTTCTTCCAATAATTTTAACAATTTGTTTTGCGTTTGCGCGTTCGCCTCTGCAAAATCGCCGATTAAAAACACTTTTTTTTCGCCTTCTACCGCGTTGAGCGCGCTTTCTTCTTGAATCCGTTCCGCATCTTCAACGGCGAGTTTTTTATTTTCGGTAAAAAAACAAAGACAATCGGAAAAGGAATCGTTGTCAATCAGCTGAGAGATGCGTTGAGATTTTGCGTCGTTTAATTCGTCGCAATGAAAAAAGAGTTTTGCAAACGTTTTTAAAGCGGAAGAAAGATTTTGCGCGTCGTTAAAAATCAAAAGATACGCGTGCGCGTTTTGATTTTTTGCGCATTCGGTTTTTAAAATATGATAGGCTTGCGTTTTTTTCAACAACGTCTGCATACGATTTTTTCTCTCCGTTGTTTATTATTATACCACACCCCTTTAAAAAAAGCAAGCGACGGCAGGGGTTTGCCGTCGTAATTTTATAGGGCTTTTAAAATAGGGGAAAGAATGTTATAAATGAAAGATTATAAAAAAGAAAGCGCACCGTACTTTGTTTAAAAAGTGCAATGCGCTATACTTTTTTGATTATTCAGCGATGGGATAAACGCTCGCTTGTTTCTTATCTTTGCCCAATCTTTCGTAACGAACGATACCGTCAACCAAAGCGAACAACGTGTCGTCTTTGCCGATACCTACGTTCGTACCGGGATGAATCTTCGTACCTCTCTGACGAACGAGAATATTGCCAGCCAAAACAGCTTGACCGTCGCTGCGCTTCGTACCAAGACGTTTCGCTTCGCTGTCTCTACCGTTGTGAGAAGAACCGGTACCTTTCTTATGAGCGAATAAACTGATAAAAATCATTTTTATTTCTCCTTAAAAACTTATTTTGTTCGAGCTTTAAAAAAGCTCCGTTGCAATAAAAGAAAGGTTTGAATCAAATTAGAGTTCGATTTTTTCAACTTTTACTGCGGTGAAGGGCTGTCTGTGTCCCTGCTTTTTACGTTCGTTTTTCTTGGACTTGTATTTGAAGACGATAATCTTCTTTGCTTTGTCCTGCTTTACGACCGTAGCGGTAACTTTTGCGGATTCAACTTCCGCGCCCGTTTTGATACCGTTTTCGTCGGCAACCATCAGCACTTTGAAAGATACGGATTCGCCTTCTGCCGCTGCGAGTTTTTCAACCTTAACAACGTCGCCTTCCGCTACTTTGTACTGCTTGTTTCCGTTATCGATAATAGCGTACATAAAAATTTTTACCTCCTCTTTCCAGTCTCGAAGAATTTCCAAGGCGCGCAAATTTATCGAAAAATTTCGTAAAAATTGCGACTTAAAAAAGCCCGTTTCTATCGGCTCGACTATAACTATACCATATTTTTTTCTTTTTCGTCAAGCGTTTTTTAGGATAATTTTCATTTTTTTATAAAAATCGTGGTAAAAATTGTATGCAAACGCTTAAAAAAGGATAAACTGATAACAAAACCTGAAAGGAGAATGAATATGGACAACGAAAACAAGAAAAAATCCGAAGAAATTTTGGCGGAAATTTATCGCAACGCGCAGCTTGCGTTGCAATCCATTTCCAATATTTTACCCGAAGTGAAAGACGAAGATATCAGAAAAGAATTACATTCGCAACACGAAGAATACGAAAAATTTTCCGCAAAAGCGGCTATGCTTGCCAAGGATATGCAAATTGAATTGAAAGAACCCAATCCTATGAAAAAGGCAATGATGTGGGGTTCGATTAAAATGAGTATGCTTACCGATAATTCCCGTTCGCACATTGCGGATATGATGTTGCAAGGGACGGTGATGGGCATTTCTGCGCTCCGAACGTCGGCAGGGGATACTATGCCCGAGGGGAACGACGAAATTTTTGCCTTGCTTGACGAGATGATTAAGGCGGAAGAAGAATATGAAAAAACCTGGAAATCGTTTTTGTAATCGATAATAAAACTAAAAAAACGGCGCGGCGAAAGTTTATTCGCTACGTCGTTTTTTTTATGCTATGCGTTAGTTTTTATGCGCGTTGGGTTTGACGAGTATGGTTTTATAATCGGTGTAGGTTACGAAACCAGCTTTGCTTTTGCTTGGTTTTTTGACGTATTTTTTCAAGCAATAATCCACGGGGATTTTGTCCGATTCCCGTCCGTCTGAATAATACGCGCAAATTTCTGCGGCATATAAAATGGTTTCATCGCGTACCTGCCTACCCTGCGACGATATAATGACGTGGGAAGAATGGTATTTTTGCGTGTGCAACCAAATATCCTCTGCTGCCGCCGCGCGAACGAGCCTATCGTTTTGCAAATTGTTTCTGCCGACGAAAATTTGAAACCCGTCGTGTTCGTATTCCCGAAAGGGGATAGGTTCTTCTTTTTTCTTGCCCCCTGCGCGTTCTTTCGGGGCGCGGAGCAAGCCCATTTCCATCATTTCCGTTTCGATTTCCTTTAAATCCTCGTTCGATTCCGCTAAAGAAATGGCTGTAAACACGCTGTCCGTATAAGAAATTTCTGCGCGTTCACGCTCGGCAATCGGGGTTAAAAATTCTTTCGCGCGCTTGTGTTTGTTGTACGTTTTAAAATACCGTTGCGCATTTTTTGAGGGGGGCAGGGTTGCGTCTAACGCTATTTTAATGCGTTCGCCGTCGGGAGAATACCAATTTTCCAACTCGACGAACGGCGAGCCTTTTTCGATTCGGTATAAATTTGCCGTCAACAGTTCGCCTTTTATTTTATATTCTTCCGCTTTTTCCGATTCTTTCAAACGTTCCAAAGTGTCTTGCAGTTTTTTCGTTTGCTTTTTTTTCAAACCGCGAACGGTGTTTTCCAATTTACGTTTTTTATCCTCAAACCCTTTTTTCCTTTCTCTGCGCGTGTAAAATTCGTCCTCCGCCACGCAAAGCGACGGTATTTTAATCCCTCCCGACACTTCAAAGGCGAAAAAGTCGGTATACACGCCGTTTTCTTGTTTGACGTGGGGATTGCAAGGCTCGTTTAAACAAAAATCGCCGATAAAATCCCACAGCGGCGCGCCAAACGCAGGAGAAAAAATAAGACTTAAATTTCCCGCTTTTACAACTGCCCGTTTTACAATTTCACGCGCGGTGGAAAGTGCCAAGCCCGCTACGTTTTCAAAAAGGAATACGGCAAGATTTTCTTCGTCGATTTCTTCGCGCAAGGAAAGATAGTTTTCCAGCCGTGAACGCATACCTGCCCCGTCGAAAGGCGACAATTTGTCCTGCGGAGCAGGATAGAGATATTTTGCGCCCGACAGCAAAACCCGTTTGGACGAATCCTCTAACGCCGTCGTTTTCAACGCGCCTAAAATGACGCCGTTTTCCGTTAAAACGACGTTGGAATATTTCCCCATCAGTTCGCAATGCAGCGTGCGTTTGCTTTCGGAAAAATCGGTTACGCAATGCAAATCGATTTCTACGATTCGTTCAAATTCATGTTGGCGTATTTCCAAAATTTCCGCGCCCAGCAAATGTTTTCTAAGCAACATACAAAAATTAGGCGCGATAGGCGCAGGCTCTTTTTCGATAGACGATAAACAAACGCGCGCGCCTGACGCGTTTGCGCTTAAAAGAAGTTTAACAGTCGTTTTTCCTGTGTATATAATAAAGGTAAGGTCGTCTTTGTTGGCTTGGGAAATGCGATTGATTTTCCCTCCGACGAGAAAAGAGTTCAGCTCGGCGGTCAACCGACGGATATGAAAAGCGTCCTGTGGCATAAAGTTACCTCTCGATTACGCGTTTTTGCAGACGAAAACGGCGTAAAAATACAAAAGTTTTCTTAAATTATACCGCAATTTTCCGAAAAAGTAAATAAAATCGCTTTATTTTCTTTGATAAATATGGTAAAATAAATGGGTATGTGGCAAAACCACAAGAAAACGTAAAAAAAATTAAAAAACATAAACGAATTTTGTAGGAGAACAATTATGAAGTACACTACCAAAGCGGCAGAAAAAAGCACGGTAAAAATCACCATCAAATTTGACGGTGAAGAATGGAAAGCAGCGCAAAACAGCGCGTATTTGAAAACCAGAGGCAGATTTGCCGTAAACGGATTCCGTAAAGGCAAAGCACCCAAGAACGTTATCGAACACGCATACGGCAAAGGCGTTTTCTTTGAAGACGCGCTGAATATCCTTTTCTCGGAAAATTATGGTAAAATTTTGGATAAGGAAGAAAAGAAATTCACGGTTGTAGGCGATCCCGACGTTTCCGTGGAAAAGTTGGAAGACGACGGCGTTACCCTCGTTGCGATCGTGCCTGTGAAACCCGAAGTAAAAATTTCTGCATATAAGGGTATTAAAATCCAAGAATATGCGTATACTGTTAAGGACGAAGAAGTGGACGCAGAAGTGGAACGCGTATTGGATAGAAACGCTAAGAAAGTGGCGGTTACCGATAGAGCGGCAGCAAACGGCGATATCGTAAATATCGATTTCGTTGGTACGGTTGACGGCGTAAAATTCGACGGCGGCGAAGCGGAAGGATTTGATCTTACCCTCGGCAGCGGTCAATTTATCCCTGGATTTGAAGACCAAGTCGTTGGTATGAATATCGGCGAATCCAAGGACGTCAACGTTACTTTCCCTGAAAATTATCAAGCGGAAGCCCTCAAAGGCAAGCCCGCGGTTTTTGCTGTGAAACTCAACGGAATCCAAGCAAAAGAATTGCCTGAACTCACCGACGAATTTATCAAAGACGCTACGGGTAGCGCAACGGTAGAAGAATACAAGGCAAAAGCGAAAGAAAGATTGCAAAATCAAGCGGATAGACGCGCAAACGACGCTACGGAAAACAGCATTCTCGAAGCGATTGCGGCAAACGCAGAGGTGGAAATTCCCCAAGCAATGATTGAAAGAGAAATTGACGGTTTGGTTCAAAAATTTGAATATCAGTTGATGTATCAAGGAATGAAATTGCAAGATTATTTGGATTTCCTCAAAGTTACGGTTGCTGATTTTAGAAAGAATTATGAAGAACAAGCAAAGAAGAACGTATTGCATCAGTTGATTATTTCGCACATTATCAAAGAAGAAAAGATTGAAGCAACCGAAGAAGAAGTGGACGCGAAAGTGGCTGAACAAGCGGCTTCCGTGGAAAAGACGGCGGAAGAATACAAGAAGAATATGGATCCCCGTCAATTCGATTATATCCGCAGCGATATCATCATCACGAAATTGTTCAATTTCTTGAAAGAAAACAACGAAATGTATAAAGAAGACTAATCTTCTTTCGTTATAAGGAACGCAATATTTATGGAAAAAAACGTTTTAATCCCCTACGTTGTGGAACGCACCTCCTCGGGTGAACGCACTTACGACCTGTATTCTCGTCTTTTGGACGATAGAATTATCTTTTTGAGTGGCGAAATCAACGACGCTGTGGCAAACACCGTCGTTGCGCAATTGATTTATCTCGAAGGGAAAGACCCGACAAAAGACATCAGTTTGTATATCAATTCCCCCGGTGGCAGCGTTTCTGCCGGTATGGCGATTTACGATACTATGAATTATATCAAATGCGACGTATCGACGATTTGTATCGGATTGGCGGCGTCTATGGGCGCGTTCTTGTTGTCAAGCGGCGCGCGCGGAAAACGGTATGCCCTGCCCAATTCCGAAATTATGATTCACCAACCTTTGGGCGGCGCGCAAGGTCAAGCGAGCGATATCAAAATTCAAGCGGAACACATTCTCCGTACGAAAGCGAAACTCAATCGTATCCTTTCCGAAAATACAGGTAAAGACCTTGCCACAATCGAGCGCGACACCGACAGAGATAATTATATGTCGGCGGACGAGGCGCGCAACTACGGCTTGATAGATAAGGTGTTTTTAAGAAGATAACCTTATTTCGCGCTATATAAGATTTTATCCGCGCAAAATCCCCTTTTTACGAGGTTTTGCGCGATTTTTTGTCAATGCAGGCGGCGGAGCTTGGGTGAAAAGAGTGTACGCACAAAAACCCTGCGTTTTACATACCTATATTTATAGTAAAGAATGGAGTTTATGATATGTCGAATAAAAATCAGAAATGCTCGTTTTGCGGAAAACCCAAAGAAGAAACCCGCCGTTTGATTACAGGCCCGGACGGAGCTTGTATTTGCGACGAGTGTGTGGAAATCTGCAAATCTATGGTGGACGAATGGGAGAACGACAAAGACCAACCCTCGTCGGAAGTGCCTTTGAAAAAACCTGCGGAAATCAAAGCCGAACTCGATCAATATATCGTTGGGCAAGATAAAGCCAAGCGTGTTCTTTCCGTTGCGGTGTATAACCATTACAAACGTATTAACGCTACTGTGAAAACGAAGAAAAAGGACGACGACGGCGTGGAAATTGAAAAGAGCAACGTTTTGTTGCTCGGTCCGACGGGCAGCGGTAAGACGTTGCTTGCCCGTACCCTTGCCAAAATTTTGAACGTGCCGTTTGCGACTTCGGACGCAACGACGTTGACAGAGGCGGGCTACGTCGGCGAGGACGTGGAAAACATTTTGTTAAAACTCATTCAAAACGCCGATTACGATATTGAACGGGCGCAACGCGGTATCATTTATATCGACGAAATCGACAAAATTGCGAGAAAGAGCGAAAACGTATCCATTACGCGCGACGTTTCGGGCGAGGGCGTGCAACAGGCATTGTTGAAAATTATTGAAAGCACGACGGCAAACGTACCGCCCCAAGGCGGAAGAAAGCACCCTAATCAAGAATGTTTGCGTATCGACACGACGAATATTTTGTTTATTTGCGGCGGCGCGTTCGTGGGGCTGGATAAAATCGTATCTTCGCGTAAAGACGACACGACGCTTGGATTTGGCGGAAAAGTGCGTTTGGGCGCAAACGAGGCGGACTATTCCGTTTTGGACGACGTGAAACCGCAGGATTTGACCAAATTTGGTTTGATTCCCGAATTCGTCGGCAGATTGCCTATCGTCGTGAATCTCGACCCGTTGGGTGAGGACGCTTTGGTGAAAATTTTAACCGAGCCGAAGAACGCGATTATCAAACAATACCAAAAATTGGTTGGATTTGACGGCGTGAAATTGACGGTGGAAGATGAGGCTGTACGTGAAATTGCGCAAACCGCCATTCGTTTGAAAACGGGCGCGCGCGGACTGAGAACGATTATCGAAAGCGTGATGACGGAAGTGATGTATAAAATTCCTTCCGAAGAAAACGTGGAAGAAGTTGTCATTACCAAAGAATGTTTGACAAACGGCGCAACCCCTCGTTTGGTGTATAAACAAGCAAGTTAATAAAAGAAAAGCATATAAAACGACCCACCCAGGTACGAGTTGACCTTTATTTCGTATCTAAGTGGGTCGATTTTTTTTATTTGTTTTTTATTCTTCGGTTTCCGTTTCCAACTGTTCGTCGTTTTCATTTTTTGCAGCGAGAGTGAGGTCGATAACCGATTTGATTTTATTTAAAATTTCCGTTTTACCAAAACCCGTTTCCGCGCTGGTGGCGATAAGGTTTTTTTCGCCTAAATACAAATCGGCAGCGATAGCGCGAGTATGTTCTTTAATTTTCATTCTCGACAATTTGTCCGCTTTTGTCAACACCACGGTAAAAGGCAGAATGTTATAATTTAAAAATTCTATCATTTGCACGTCGTCCGCGGTGGGGTCGTGGCGAGAATCCGCCAACATAAACACGTGCGCGATTTGGTCTTTTTTTGCAAAGAATGCGTTCAAGGTTTTCGCCCATTTTTCCTTTTCCGTTTTGGAAACGCGCGCAAAACCATATCCAGGTAAGTCGGCAAGAATAAATTCGCCAAAATCAAAATAATTGACAAGGCGCGTTCTGCCTGGCTCGCTGCTCGTTTTCGCTAATTTTTTCCGATTGGCGAGCATATTGATAAACGAACTCTTGCCCACGTTAGATTTTCCGCAAACGGCAATCATAGGTTTGGTCGGCGTAATAAATTGGTCGGCCTTTGCCGCAGAAGTAATGAACGTAGCGTTTTTAATAACCAACGCAGGTTGCAGGGGTGTTTCCCCTGCTTTTTTTTGTTTCATCTCGTACATGGTAGCCTCCTTTTATGAAAAATAGGCAATCAACAACGTACGCTTTCGCGTGTGGTGGATTCGGGAACGACAGGCAAAGGCTGCGCCTTGGGCGGGCGTTTTTTACGCGGTTTGCTTTGTTTGGGCGTTTCTTCGTCGACGTTGCGGAAAACGAGATTGAACACTTCGTCCACTTCGGATACGGGTATAAAAGTCAAGTCGTTTTTCACCACTTCGGGGAGTTCTGCAATATCCCGTTCATTGCCTTTGGGAATCAGCACGGTTTTAATCCCTACCCGTCTTGCGGCGAGGGATTTTTCTTTCAGTCCGCCGATAGGCAACACTTTGCCGCGCAAGGTGATTTCACCGGTCATAGCGACGTCCGCGCGAACGGGCTTGTCCGATAAAGCGGACAAAATCGCCGTTGCAATCGTGATACCTGCGCTGGGTCCGTCCTTGGGTGTTGCGCCCTCGGGTACGTGAATATGCAAATCGGTGGAAGAAAATTTTTCGGGTTGCAATCCATATTTATCGGCATGCGCGCGAATATACGTCAACGCCGCAAGCGCCGATTCTTTCATAACGTCGCCCAATTTTCCCGTCAATTTGATTTCGCCTTTTCCAGGCATTGCCATTGCTTCTACCGTCAACGTCGTACCGCCGACTGCCGTCCAGGCAAGCCCCGTAACAGCGCCAATTTCTGCCGCAGTCCTGCTCTCGTCTATGGAAAATTTCGGCGCGCCAAGCAATTCCAGCGTTTTTTCTTTGTCAATCGTAACGCAGGGGAGGGAAGAATCGGACGCATATTGCACCGCAATTTTTCTGCAAAGCGTGCCAATGGTACGCTCCAACGTTCTTACGCCTGCTTCGCGCGTATACCCCTCAATCGTTGCGCGTACGCCCTCTTGCGTGAACAGCGCGTTATTGTCGTTCAATCCGTTTGCCGCCAACTGTTTGGGGACGAGATACCGCCGCGCGATTTCCGTTTTTTCTTCCAAAGTATATCCCGATACTTCAATAATTTCCATACGGTCGCGCAAAGGCCCAGGAATGGTGTCAAGGGTGTTTGCCGTCGTGATGAACAGCACTTTGCTCAAATCGTACGGGGTTTCCAAATACCGATCGCGGAAGGTGGAATTTTGTTCGGGGTCAAGCACTTCCAACAACGCCCCCGCAGGGTCGCCGTGGATATCGGAAGTGAGTTTATCGATTTCGTCCAATAAAAATACGGGATTGATAGAGCCTGCGTTTTTCATACCGTATAAAATTCTGCCTGGCATTGCGCCGATATAGGTACGGCGATGACCGCGAATTTCTGCTTCGTCGCGTACGCCGCCGAGGCTCATTCGGACGAATTTTCTACCCAAAGCGCGCGCTATGGATTGCGCAATGCTCGTTTTTCCGACGCCGGGAGGGCCTACGAAACACAAAATGGGCGCTTTCATATTGCCCGTCAGTTTCAAAACCGCGAGGTATTCGGTGATGCGTTCTTTGATTTTTTCCAAACCGTAATGGTCGGATTCCAGCACCGCGACGCAATCGTCCAATTTTTCCGTATCTTCCGTTTCCTCTTTCCAAGGCAGAGCCAAAACTTGGTCAAGATACCCCGTAATCACCGTATATTCGGGAGAAGAAGTTTGCATTTTCCCCATACGGTCGATTTCTTTGAGGCATTTGGTTTCCAAATCCTGAGGCAAGCCTTTCGACAAAATTTTTTGTCTGTATTCGTCCTCTTCTTTGCTATCGTCGCCAAGTTCGGTATGAATGGCTTTTAACTGTTCGCGCAGGAAATAATCTTTTTGGTTTTTGTCGATATTTTGACGCACCGCCGCGGCGATTTTCTTTTCGATTTTGGAAATTTCCAATTCGTCGTTTAAACAACGTTCAAACAATTTCAAACGTTCTACGATACGTTCTTCTTCCAAAATCGCCTGTTTTACCTCTAAACGCACGCGCATTGCGGAGATGGCAAGGTCGATATATTCGTTGATATCCGAGCATCTGTCCAATTTATTAAAAACGTCTTTGCTCACTTTTCCGTCCGCGGATAAAACGTCTTTTACCAATTCTTTTGCCGTGCGGAAATATGCCTCCTCTAACACTTCGTCGCCGTGGATTTCTTTCAATTCGTCGCAAACAGCGTAAAAATATTCGTTTTCAAAGCCGATAGAACGCGCGCGCGCCCGATACAAGCCTTCGCATAAAACCCGAATAACTCCACCCGTTAATTGCGCAATTTGTTTGATTTTTGCCACGCAACCGACGAGATAGAGGTCGGTGGATTCGATTTTATCTTTTTCCGTTTCTTTTTGCGTGCAGATAAAAACCAGTCGATCTTCCGCGTTTGACGCGCGATCAACGGCTTTTAACGTCATATCCCGTCCCACTTCAAAAGAAATATTGGTATGCGGAAACGCCACCTTGCCGCGAAGGGGGATAACGGGGAGTAAATTTGTTCGTATTGTCTGTTGTTCGATATTCTTTTCCATTATATTTATTATTAACCGTATTTTACGGCTTTTAAACAATTTTTAGTGTAATAAACCGTTCCTGTTCTTTTTTAAAAGCCTCCTTGATGAAAAGGAGACTTTTTAAAAACTTATTGATGTTGTTTCTTTTTCGCGGATTGTTCGTCTGGCGCGTATTGTGTTTTTTGCGTCTTTGCCGCGGGATCGGCGGGGATTTGCGGCTGGTCGGGCGCGCCTGTGTCCACCGTTTCGTCTTCCTTGTTATTGTATTCGTATGAGTAGTAGTAATATTTTTTCGTATACCCATTGCCTGATTTTTTTGCTTGGGGTACGTTATAATCGTTTACCACAACGCCCAAAATATTGGCTTTGGCGAAACGCAACGTGCTTAACGCGCGTGAAATGTCGCTGATATACGAGGACATATGACGGCATACAAGCACCGCGCCGTCCGTAACGGGGGTCAATGCCAATGCGTCGGAAATCAACAACATAGGAGGCGTATCGATAAAGATATAATCGTAACGCTTTTTCAATTCTTTAATCATATTTTGCGCTTCGTCGCTTTCCAACAATTCGTAAGGACGAGGGGAATGCGTACCGCAAGTGATAAACGAAAGGTTTTTATTGATGCGCGAGGTATGAATTGCGTCGTCCAATTCGACCAATCCCGAAAGATAATCGGAAAGACCGGGTACGGGCTTGGTTTTGAAATATTTTGCCACTCTGCCCTTTCTAATATCGGCGTCGATAAGCAACACTTTCGCATTCGAGAGCGCAAACATAAGCGCAAGATTTACGGAAACCGTCGTTTTGCCCTCTTCGGGATACGCCGACGTCATTTCGATAACGACGCCACCTTCCTGTTTGGGAACGGACACCGACAAAGCCGCTTTTAAATTGCGGAATGCCTCCGCTACGTCAAAAGGAGTGTTTTTATTCAATAAATATTCCGTTTTAGGCGTATTGCGTTTGGTTTTATAGTTAAAATTCAAACGAGAGAAAGTTTGCGACATAGAAAAGAATCCCATTTATTTTTCCTCCTTTTCGTTGTTTAAAGCAGACTCTTTGACGTTTTTCGTTGCGTTTGTTTTCATTTTTATAGAAGGCACGATTCCCAACACGGGCAAATCAAACAGACGGGTAATCGTTTCATGGTCGCGAAGACGCTTGTCCGAACGGTCAATCAAAATGACGGCTACGCACGCTATGATAAGGGTTAAAACTGCCATCAAAGCGGCGTATTTCACCGTTTGCGACATAGAATAGTTGGGGTTGAGCAGTTTGATTTTATGGATACGGGTAGACGGTTCGCAATTCGTCCCTTCGTAACCGCTAGGAACAGCCATGTTCTCTTTTACGAATTCGGGAACGGTTTCAATGATGAGATTTAACAGCTTTTCCGCAAATTCTTGGTTTTGCAATACGGAGATATTGACACGAATGAAACTGCGCGCCAAGTCGTTGGCGTTTTCCAATTCTTCACCTTCTTCGAGATAGGAATATCGAACCGCGCTTTGAATAGCGGTAATGCCTTTCTCATAAGAGGGGGTCTTTCTCCATTCCACCAACGTTGCTTCTATCGCCTCGTTAGCAATTTCCATTTTTTCCGCCAAATTTTCCTGTATGGTTTCTAAGGTTTCGTTTGCCGTTTCCAAATACTCTTTTTGCGTATTGAGTTCTTCTTCCAACTGCGTGCGAGTGTCTGCGGCTATATCGCGCTTGGCTTTTGCGTCGGCAACTGCCTTTTGCAATGCCTTTGCCTCGGCGGAATCCGCGTTGCCTATTGCGGTGATAAAACTCGCGTATTCGTTTTGAGCTTCGCTAAGACGTTTTTCAAAAAACGACTCGTCTTTCTTAGCTTCGGTAATGTCCTCGTTAAGGTCTTTGATTTGTTCGGCAATGTCCAAAATGGCTTCTTCCCATGCCTCTTTTTCAGAGCGTACGCCGTCCACAACGTTGATTGCGGCGAGGGCAACGACGCGTTTTTCGTCGATTGCGCTGTTGATGCCTTCTTTGGGCAAACCGTTTTCTTCTACCAACAAACGTTCGGCAAAACTTTCCGAACTGAGCAATTTTGTCATATTGTCCATAACGTGTTTGCCGTACGCACCGTAAACGCCGTATTGGCTAGTGTTTTCCGTAACGGATTCCGAACGTTTGGGGTTGATGTAAAACCGAACCAACGTGCCGTAGTAATCTTGTCCGTACGTCGTAATGAACCCGAACGCGCCACCGATAATAGCGCCTACCAACGTGAGTACAATCAATAATTTGATTTTACTTAACAGCAATTTTACCAGATCGATAAGGCTGATGCCTTCTTCGGTCTTTACAGTTTCTTCCATGAATCTTCTTCCTTATAATATTATTGTCTATATATTATAACACTTTACTTTCATTTTGTAAAGTGTTTTTTTTTAATTCTTTCCTACTTATCGCATTTTCCAAAAATTTTCAATGCGTACCTGGTGTCTTCGTTTTATTTGAACGCATACCTGGGTGGGGTGTTACACTTTGACGAACGTAGTGTCAGGATAAACCGCCTTGGTGGCTTCGTTAAACGAATGGTCGCTGATAACCGCGTCTACTTTCTCAAAGGAGCAAAGCACCCGAGAGAACCGTTTTTCAGGTGTAGACAATTTATCGTGGTCGGCAAGGAAATAGGCTTTTTTTGCATTGCGGAGCATCACTTTATGTAAGGCGAAATAAGTCGTTTCGCCGATTCCGATTTCACCTGTGTCGTTAAAGCCGTACGTGGAAAAGAACAATTTGTCCGCTTGATAAGTTGCGGCGTTTTCCGCCGTTTCCGTCCCGTCTAACATATAAGGCGGTTCTACCACTTTTCCGCCCAAGCACACTACGTTTATATTGTATTCGCTCAGTCTCGTTACGATAGCGACGTTATTGGTAATCACCGTTAAATTTTTTCTGTCCGTCAAAAATCCAGCCATAAGCTCGGTTTGCGTGCTGGCGTCGATAAAAATGGTGTCGCCGTCGTGAACGAATTTTGCAGCCTCTTTTGCAATTCGCAATTTTTCCGCGCGCATTTTATGATAGCGGAAAGGCAGGGGAACGCCTTTTTGCTCGATCCATTCCACGCCCCCGTACGTGCGGTGAACGAGTTTTTGTCCCGCCAAAATATTTAAATCACGATTGATGGTCGCATTGCTGTAATGCAGGGTGGACGTTAAATATTTTACCGTTACGTATCCGTTTTGTCGAATGATTTGCATAATGCGGTTTAAACGTTCTTGTTGATACATTTTCCCCTCCATTTATGAGAATTGTTGAGAAATTATAATAAAAATAAACGTATATTGAGAACTGTTGACAAAGTTTATTTTTTCCTATATTATAAATATAAAGTGAAAAAAAGTCAAGAGGTTGAAAGATGAAAGATTTGACAAAGGGCAATATTTACAAAACTTTTTTCTTGTTTGGGTTGCCTTTGGTGCTGTCGGGGCTGTTGACGCAGACGTACTCGGTAATCGACACGGCGATTGCAGGGCGGTTTTTGGGGGAACACGCGTTGGCGGCAATGGGGGCAGTTGGGCCGTTAAACACGTTTGTCAATTCGGTATTTTGGGGCTATGGTGTGGGATTTTCCGTGTATTTGGGCGGTTTGTTCAGCGCGAAAAAATACGATAAAATTCGTGAATCGGTATACAGTAACGTTGTTATCATGTTGGCGGTTTGCATTATGATAAGCCTGTTAAGCATTGTGTTTCACAAACCGATCTTTCGTCTGTTAAAGGTGGACGAGAGTCTTTGGGACGTGGCGTTTGCTTATTTTTCAATTATTATGGCAGGTAAACTGTTTCTTATACTAAATTCCGCGGGTGTATATATTATGAATGCGTTTGGAATTAGCGGATTTCCCTTTATTATGTCCGTGTTGTCTGCCGTTTTGAATATAAGCGGAAACGTGCTGTCGATAACCGTTCTGAAATGGGGAATCAAAGGGATTGCGCTGTCCACGGTGTTTGCCGCGGTCGCGGTGGATATTTGTTACGTGTTCAAATTCCAAAAATGTCTTAAAGAAATGGGGGCGGAGAAACAGGGCAAAATTTTCAGCTTTTATCCCATTAAAAAATCGTTGCCGTATGCGCTCCCGAATATGCTACAACAGGGCGTGATGTATTTCTTTTCTCTTGGTATTTCGCCTCTTGTCAACGGGTTAGGTCCGTCTGGCTCGGCGAGTTATTCCGTCGTTTCGCAGGTGTATAGCATTAACACCGCCGTCTATCACAATTCCGCGCGGTGCATCAGTTGTTATGCGGCGCAATGCGTGGGAAAAAAAGAGTACGGAAAAATCAAAAAAGGGATTTTGACGGGGCTGATACAAAACGTTGCGTTTACCACGCCGTTCATCTTAGCGTGCGTATTTTTTGCCGAGCCGATTTGTAATATCTTTTTAAAAGCGGACGCCGATTTATTGACCAAAGAATACGCGTATATGTTCGCGCGAGAATACGTGCCGTTTTTGTATATCGATTTGCTATGCAACCTCTTTCACGGGTTGTATCGAGGCACGAAAGCTACCGCAGCGCTGTTTTCCACCACCTGTCTTGGCGCGGTTTCCCGTTTCGCGTATTCGTTTGCGTTGATGCCGAGTATGCAGATGCGCGGCTTTTATTTGGCTTGGGTGTTGTCGTGGGTTACGGAAACGGTATATACCCTTATTATATACGCGCGTGGGCGTTGGAATCCGGCTTGGCAAGAGTTGCGCGGGGAAAAGTTGAGAAGGCAAGAACAAATAGGCACGAGAAAATAAAAAATGCAGACACCAGGTCTGCGTTGAAAGGAAAAAATGATAAAATAAAGCACCCGTGTACGAACGGATTCGTTTTGTACATGGGTGCGTCGTTTTTTATAAATCAATATAAAATTTGGGCGTTATCGGGCAGAGAAAGCACGGTTGCGTTGTCGCCGCGAACGGAGAAATGGTCTTCTTTATACGTCTTGTGCGGCACGAAATACACGCGTTTGTCTTTCCAACGTTCTTTCAATTCAATTGCAAACAAGCCTTCGTGTAAAATCCGTTGCATAATACGTTCGTTCAATTCGACAATGGCGGAGGTATACCCGTCGGCAAAACAATCCAAAATTGCCGCGCGAAGTCGAATGATTACGAAAATATCGTCGTGTACGTGTCCTCTGCCAAGACAGGACGAACAAGGCTTTACCAAACAAGACAACACGTCGCTGCCCACCCGTTTGCGGGTAAATTGAGAAAGGCAAAGTTCGCTCATGGGCAATACGTTGCATTTTGCCTTGTCTAAGGCAAGGCGCGATTTTAATTCTTCCGTAACCGCTTGGCGGTGGGTTTCGTCGAGCATATCGATAAAATCGACGACGACGATACCGCCTATATTTCTCAATCGCACTTGTCTGGCAACTTCTCGCGCCGCCTCCAAATTGACGGCAAACACCGTTTCTTCCAAATTAGTTTCGCCTACGTAACTGCCCGAATTGACGTCCACCACCGTCATTGCTTCCGTATGTTCAATGACGAGATAACCGCCGCTTTCCAAGGCTACCGTCGGGCGCGCTGCGTCATAAATAAGCGGCGTTATGCCGTATTCCGTCATCATTTCCCGTTCGCCTTTATACAGCAACAGTTTGCGTTCGGGGATATTTCCGCGAAGTCGAATGAGGCGCAATAAACGTTGATACAGCGTTTCGTCGCCGACGTGAATCGCCTCGATATCCTCGCCCAAACTATCGCGCATAACACGCATAGGCAAATCTTCATCTTCGTATAAAAGCGTTCCAACGGGCGCGTTTTTCGCCGTTTTTTGCATTTCGCGATACAATTTTTTCAAATACGCCGTTTCCGATTTGAGTTGTTTTTGCGTTGCCAAAGTGGCTAAGGTACGGACGATAAACCCCTCGTTTTTAGAATCGCGCATTTTTTCCGCCCTCGCAAGCAGGTCGGCGCGAACGGTTTCGTCTGTAATTTTTCGGGAAATTCCTAAAAAATCAGTATTGGGCAAGTAGATGATACGATTGCCGACAAAAGACAAATGCGTACTGACCTTTGCGCCTTTCGTGCCACGCGCGGGTTTGGTAACCTGCACGATAATTTCGTCGCCCTCTTTGATATGACCAAGACTGAGCGGTTCGCCCATAGTACCGTCGTATTTTGTGTAATCGGTGTACGTTTCGTCCATAGACAAATAACAATTTCTGCTAAGTCCGCAGTTGATAAATGCGGCATTCATACCCGACAATACGTTGGTTACTTTGCCTTTATAAATATTTCCCACGATTTCCGTGCGAGGTTCGGATTCGACGGAAAGTTCCGTCAATTTATTGTCCTCTTTCAGCACGGCAAACTGTTGACCGCAATAACGGTCTAAAAACCATTCCTTTTTGCACTCTTTTTTCATCTGCATACGTCCCGTTTTTTTATTGTGTAACATGTTTCGTCGCAGATGGTGCATTGCGGCGCTCCGTTGTAATTCGTTCTTAAACAGTATAACACACCAACGTAAATTTGGCAACAAATTTTACTAATTTTACGTGATGTTATACGTTTTTTGGGTATTTTTACGGTTTTTTGATTGATTTTTCGTCTGTTTTTAAAATTTTTACCTGTTCCGCATACAACGTTCCTAAGGTTTCATAAGGTGTTTTTGCGAAAAGGAAAAGTTGCGACAGTTTATTTTGCGACAAGGTAAACAGCAACCGTTCGTTTTCGTCGTACACTTCCAAAACCAAATAAGTGCCTCTGGAAACAAAGCGGAGGACGTCTTTTATAGGGCAATCCGTGGCGACGGCGACGCGGCGAATTTCTACCCCTCGTTTTAAGGTGGGCGGCGCAGAGAAATCCATTTTGTCGTATACTGCATTTTTTTCAGGGTTGCCTAACGCCCCAATCAATAAAAATGTACCGAACGCCAATAGGGTGAAATTTGGCATTTTTTTGATACATTGCAAAACGAAAACCAACAAAAAAAGGGCGGCGAACAGCAACGTGATGATTCGACAGAGCGTTTCTGCTTTTTTAACGGCTTTGTTTTCCTCAGGTTGCGTTTTTAAAAAAGCGCGCGCTAGGGCGCAACGTAAAATTCTGCCTCCGTCCAAAGGATAGGCAGGTAAAAAATTGACGAGTCCGATTGTCAGCGAAGAATAGCAAGCGGTGTCCGTGAACGCGTACACGGTAGGCATCAACCACCACAGCGCCACGAAAAAACCTGCCGTGATAAGGTTGCACAATGGTCCGCAGAGCGCAACGAAAATTTCGTCTTTGAACGAGATTCCACGCAAATCTCCGTCGATTACCGCGCCGAACGGCATCAGTACGATTTTATTCAGTTTATAGCCCAATTTTGCGCTGGCAAAGGCGTGGGCGCATTCGTGTTGGAGCGCGACCAACGCGCTGAGCAAAAATAAAAACAGTTCGCCTTTACAACAATACCAAATTCCGACGACGATAAATAACGGGTGTAGGCGAAAAAGTCCATTTTTTTCGTCTTTTTGGCAAGGCGCGTTTGTTTTTCGAGAAGTCAAAGAGCGACAGCCGTTCGTCTGTCGCTCGCGTTCTTTTTTAGAGGAAAACAACCGTCGAAATCCTTTATTCTTCTGTTTGTTCGATCCACGCAAGGCAATTTTCGTCCGTCAGTTGGAAACAATTCAACAACTCGCCGTCCGAATACATGGTTACCTGCACTTCGTTTTCGCCCTCGGAATATCCAATCGGGACGTTGGTTTTCACCGTTTCGCCCACGGAATAATATACGTAATCCAATCCGCCGATTACGCCGGTGAAACTTTCGGAATACGCAATTTTTACGCGATACGTGCCGTCGGCGTTTTGAACGAGTTCACTCACCGTTCCGTCTGCTGCGGGATATACGCAACATTCGTCGGTAAACGAGAGGATTCCCGTCGGCGAGAGTGTGAGTTCCGCGTCGGATAAATCGCTGATGACCGCAGAAAGAGAAAAATCGCTGTACGTCCGATTGTCCGTCGTGGCGGTTGCATTGCCCGTCAGCGAACGGAAAAACGTATTGATGGCGCTAGAGGGCATAAAGACGTTGGTTAAGAAGATTGCGCCGCACAACGCGCAAGCCGCCGCAAATTCGATTCCAAGCGCGATACGAACGGGTTTTGACGGGGGGATTTCATCCGTGAACGCATACCTGCCCCCCTCGTTTTCATAATCCGATTCAAAATCAAAATCTTGCGTGGGCGCAGATTTGCGTTGCCAAAACCGACGTTTTGTGTCGTGGGAATACAGGCGTACGGTGTCAATTCGGTCAGGAACGGAATCAAAATCGATACTGCCTTGGCTGTTCGCGCCCTCGGCGAACAATTCCGCGTCAGCGGTAATTTCCGTCGTTTGCGCAAGGGGATCTTCGCTGAGTTTGTCATTTACCTGCGCGATTACCGAATCTTTTAAAGGGGGTTGCGCCAAAGCCTCCGCCACACGCGAGGCGTTTGGAAGTTCGCCCGTCGGATTTTTATGTTTGCGACGGCGTTGTTTTTTCACTACGTTAACGGTAGAAACGGGAATTTCCAACATTTCCGCATATTCGATTTCTTCGTTCATAAACAATTCTCCTTCACTTTGCTTTTTTAGCTCTGTTCTATTGTATGCGTTGGACGAGCCGTTTAGAACGGTTGTATAAAAAAACCTCCCTTACGGGAGGCAAAAATCAATCGTATTCTTTCAAACCTAATAAATAATCGGTGGAAACGTCTAACAATTTGGCGATCTCCACAATGCTTTGCATTGGCGGTTCGTTATGGTCGCTCAGCCATTCGCACAAAGTAGACGGTTGCACGTTTAAGATGCGCGCAAATTCTTTTTGCGTGATATTCTTTTCTTTCAAACATTCTTTGACTCGTTCACCGAAAATCTTCATAATTTTATAATCCTCATTTGTTCAATTAAAATTGTATTTATATCGTAAAGTTGGCTTTGCATTTGTGGGGCAGTAGGGTCGTTTTCGTCGAAAGGACGGTTGTCGTCCTGTTCCAAAGGCATAGACAAAGGCAGGTCTTTCGTCTGTTTTTCCGAAACGGAAACATATATAAAAACAGGCAACAAAACGACGCATACGGCGGCAAGCGCGGTGGTTTTTAACGCGCGCGCTTTCAACGTACGCCGCGCGTGTTCCCGTTGCGAAATTTTCTCCATTACTTGCTGTGATAATTGTTTAGATGTCTTCATAAGAAATACCCTCGGCTGTCAATTCTTGTTTGAGCGCGATTTTGCCTCGCGTTAACAGGTTGTACACCTGTTTTATGTTTCTGCCCGTGATTTTGGAAATTTGCTTAGGGGATAAATCGTCAAAATAACGCAAAATCAGCGTTTCACGGTATTCTTCCCTAAGCCGTTTTAACGCCGTGTATATTTTTACGTTGCGTTCGGTTTGTTCCAAAGAGGTGTGCGGCGTAGGCGATTCGCCGTATAAAATTGCCTGCGCCTCTTGTTCCATAGCGGCGTTTTCGCCTTTTTCCGTCAACGCTTCCAACGAGATTTCCTTTCTTCGGTTGCGTTTTTTAACGGCGTTTAAGGCTTTGTTTCGGGCAATTTTATAAAGATACGTTTTAAACGTGGCGTTGTCCGTTTCTTTAAACGGGCGTTTATAATATAAGGTGAAAAACACGTCCGTCAAAATATCTTCCGCTAAAAAAACGTCGTGAACGTACCCGTAAATGAAACGGAGCAAGCCGCGTTGATAAAGGGAAATCAGTTGTTCCAATCCCCCCTCGTCGCCGCTTAGGAAACGGCGATATAACGCGATACCGTCGTCTTGCATATCCGCCTCCTTCCCAAGCGCAGAAAAAGTTTTACACGTTATTAAACAACCGACGCTTGGGTTTTACTCAATGTTTGATGTATTTGTTTGCATTTGCGCTTTGCAATGTTGTATATACCAACAAGGGTAGGGGGTTTCGCAATGCGCTCCGACCCCGACGATAGGACAAGCCGCGTCTTTGCGTTTTAATTTCCCAAACGCAAAAATATGTTTTTCCACCGTTCGTTCCATCAATTTTGCCGCCTTGTCCACGTCTACGATTTTAAAGCGGATTCCGTCCTTTTCAATGCGTTCAACGCAACCCTGCTCCACTTGTTTTTCATTTTCGGCAGAGTTTGACAAAGGGTTTTTTTCCTCGGTTATCTCGTCGGAAAGGATCAATTTTGAAGTGATTAACGGCACGCCGCATTTTCTTAAAATTAGGCGTTGAAACCCCAAATCCACGATAAATTGTTTGGCTGGAATCGGCGAATTTTTCACTTCGTACAGCGCGTACCCGTCCCCCTCTTTTCTCAAAATATCAACGGCGCAATAATTGCCGTACCACGAAAACGCGGCTTCGCAAATGACGTTTTCGCCAGAGGCTAACAACGCTTGGGTTTTTGCGAGCATTGCCGAATAGTTCAATCGTCCGTCCTCTTTAAAAGAGGTGGTTTCGACGAACTCGCCAAAAATGCCCATTGCTTTGTCCCCAAATTCGTTGCCTTTATCAAGGCGAGCCTGCACTTCGGGCGGAATGATCCGAAGGTGGGGACAATGCGCGTCCAACCACAGCATTTTTTCACATTGTAAACCACGGACAAAATCCGTTTTGGAAATAGGCATAGGAAACTCCTAATGTAGTATTTGCGTTTTTTTAGTAACGATACGAAAAACGCTGTGTATTCAGCATAACATTTTTTTGTTTATTTGTCAACAGCCACGGCGTAAAAAAATTGCGCTCCCGTTGGTAAGGAACGCAACCAAAAATCAATCTGCAATTTTAATATTCCGCCGCCAAGCTGTCAAGAGGTTTGTTTTGCAGGGTGTACAAATCGAATTCGCTGTCGATATCAAAATCTTCGCCTGCGTCGAACGCCGCCAATTTTGAAACGGACACTTCGTACGCTGTCATAGTGCGGATTTCCGTTTCCGACAGCTTTTTCTGATATTCACGGCTCTGAATTCTGCCGGAAATGGCAATTCTGTCCCCTACGGCGAGATTTTTGACAAACCGCGCGTTTCTGCCCCAAGCGATACAGGGGATATAATCGGATTTGTTGTACGCGCGATTGACGGCAATCAATACGTCTGCAATTTCCCGATTGAACGGAGTCGTGCGATAGACGGGCGGTTTGCAAATATAACCGCTAAGCAGGATGCTGTTGGGGTTTTTATCGGGCAATTCGTCCAACAGTTCGCGAACGAACACCGTCAGCATCAAACGGGATTTTCCGTTTTCGATTTTGTTATAACTGCGAAATTGACCGAGCGCGCAAATGGTTTTGCCTTTGCCCAGCATACCGCCTTGAATTAGGCGTTCTGAAAGGGTAATGGGTAAGATATCCGCTTGCCCTGAAAGGCGCATGACGCGGACGAAAAATTCGTAAAATCCCTCGCCGTACACCTCGTGTGAAAACGTGGCGTCGCTGACGATTTCGCCTAAAACGTAGACTTTGTTGTTTTTTTCCGTAACGTAGTTCATAGATAACCTCCGAAGTTTGATATGTATTGTAATATTTTATTTTTTTACGTATTTGCTTTTTGTTTCCCCGTCGAATCAATCGTGTAATTTTCCGTATAAATCAATTCGCTGATAGGCACAAATTCAAATCCGCGATTTTTCAGCGTGGAAAAGATAATCGGTAAAGATTCTGCGGTGTGTAAACCGTTGTTATGGCAAAGGATAATCGAGCCGTTTTTGGCGGCGTTGACCACGCGCATTGCAATTTCCGTTGCCGATAAATTTTTCCAATCTAACGAATCCACGTCCCATTGAATGGGATACAAACCCATTTCATTGCAGGTGTCAATCAACAGATTGTCGTAATCGCCGTAAGGCGGGCGAAACAGCGTTACTTTTTTCCCCGTGATTTTTTCGATTGCCGCGCGTGAAGTGGATAATTCGTCTTTGATTTCCGTTTCGGTAAGTTTGCTCATATACGAATGGGTGCGGCTGTGCGTACCCATTTCATGTCCCGCTTCGACAATTTTTTCCACGTATTCGGGATATTTTTCCACCCAAAATTGAACGGCGAAAAAGGTGCAACGCACGTCGTTTTGTTCCATTACGTCTAAGAGTTGTTGGGTATGGTCCACCCCCCAAGCGCAATCGAAACTGATGGCAATTTTTTTCTCTTTGGTATCGACGGAATAAATAGGCAGCGAACGGGTTGAACTCATACCTGCCCCCGTCGTTTCGCCGTTTTGTTCGGTTTTTTTGCCTACTGCAACGGAAATGGAGGACAGCATAAAAACGAACAGCGCAAGCATAACGCAGACGAACGAGAGTCCGAAAAAAAAGCGTTTTGCGCGAAAACAGACGAACATATTTTTCACCTCCGATTGTAGCACGAATCCCTTGACAAAATTTGTAGAAGGTTTAACGTTTTTGTCCAATTTTGTAAAAACGGAAACCGACGTAAAAACAAGGACAAAATACTCTATTCGCCGTCGAGGAAAAATATGATAAATTGAGGCGCAAACGGTTTACTTTTTTTTGCAAAGCGTGTATAATAATGCGTATAAATCTATTTTCAGAGGCGGAGATAATGCGGATTTGGGCAAAGCTGATGACGGACGGTCATATTAAAAAGCAATACGTTTACGAAAATCCCGAAAAATTGACGTATTCGCATTTTTTCGAGTATTTGACGGAGATTTGTCAAGCGCTTGATATTCCCACGCCCGTATTGACGAAAACGCATATTTTTAATTTTGCGAAGTTCAATCACGTAAAATTCCCTGCGCGGGATTTTGTGGAATCGTTAGAATACGACCAACTGTTTTTAGAAAATATTTACTAATATAATTTAAGAAAGAATTACAAACAAGGAGAACACCCCCTATGACCGTTTTGGAAAAAGACATCTTAAACATTTTGGCGGAAGACGCGCGTATGAGCGCGAAAAAGATAGCCGCTATGCTGTCTGTGGAAGAAGAACAGGTGAAAAATTGTATCGCCGCAATGGAAAAGAATGGCGTTTTGGTGAAATATACGGCAATCGTCAACAGCGAAAAAGCGGACGAATCGTTGGTGGAGGCGTTGATTGAGGTGAAGGTAAGCCCCAAGAAAAAGGAAGGGTTTGACGGTATAGCCAAACAAATCGCGGCGTTCCCTGAGGTGAAAGCCGTGTATTTGATGAGCGGCGCGTACGATTTGGCGGTGTTTATTGAGGACGCCACGTTGCAAAAAGTAGCGCGGTTCGTATCCGAGCGTATCTCCACTTTTGACGGCGTTATTTCCACGGCTACGCATTTTATCTTGAAAAAATACAAGATTGAAGGCGTGCTTACGGAAAAGGAAGACGCAGATTACAGATTGTCCGTTCAGGCGTAAAGGAAAACACGACTATGCGTGATTTTGTCAATACAAAAACCAAACTCATTCAACCCAGCGGGATTCGGAAATTTTTCGATATCGTTCGGGAAACGGAAGGCGCGATTTCCCTTGGCGTGGGCGAGCCGGATTTCGTTACGCCTTGGAAAGTGCGTCAGGCGGCGATTACGTCCTTGCAACGGGGGTATACGCAATATACGGGCAATCGCGGTTTGCCTGCTTTGTTAGAGCTGATTTCCCGTTATTTAAACGAGCGGTTCCATTTGGAATACGACCCCAAGCATATCCTCGTTACCGTCGGTGGCAGCGAGGCGATTGACCTTGCTTTGCGCGCGTGCGTGGAATCGGGCGACGAAGTGCTGATTCCCGACCCTGCGTACGTGTCCTATTCGCCGCTTGTGGCAATGTCGGACGGCAAGCCCGTACACGTGGAATGTTTGGAGGAGGATAATTTCGTTTTAAAGCCTGCATATTTGGAAAAGGCAATTACGTCCAAAACCAAGGCGATTATTCTCACTTATCCCAACAACCCCACGGGCGCGATTATGACGAAAGAGCAGTTGGAAGAGATTGCAGAGGTGATTATTCGCCACGATTTGTTGGTGATTACCGACGAGATTTACGCCGAATTGACGTATGGAAAACAACACGCGTCGATTGCGTCGTTGCCGGGTATGAAAGAACGCACGATTTATATCAGCGGTTTTTCCAAAGCGTTTGCAATGACGGGTTGGCGTATGGGGTACGTTTGCGCGCCTGCTGAAATCGACGAGGCTATGTTTAAAATTCATCAATACGGCATTATGTGCGCGCCGATTATGTCGCAATATGCGGCAATCGAGGCGTTGAAAGACGGGTTTACAGATAATTTTGCAACGGTTGCGGAAATGCGCGATTCTTACGACAAACGCCGTAAATTCGTGTTACATTCCTTGCGCGAAATCGGGCTTTCTTGTTTCGAGCCACAGGGCGCGTTTTATGCATTCCCCTCCGTTTTGGAAACGGGTTTGGACGGTGAACATTTTGCAGGCGGATTGTTAAAACAAGAAAAAGTGGCGGTTGTGCCGGGGAATGCGTTTGGAAATTTTGGTGAAAACAACGTCCGAATTTCGTATGCAACGAGCATGAACGCGTTATCCGAGGCGTTTGACCGCATGTCAAAATTTTTGGAAAAAATCAAATAAAAATCAAAAAACCGCGTTTTTCGAGCCAACAACCGTATCAAAAACGTCTGGAAAAGATGAAATTCTTTTGAAAACTTTTAAAAATCATTGACAAATGCGGAAAAATGAGCTATAATAAAGATAATGAAAGAAAAAACCGTGGCTTTTGGGTGAAAAAAGTCGCGGTTGTATTTTTTAACGTTCCGCAGGCGAACGGTTTTTTTCGTGTACTTTCCATTGTGAGGGGGTAAAAAAGCAAGAATTTTTTACGGGTTCGAGCGAAAAAACGTTTAAAAAACAATCCTGCGCGGACAGGAGGAGATATCATGGCTGAACAGCAATTTATTATGACCCAAAAGGGTTACGACGAGGCGGTAGAACGTTTGAAATATTTGCAGACGGTAAAACGTCAGGAAATCGTCGATCGTATCGCAGAGGCAAGAAGCCACGGCGATTTGTCGGAAAATGCCGAATACGACGCGGCGCGTAACGAACAAGCGGCAAACGAAGGCGAGATTGCCGAACTCGATTACAAGATTAAAAACGCGACCATCGTGGAAGTGAACAGCGACACCTCTTTCGTGCATATCGGCTCGAAAGTGCGCGTATACGACGAGGAGTTGGATGAAGAAGAAGTGTACGAAATTACGGGTACGACGGAATCCAACGCAATGGAAAACAAAATTTCCAACGAATCCCCCGTTGGCGCTGCGCTCCTTCGTCATAAAGTGGGCGACGTGGTTAAGGTGAACGCGCCCGACGGCGAATACAGATTGACAATTAAAGAAATTTCGTAAAAAATGCGCGATTGTTGGCGTATAAATATTTGAGGTTTATAGATGCAAGATAATAAGAACGTAAACGCGCCCGTAGAGGCGTCGGAAGAAGAACAGTTGATTGAACAGGCGAGAATTCGCCGTGAAAAGTTGGCAAAGCTGGTTTCGGAGGGCAAAAACCCCTACGAGCAGGTGAAATATCCCGTAGACGCGGATTCGGAAACGATTAAAAACAATTTTGAGGCGTACGAGGGCAAGACGGTTGCGCTTGCTGGGCGTATGATGTCCCGTCGTATTATGGGTAAGGCGTCCTTTTCACATATTGCGGACAAAAGCGGGTCTATTCAAATTTACGTAACGCGCCAAGATATTGGCGAAGAAAATTATATGTCCTATAAAAAGGATTACGATATTGGCGATATTTTCGGGTTTAAAGGTTTCGTGTTTAAAACGCAAACGGGCGAAGTGTCGGTGCATGTAACCGAATTGACGTTGCTCACGAAATCCCTTTTGCCGTTGCCTGAAAAATATAACGGATTGCAAAATCAGGATATGAAATATCGTTTGCGGCATTTGGATTTGATTATGAACAAAGACGTGCGCGACACGTTCCGTAAACGTTCGTTGATTTTGAAAGAAATTCGTGCGTATTTAGACGGCAGAGGATATCTTGAAGTGGATACCCCTACCCTTTTGCCTTTGGAAATCGGCGCAGACGCGCGCCCGTTTAAAACGCATCACAACGCGTTGGATTTGGATATGTATATGCGTATCGAAACCGAGTTGTTCTTGAAACGTTTGATTGTCGGCGGTATGGATAAAGTGTACGAAGTAGGTCGTATTTTCCGTAACGAGGGTATGGACGCGTATCACAATCCCGAATTTACCTCGATTGAAATGTACGAGGCGTACAGCGATTATTTCGATATGATGGATATGATTGAAGACCTGTACAAGACGGTAACGTTGAAAGTGTGCGGTACGCTGGATATCACCTACCAAGGCACGGAAATCCATATGGGCGACTGGACGAGATTGACGATGGCGGAGGCTGTGAAAAAGTACGCAGGCGTGGATTATAACGATTGGGCGACGGACGAAGACGCACGCGCGGCGGCGAAAACGCTCGGTGTGGAACTCGAACACGAAAATGCAACCAAAGGCTGGGTTTTAATCGAGCTCTTTGATGCGTTCGTGGAAGATAAATTGATTCAGCCCACCGTTATTTACGATTACCCTGTGGAAAATTCGCCTTTGGCAAAGCGTAAACCCTCTAACCCTGCGTTCACCGAACGTTTTGAATATTTCATTTGCGGACACGAATACGGAAACGCGTTCTCGGAATTGAACGACCCGATTGACCAAAAACAGCGTATGTTAAAACAGGTTGAGGCAAAACGCGCAAAGGGCAACAACGACGCGCAAATGGACGAAGATTTCATCAACGCGCTCGAATACGGTTTGCCCCCCACAGGCGGTTTGGGAATGGGTTTGGATCGTTTCGTAATGCTCCTTACTGACAGTTCGACGATTCGCGACGTAATTCTCTTCCCCACTATGAAACCCAAAAAATAAGAAAATTCTCATAAAAAATCCGCGTCGATATAGCAACGAAATAGGGTTTGCCTCGTATCGGCGCGTCTTTATCCCAAATGTAAATTTATAAAAATATACGTTTGAATATAAAATTTATCAAATACCTGCCCTGTCTATTTTGTAAAAAGTATACGTTTATGCAATGAAATGGATAGGAAAAGGAGGAAAAGATGGACGCAAAAATTACAAAACTCCGTTTGAGCCGTATGTTGTCATACGATTGGTTGAAAATGGTTGGGTTTGCGCTTGCGGCGATTTTGGTTTGGTCGTTAATTTTTACAATGACGGCTACGCGGATTACGCCCGCGCAACAGTTTACCGTATTTAATTATATGGGGAACGTTTCTCTTTCTTCGACGAATTTTTACGATTCTTACAACAAAGCGTTTCAAAGTGGCGTATTTTCATATGAAGTAATTGAAATCAATGAAAACGATTTGACCGTAAGTGAAGAAATGGTCAACACGTTGTTGGAGGCTCGGCTAGGTACGGACGAGGGCGACGTGATGTTTATTGCAAACGTCAACGATCCCAAGAGTAAGCAAGTAAACGAGGAAACGGGCGAAACCACTTACAGTACGTATATGGAAGAATTCGTGTCGGGCTGGGCGCGGTACGTTGCCGACCTTGATCCTAATTCTGAAAATGGATATTTTCGGAAATTGGAAAACTATCTTGGACAATTTTACGCCGATTGGACGGATAAAACGACGTTGAACGAACAAGCGGTGGAAGACGCTTTCCGCGCGCGTATCAAGAAGAACAAAGACAAGCGGTTTAAAAAGGCGAATGAAATTGAGAAAGGCATTGAGGACGACGTCGAACGTATTCAAAAATATCGCGACGCGTTGGAACAATTTTATTCGTACTTGGATGCAGGCGTTATCGAATATACGCAAGTGAAAGTCCCCTCTTATGTTGAGGGCGAAGAACCGCAATTAAAAACGTTGGGAATCAATCTTTGTCCCAACACGGAAACGATGGACGATTTGAAAAAAATCGTTTGTTATCAAACGACGGTGAAAGAAACGGACGAGGACGGAAAAGAAATTGAAAAAATCCGCGTAACGGCGGAAGATATGAACGTTATGTTCTTCAATTTACCGGGCGTAGAAGAAGGCTTTCAATACGAGAGTCTGTTGTTCGTCAATTACGTTATCGAGAGCAGTTTAAAAACTCCTTCCGCGCAAAATAATTAACAATGTGTTTACCGCCATGCTTTTTGCGTGGCGGTAATTGAATAAAAATGAGCAACAATTTTTTTAGAGAAACTTTTTTAGAGGCAAGCGGCAATGAACGGTTTGGGTAATTTTCTGAAAAACAAAGCGGTGTTACGCGATTGTAAAATTTATCAGATGTTGCGTTTTGCTGCGCGGAAAAAACACGTTTCTTTCCACACGCCCGGACATAAGGTGGGTAAATGGGATATTACTGAATTGGATTTTTCCGACAATCTTTCTTGTCCGCGCGGATGTATTGCGGAGGCAGAACAAGATATCGCGCGCAGTTTAGGCGCGAAAAACAGTTTTATTCTCACCGACGGCAGTACGTCGGGTGTTTTGGCAATGCTATACGCCGCAAAACAAAGGGGCGTGAAACGGATTTTCGCTTGCCAAGCCACGCATAAGAGTTTTTTCAACGGTTGCGCTCTTATGGGCATTACTCCCGTTTTGTATCCGCAAACGACGAATGATAAAATTCCCGTTCTTCCCGATTTTTTCGCAATAGAAAAAGAATTTTACGAAGAGTTGGCATTGTGCGACGGCGTGTTTTTGACTTCGCCCGATTATTATGGGAACGTATCCACCGCGGCGTTGTCTGCATGGCGCAATTATTGCGATAAGACGGGAAAAACGTTGCTTATCGATGGAGCGCACGGCGGACATTTACATTTTGATAAGGCTTTATACGCAGGGCGTTATGCGGATATGTGGGTGGACGGCGTACATAAAAATTTGCCTGCGTTTACGCAAGGCGCGGTTGTTTCGGCGCGAACGGAAGAATGGGGTGAGGCGTTGCGCTTGGCGGTGGATATTTTTCGCACCACCAGCCCCTCTTATCCGATTATGGCATCTGTGGAATATGCTGTAAAATATCCCGAAAATTTGTTGTTGAAAACAAGCGTGGAGGCTTTTGAAACTTCGTGTTCTCGCGTATATTTCGGTGGGGATTGGACGAAACTGTGCGCGCGGTTTGGCCCGTCGGCGTTTGAAGTGGAAAAACGCTTGGGTAAGCAAGGCGTCTATTCGGAATTTTGCGACGGAAACGTGATTATGTTTTATCTGTCGCCTGCAACGGCTTTGAGGGATTTTCAACGTTTAAAAAAGCAGTTAATTCGGTTGTTTGAAGAATATCCTCTGCCTGTTATATCGGTGTCTAATGAGGCGGAAAATACCGTTCAACGCATATCTGGTATGCCCGTTTTTGAAAAAGGCACGAAAAAAGAATGGATTGAGATTGAAAAATCCGTAGATAGGATTTGCGCGATACGTTGCGGATTGTTTCCTCCTTGTACTCCCCTTTTATCCGATGGGGAATTGATTGAGCAATCTCACGTAGAGTTGTTGCAAAAGGCGAGCAACGTTTTTGGTTTGGTGGACGGAAAAATATTAGTATATAAAGAGGAACAGGAAAAAGAAAATGGGAAATAGAGGTAAATTTATTACGTTTGAAGGTTGCGACGGGTGCGGAAAAAGCACGCAACTGCGACTTTTAAATGAGTATTTGGTGGCAAACGAAATCCCCCATATTTTCACGCGTGAACCGGGCGGAGGAAAAATATCCGAAGCGATTCGTGAAATTTTATTGAATGGCAAAAACGCCGAGATGACGGACGAATGTGAAGCGCTCTTATACGCGGCGGCGCGCGCGCAGCATTTGAAAGACCGTGTTGAACCTGCTTTGGCGCAGGGGAAATTGGTCATTTGCGACAGGTACGTGGATTCGTCGCTTGCGTATCAAGCGTACGCGCGTGGATTGGGCGTGGAATTCGTTGAAAAAATCAATGCGTTTGCGTTAGAGAAATACCGTCCTGACGTTACGATTTTTATCGATTTAACCCCCGAGGAAGCATTTGCGCGCAAGCATGGCGCGGACGAGAACGATAGATTGGAACAGGCGGGAATGTCTTTTCATCAAAAGGTGTACGACGGATACAAACGTATTGCGGAGGCAGAACCCAACCGTGTGGTTTGCGTCAGCGGTCGTCAAACGCCGCAACAGGTATTTGACGACGTGTTGCATATTTTACGCGCGCGCGGAATTTTATAAGATATAACAGCAAACAAGGATTGAGTGTATATGGGATTTTTTGAAATATTGCTTATGGGCGTTGCGCTTGCAATGGACGCTTGCGCCGTGGCAATGACGAACGGTATGTCAAACCCGAAAATGCCGACTTCAAAAACGCTGTTAATCGGCGGATTTTTTGGATTTTTTCAATTTTTAATGCCTGTGATTGGATTTTTTATCACGGGAATCGTTGCGGACGCGTTTATGAGCGTATTTGAAAAAATTTCATCTTGGGTTTCCTTTATATTGTTGGCGTTTTTAGGCGGAAAAATGATTTTCGACTGCGTAAAAGAATGGCACGAAACAAAAAGACAAAAAGAACAGTCCTTTTGTTACGATTGCGAGGATTGTGTTTTAGAGCGTAGTTTAGAAACGGAAACGGATACTTTGACGATAGGAAAATTGTCGTTGCAGGCGATTGCAACGTCTATTGATGCGTTGGCGGTGGGCGTAACCTTACAAATGGCGGCAATCTCCGCAGACGGTTTGGCAATGGGCGTTTGGTGGTCTACGCTCATTATCGGTGGAACGACGTTTTTGCTTGCCGTGGTGGCGGTGTATATCGGCAAAATATTGGGCGATAAGTTGGCGGATAAAGCTACGTTTTGCGGCGGTTTGGTATTGATTGCAATCGGCGTGAAATTGTTGTTGGAAGGGTTGCTGTAAATCCAATAAAATATAAAATAAAGCACCCGTGTACGAGTTGAGTTCAATCCGTACACGGGTGTGTCTTTTTATCAAATTTTTATTTCAACGCATACCTGCCCCGTTGATTTTTTAAATTACTACGATATCTTTTTCCTTGAATTGTTCTTTCAAAGCATCGGGGAAATCGTTGTCGGTAATCAAAACGTTGATGTCCTCTGCGTGGGCAAACGTATAGGGTTTGATTTTGCCGATTTTCGAGCTGTCCAACATCATATACATAAATTTTGCTTTTTTACAAATGACACGCAAAAGCTCGGCTTCTACTTGCGAACTGCAAGAAAAACCGTTTTCAGGCGTAAACGCCGACGCGGAGATAATCGCAAGTTCAAAATTTGTATCTGTGAAATAAACGGAGGAAAAAGACGACGCCGTGGAAAGGTTGTCTTTTATCAGTTGTCCGCCCAACAAATTGACGATTACGTTCTTTTTCTTAGCAAGCTCGGTTGCCACGGCAAGACCGTTGGTGAATACGTTGCAAACTCTGTCGGGCATTTCTTTGGCAAGATACAACGCCGTCGAGCCCGCGTCGATAAAGATAGACGCGCCCTCGTCAATCAAGCCCGCCGCTTTTTGCGCGATAATAATTTTTTCATCCGTATGAATGGTCGTACGCTTGGTGTACGGTTCGCCCGAGGTTTTCTGAACTTCGCGTACAGACATAGCGCCGCCGCGAACACGAATGATTTTCCCCTCTTCTTCCAATTGGAATAAATCACGGCGCAACGTCATTTGCGACACGTTGGGGAAATATTCTTCCAACTGTTCCAAAGTCAGTTTTCCGCGTTTGTCTAATAATTCTGCAATTTCTAAAATACGCTCTCTTTTCATATCGTTCCTCCTAACCGTATGTTCCTACTTTTCAAATTTATCATAAAATTGATAAAAACGCAAGCAAAAACGAACGATTTTTTAAAATTTTTTATAATAAATAACATTTTTCCTGATAAAATCGATAAAAATTTTCTATTTATGGAATGGATAGTGTTCATTTTTTCTATTTTTAACATAAGGATACGTTGAGGATACGTTATGGAAAACAGTTGCGTTTTTGGGCGGAATATGGTATAATTATTAAGATAGATTTAGATAAGAGGAACAAACAATGTTCGATTTTATTGCAGATTTGGACGCATATTTTTGCGAAGTATATGCAAACTATGATAAATTATGTATTTTGCCCGGGTATCGTATGCCTGTGATGCAGGCGACGGAAACAGACGATTTCGGCAGGGAGCGTGCGTATACGTTGCCAGCAAACACCATGCGCCTTGCCAAGCAGGAAGAAAAAGAAAGACTGTTAAAGGCGTTGAAAGAACAGTTGGTGGACAAAACTTTTTCCTTTTCTTTTTGCCCGTACGGTTTTTTCCGTTGCATTTCCAACCGATTTTCCCGTTATGCGTTTTACAAGCATTTGCGCGAAACGTTGAAAAAATACAATCTCGACCCGATTTTAGCCGGTGAGGCGCTTTCTGTCGAGGCAGAAATTTGGAAAAATATTTGCAACGGCAACTACGCGCCTATGAAAAATTTGATTTTTTCATTGGCGTTGACTGCGCATTTGTCGTATGACGATACGAAAAATCTGCTGGCGTTTGCGGACTGTGAATTTGATTTTGCAATGGAAAAAGACGTTGTCATTTCCTATTTATTACAACAAAAAGTGTACAATCGCGATATGATTGACGCGGCGTTGAAAGAATATAAAATTGGCAACCTGTTTATAAAGTAGGTAAAATCGCTTGCGTTTTATCGCGCGATTTGTTATAATAAAAAAAATTGAATATCCGAGCGAAAAAAGAGTAGTGAAAGGTGTTCCAAAAACACAGAGAGCCGCGCCGTGGGCTGAAAGCGTGGCGGTTGGAAACACGTTGACGAAAGTGCGTTTTCGCGTAAATAGGACAGACCAATTCTCTGCGGCAGCCTCCGTTATCGGGCAAAAGAGGAAAAATGTTACGTTTTTATAAAAAACGGAGATTTTTTAAAGTAAAGTGGAACAGCGCAAACTCGCGCCTTTATACAATAGTATAGAGGCGTTTTATTTTTTAGGATAGTTTATTGGTTAGCGTTATTTTTAAAGGAGGAAGAACAATGTGGTTTAAAAATCTTAGAGAAGACATTAAAGCGGCGAAAATCAACGACCCAGCGGCGAGAAATTCTTTTGAAATTTGGTTGACGTATGCGGGCGTGCATGCGTTGTCTTGGCATCGCGCGGCGTATTTTTTCCATAAAATAAAATTAAAATTGTTGGCGCGCATCGTTAGTCAGTTGGCGCGGTTTTTCACAGGAATCGAAATTCACCCCGCGGCAAAGATTGAGGGAGGCGTCTTTATCGACCACGGTTCGGGCGTGGTTATCGGGGAAACGGCGGAGGTGCATAAAGGCACGGTTATCTATCAAGGCGTAACGCTTGGAGGAACGGGCAAAGAACGTGGAAAAAGACACCCTACGATTATGGAAAACGTTACGCTGTCAGCAGGGGCGAAAGTGTTGGGCGGATTTACCGTCGGTAAGGGCGCGAAAATTGGCGCAGGCGCGGTGGTATTAAAGGAAGTACCGCCTTACGCGACGGTGGTTGGCGTTCCCGGGAGAATCGTGCGGATCAGAACGCCTGAAAACGACGACGCAACACACGAGGGTATCATTGCCGTAACCGCGTTGGAATTGACAGCGGAAGAATTTGAAAGAAAAGAAGAAGAGGCCAAACGCGCCGCTGCTTTGGCGGAAGAACAGCGTAACGAAAAGAAATAAATGGGCATACCAGGTATGCGTTGAAAACCAGAAAATATAAAAACGACCCTACCATGTACGAAACGAAAAATCTGTGCTTAGTAGGCGAATAAGGAGAAATTTGCTATGAAAATTTACAATTCTTACACCAAGAAAAAAGAAGAATTTACGCCCTTAGAGGGAAATAAAGTAAAGATGTACGCTTGCGGTATTACGGTGTCGGGCGAGGCGCATATCGGACACGGATATCAGGCGTTGATTTACGATATTATGCGGAAATATTTGAAAAAGCAAGGTTACGACGTAACGTATGCGCGCAATTATACGGATGTGGACGATAAAATTATTGCCAAATCCCACGAAACGGGGATTCCTGCGGACGAATATGCGGCGAAAATGATTGAAAACATCAACGAAATTATGACGAAATTCCACGTGGACGACCCTGACGTATGGCTGAAAGCGACGGAAAATATCGACAATATTATCGGGTTTGTTTCCGCTTTGATTGAAAAAGGCCACGCATACGCTACCAAAAAAGGCGACGTATATTTTGACGTGGAATCGTTTCCGGGATACGGGAAATTGTCCAACCGCAATATCGAGGACGCATTGGACGGCGTGCGCGTGGACAACGACGACGAAAAGAAAAACGCCTACGATTTTGCGTTGTGGAAGAGCGCGAAAGAAGGCGAAATTTATTGGGAGTCCCCTTGGGGACAGGGCAGACCGGGCTGGCATATCGAATGTTCGGCAATGAATCGCGCTGCGTTTGGCGACCAAATCGATATTCACGGCGGCGGACGCGATTTAATTTTCCCTCACCACGAAAACGAAATCGCGCAGACGGAAGCGTTGACGGGCAAACAATTCGTAAAATATTGGACGCATAACGGCTTGATTAAGGTCAACGGTCAAAAAATGAGCAAATCTCTCGGCAACAGTTTGCTCCTTGCTGACCTTTTAGAAAAATATTCGGACGAAGCCATCAAATTCGCGTTGTTGCAAACCAATTACCGCAACGATATCAACATCACCGACGATTTGTTCCCCGAAGCGGAAAAACACCTGTACGAATTTTATTCTACCCTTTTGAAAATCGACGAAATTATGTTCAAATTCAAGGGTATGGAATTGACGATTGAAAATGCGGACGCGGTTGCGGCGGCGGAATACGCGCAAAAAATTGAGGACGAATTCAACGCTTGTATGAGTGACGATTTCAACACCGCCCTCGCTCTTTCCAACTTGTTTGGATATTTCAAAGACATCAAAAAATGGCTTGCTGACGGTAAATCGGGTGGTTTGTTCGCGGCGCTTGGCGCAGCGGTACAAATCCGAAAAACCTATTCGCTCCTTGGCTTTTTTACCAAAAACGCGAAAGAGTACGCCTTGGCGTACGAGGCGAAAAACACCTCGGATATCCCTGCGGACGTAAAGGCGATTGCCGAAGAACGTTGGGCGGCAAGAACCGCAAAAGATTGGGCAAAGAGCGACGAACTCCGCGCCAAACTTGCGCAAATGGGGTATGCTGTCAAAGATAGCAAAACGGGCTATGAATTGACGAAAAATTAACATACGAAAAACACGTAAGAGAAAATAAAAAAATCGGAGAGAAAAATGGACGCATTGATCGTTATGCTGAAAAACGTAATCGTATTCGTGTTGTTGGCTGTGCCGGGCTTGGTTTTGGTAAAAACGAAAACCCTCAACAGCGAACAATCCGCAATACTTTCTAAAACGCTGTTATACGTAGGCTTGCCCTTCTTGATATTAGACAGTATGTTGGATATTTCATTCACTACGGAACTATTGAAACTCATACTCGTTTCCGCGGCAATCGGCTTGGGGTTTTCCCTGCTGTGTTTTGCGCTTTCCGCGCCGTTTACCAAAGGTGAACAGGACGAAAAAACACGCGGAATTATACGGTTTTGTTCCATTTTTGCCAACAACGGTTTTTTGGGAATACCCCTTGCAAAAGCGGTGTTTCCCACGCAGCCTTTGGTGTTGACGGGGCTTGTCATTATCGGCGTGATTACCAACGCCTTGATGTACACACTCGGCGTATATATCATTTCGGGCGACAAATCGCGAATGAGCCTGAAAAAGGCGTTTATCAATCCCGTATTGATTGCGTTTGCTCTTGGCTTGTTGCTCAATTTATTGGGCGTTAAAAACGCCGTTCCCGAAATTTCTACTTATGCGAAATATTTAGGAAATATCGTTACCCCCCTTTGTATGATTATTTTGGGTATGAAGATGGGCGAAGTGCAATTCAAGCCCTTGTTTACGTCCAAAAAAATGTATATCGTGGCGTTGTTCAAACTGATTATCGTGCCTGCGTTTGCGCTGGCTTTGGCGTATTTGTCGAGCGTTATTTTTCATTTGGGCGCGGACGTGGTGTTGGCGGTGTTTATTGCTTTTGGTATGCCGACGGCAACCCTTTCGACGACGTTTGCCGACAATTTTGGCGGAGATTGGAAAAACGCCGTCAATTATACGCTGGGTACGACGGTGCTTTCCATAGTCACCATTCCCATTATTTACGCCGTTTTGTTGGCGATTTTGTAAGGTTTGTAGACAAACGAACGCAAGATTACTTGACAAAAAGCCCTTAGGGCTTTATAATGTAAAAGAAAAAAATAAAAGGCGGTGTTTGCCGCAAGATAGAGGAAAAAAATTATGAAAACGTACACCGGACAATCTTTACGTGAGATGTATCTCAATTTCTTTAAAGACCGCGGACACAAAATTATTCCCTCCGCGTCCTTGATTCCCGAAAACGACCCTACCGTTTTATTCACAACGGCAGGTATGCACCCCCTCGTGCCGTATTTGTTGGGGGAAAAGCACCCCGCAGGCAAACGCCTTACCGACGTGCAGAAATGCGTACGTACGGGCGATATCGACGACGTTGGCGACGAACGCCATTGTACGTTCTTTGAAATGTTGGGGAATTGGTCGCTCGGCGATTATTTCAAGGAAGAAATGATTCCTTGGAGCTACGAATTTTTAACGGGCGAAAAATATCTGGGGATTCCCTCGGACAAGCTCGCCGTAACCGTATTCGGCGGCGACGATACGTTGCCTCGCGACGACGAGGCGGCTGCGCTTTGGGAAAAAGCGGGCATTAAGAAAGAAAATATCTATTTTATGCCTCGTGAAAACAACTGGTGGGGACCTGCGGGTTTGACCGGGCCTTGCGGTACGGATACGGAAATGTTTGTAATCCGCAAACCCAAATGCTCGCCCGAATGTAATCCCGATTGTAATTGCGGCGCGTTCCTCGAAATTTGGAACGACGTATTTATGCGCTTTAACAAGCAAGCGGACGGAAGTTTTGTCGAACTTTCACAAAAGAACGTGGATACGGGTATGGGCTTGGAACGCGCGCTTTGCGTATTGAACGGCAAATCCAGCGTGTACGAAACGGACATTTTTGAGGGCGCAATCAAAACGATTTCCTCGCTTACGGGCAAGGAATACGGCGCGGACGAAGAAACGACGAAATCTTTCCGCGTTTTGCTTGATCATACGCGTACGGCGACGTTTATGCTCGGCGACGAAAAGGGAATCGTGCCGTCCAACACCGACCAAGGCTATATTTTGCGCCGTATCATTCGCCGCGCGGTGAGATACGGACGTAAAATCGATTTGCCCGAGGGAAGTTTGGCGAAAATCTCCGAATCGTTTATCGAATATTATAAAGAAGTATATCCCGAATTGAATATCAACCGCGACAAGATTGCGGACGAATTGAATAAGGAAGAAACCAAATTCAACAAAACCTTGCAACAGGGCTTGAAAGAATTTGAAAAATGTATCAACGGCATTGAAAGAAAGAATACGTTTATGGCGCAAAAAGACCCTGCGTACGTGCCTGAAAAAACGATTGGCGGCAAGCAGGCGTTCCATTTGTACGATACCTACGGTTTCCCCGTAGAAATCACCGACGAAATGGCGAAAGAACGCGGATTTACCGTGGATATCGAGGGGTATAAAGCGGCGTTTGAAGAACATCAAAGCAAGAGTAAAGCAGGTAGCGAACAGAAATTCGCTTGCGGTCTTGCCGACCATAAAGAGGCAACGACGGCGTTGCATACGGCGACGCATTTATTGCACGCGGCTTTGAAAAAGGTATGTTCTCCCGACGTGAACCAAAAGGGGTCGAATATCACGGAAGAACGTCTTCGTTTCGATTTTAACTTGCCTCAGCCTATGACGCAAGAACAAATCAAAGCGGTGGAAGATATGGTAAACGAAGTCATCAAGGCGGACATTCCCGTTGTGATGAGAGAAATTTCGTTGGAAGAAGCGAAAGCGGAAGGGTTTACGGGCTTGTTTGAAAGCAAATACGGCGAGCAAGTAAAAACGTATACGATTGGGGATTTCTCCAAAGAAATTTGCGGCGGACCGCACGTAGAATCCACGGGAAAATTGGGCAAATTCAAAATTCAAAAAGAACAAAGCAGCGGCAGCGGTATTCGCCGTATCAAAGCGATTTTGGAATAAAAAACACAAAATGCAAGGGGCAGGTACGAGATGAATCAAATTGCCGTAGCAGACGATATCAAAAATTTAACCGCGCCGTTTTTGGAAAGAGGCTTTTCGTTTGATTATTTTTACGAAAAGGGCGGGGATAGCAGTTGCGTGTATATTTGCCGTTATAAAAAAGGCAGAGATTTTTTCGATTGGCGAGAGGTGTCGGGCGGAAACGAAATCAATATCGTCGTATACGTCAACGGCGCGTACGATTTTCCGTCATTGAAAACGCGGTATAAAAAACAATATCGCGCGTTTGTATTCAAACATCTGTTTAAAAAGCCCACTATGGCAGAAAAACGCGTGTTCGTAGCAGAACTTTTAAACACCGAGCTGTTAAGCGGCAACACCGATTTTTTTGGGATTAAACTGTAACTTTTAGAGGCAAAATGAAAACGTATTTATTTGATTTTGACGGCACTTTGGTCGATTCGATGCCCACGTTCGTGGCGGTAATGTTGCGGATTTTGGACGAAAACGGCGTACAATACGGCGACAATATCGTGAAAATTATCACGCCGCTTGGTTATAAAGGCACGGCGGAATATTTTCAAACGCTGGGCGTAAAATTGCCCGTAGACGAATTGTTGAAAACCATGCACCGTTACGCGCAAAAAGAATACGCGGAAAACATTGTGGCGAAACCGAACGTAATCGAGGTTTTGAACACCCTGAAACAAAGGGGCGACAGCCTGAACGTATTGACGGCAAGCCCACACGAAATGTTGGATTGTTGCCTCAAACGCCTTGGAATTTTCGACGTATTCGACAACGTTTGGTCGTGCGACGATTTTCAAACGACCAAAGCCAACCCCGAAATTTACAAATCCGCGGCGCAGCGTTTGGGAAAGCGTGTGGAAGATATCGTATTTTTAGACGACAATTTCAACGCCCTGCGTACGGCGAAAACCGCAGGAATGACGGTGTACGGCGTGTACGACCCCTCCTCAGACGAATACAAAACCGAGATAGAAAACCTTTCCGATAAATATATCGAAGATTTTTCTGCATTATTATAAGGATAAAAAAGCAAACAAAACCACTCTTTCGCGGCGAATTTTAACGCCCGTGGGGGTGGTTTTTGTGAAAATAAGATAAAATTTTTTATTTAGGTGTTGACAAATGGGAAAGCGTATGGTATACTGAAACCAAACAAGGGTAGGAAATTCCCTTTATTTTGACATATCACGACAAGGAGGAAAGGATATGAGAAAAATAAAATATTGGTTGGTTGTTTTGCTGATTGTTGCGTTTTCAATGCTCTCTTTCGGCTGCTACGTGGTGCAGGGTCAGAAAATGAAAAACGTGAAAGGTACGTATAAACTCGTTCATTATACGTATACGCCTAGCTATGAAAAAAGAGAGGGATATACCCCCACGACCATAGATTATATTGCGGATCGCGGGTATGAGGTGTATCTCGTCGTAACGGGCACGAATATGGGGTATTACGTGCATAAGGACAACGACACCCCTGCGTACAGCACACAAGTATCGTTGACGTACGAATACAACCAAGACGATTCGTCAAAAATCGATTACGTGAGCTATGCAGACGCAGCGCAAACAACAAGCTCGTCCACTTGCAAATTCGGCGTAACGAAAAATAGGTTAAATTACAGCTTGCCTGCGTTTGATTATACTCAACTGTTTACGCATAAAAAGATGCGTTCGGAAGACGTTGATAAAGATTGGGAAAAAGTGGACAAAGCCACCGATTTGTCGTACGTGAAAAAACAGTTGGGCGAAATCAAAGAATACGGATATGAAGAATACGCAATGCGCGGCATTTACGAATTGACGAATTATCAATCCACGCAAACGGACGCAGCGACGGATACGGCGGTGGAAAACCCGTATCAATATTATTTCATTGCTTTGGAAACGGCAACGGGAGCAACTTCGGCGACGGTGTATTACGCCTTAAAAACGGATTTAACGCCCGTGCAAAAGACGGTAACGTTGACGCATGCGGAGGGCGATTGGGCGAAAATGACGATTGACGGCATAGAATGGACGATTGACCCGACTTGGGGAAATTATTATTACAACGAGGCGAACGGAATACGGCAAGAAATCAACCGTATTTATGGCGAAGTTTCTCAAACGTATATACAGGAACTCATTCAAAATAAATTGCCGATTACGGAATAAAAAAACGAATATAAAAAACTCGGTATATCCTAAGCGATATACCGAGTTTTTGTTTGTCGTGATTTTTTTATATATTTCGGAACAGTCAAGACTGTTCCCTACAAAGTTTGTACGGAGATATGCCGTAGGGAATGGTCTTGACCATTCCGCAATAAAAAGTACGGAAATAGAGGGTTATTTTTTCAATTCCAAGGTGCGTTTGTAGGCGGCGGCTACTGCGTCCATAGCGGCGTTACGCAGCCCTGCTTTTTCCAATGCGTGCATACCTGCAATCGTCGTGCCGCCAGGGGAGCATACCGCGTCTTTCAAATCGCCGGGGTGGCCGTATTCGAGCAACATTTCCGCTGCGCCCAAAATGGTTTGCGCCGCGTACAAAGCCGCTTTGTCGCGAGGAACGCCACATTCCACCGCGCCGTCCGCCAACGCCTCGGCAAAGGCGTATACGTACGCAGGGCCGCAACCCGAAAGCGCGCTCGCCGCGTCGATTTTGTCCTCGGGGATTTTGTCGAATTTACCTGCTTTTGCAAAATATTGCAAAAACTTGGTTTCCGTTTGGCAGTTCACGTCCTCGCAAGCGTATAAAATCATACCTACGCCAAGGGAAACGGGGGTGTTTGGCATAATGCGGATAACGGGCAGATTTGCGCCGATAAACGCGCGGATTGCCGCAATCGACACGCCTGCCGCCATCGTAATCACGGTAACGTCCGTCCGATTGCGAAGGCTTTGCGCGATTTCCGCCAGAGTTTCTTGTATCATCTGCGGTTTCACGCCCAAGACAACGAAATCGCAATTTTGCGCAATTTCCTGCGCCGTAGCAGGGGTTGCGCCACATTCTTTTTGGTATTTTTCGACTTTGGTTTTATCGAAATCGCAAACGGCGATTTTGTCCGTCGATTTTGCCGCGGCGGTAACCAACGCTCCGCCCATATTGCCACAACCAATAAAGCCCAATTTGTAAGTTGCCATAATAAAATTTCTCCTTTTAAATAGGTAAGATTTTGTGTTTAAACGCGTACCTGCCCCGTTCCTTTGACGATATATTTATACGAACACAGTTCTTCCAAGCCCATAGGTCCGCGCGCGTGCAATTTTTGTGTGGAAATGCCGATTTCGCAGCCCTTTCCAAATTCACCGCCGTCGGTAAAGCGAGTGGAGGCGTTAAGATACACCGCCGCGCTGTCCACGCAAAGCGCAAATTTTTCACAAAGTTCTGCATTTTCGCTGACAATCGCGTCGCTATGCCCCGTCGAGTGCGCCCCGATATGCGCAATCGCCTCGTCCGCGCTTGCGACGATTTTTATTGCAAGGATATAATCCAAAAATTCGGTATCAAAATCCGTTTCGGTGGCAGCGAGTACGCCCGTTTCTTCGCCTAAAATCGCCAAAGCCGCGCTATCGCAACGCAGTTCAACGCAAGGCAAGCCCTTTTCCTTGCGCATATCGCGCAAACGTTTTTTCAAAACAGGCAAAAAATCTTTCGCTACGGTTTCGTGTATCAAGCACACTTCTTCGGCGTTGCACACGGACGGGCGGGAGGTTTTTGCATTTTCAATGATAGACAACGCTTTGTCAAAATCGGCGTGTTCGTCCACGTAAACGTGGCAAATACCCGTTCCCGTTTGAATACAAGGCACTTTTGAATTTTCCACGCAAGCCCGAATCAATCCTGCGCCGCCGCGCGGAATCAACGCGTCTACGTAATCGACGGCGGTCATCAGTTCGGTTGCGCTCTGTCTGGACGTATCTTCGACAACGTTGATAAAATTTTCGTTCAAACCCATTTTTTTCAGGCTGTTACGTAAAGATTTTACGATAGCGAAAGAGGATTGCGCTGCGTCTTTACCGCCACGCAAAACGCACACGTTGCCGCTTTTAAAACACAGCGCGCCTGCGTCGGAAGTAACGTTTGGACGGCTTTCGTAAATAATCCCAACGACGCCGATAGGTACGCGTTTTTTCGTAACGACGAGTCCGTTTGGCAGGGTGGTTTCGTCCAAAACTGCGCCGATAGGGTCGGGCAATAACGCCACGTCGCGTATGCCTTTCGCCATGCCTTTGATGCGCTTTTCGTCTAATTTCAACCTATCTATCATCACTTCACTCAAAACGCCTTTGGCGCGTTCGACGTCCTCTGCGTTGGCGCGTAAAATTTCATTTGCGCTTGCCTCTAAATCGTCCGCCATACGGCAAAGGGCGGCGTTTTTCGTTTGAGAATCCAGCGTCCGTAGCTGGCTTGCCGCGGCTTTTGCCGCGCGTAAAATGTCTTGCGTCGTTTTCATTTTGTCCCTCCAAACGAATTTATTTTTCCGCCAAAAAACGGGTAAATTTGCCCGTTTGTCCGTTTACGATATCGTACAGCAGTTCGGGCGTTTCGCCGTTTGCAATCACCATATCTACGCCGTTGTCGTTGCAAAGTTTCGCCGCGCGGAGTTTGGTTTTCATACCGCCCGTACCAAGCGCCGAACCCACACCGCCTGCAAGGGCGAGGATTTCGTCCGTTACGCCGTTGACGGTTTCGATAAGTTTTGCATTTTTATCTTTATGCGGATCGGCAGAATACAACCCGTCCACGTCGGATAGCAACACCAACAAATCGGCTTTTACGCTGACGGCGACGAGAGCGGATAACGTGTCGTTGTCGCCCACTTTGATTTCTTCCGTCGCAATCGTGTCGTTTTCGTTGATGATGGGCAGAACGCCCAATTCTAACAGCCTTGACAGGGTGTTGTTAAAATTTTCGTGCCGATCTTCCGCTTGAAAATCCGAACCCGTCAACAGAATTTGCGCTACGGTATGGCTGTATTCAGAGAACAGTTTGTCGTAAATATACATCAATTCGCATTGTCCAACTGCGGCGGCGGCTTGTTTGGTGGGGATATCCTTCGGTTTTTCCTTTAACGACAGTTTCCCAACCCCCATGCCGATTGCCCCCGACGATACCATAATCACTTCGTGGCCTGCGTTTTTCAAATCGCTAATGACTTGGCAAAGTTCGCCCGTGCGGCGGATATTTAATCTCCCCGTCGCGTGCGCGAGGGTGGAAGTTCCGATTTTTACAACGATACGCATAAATGAGATTTCCTTTTTTCGATTTTCTAAGGTAAAATAAATGATTTTATCGATTATACCACACTTTGTGTGGTAAAGTCAAGCGCGCGCGTGTACGTAAAGGAAAAAATTCGATTTTCTTGTTTTGAAGAAAGCCAACAATTTTGTTGTTGAAAAAGATAAAACAATGGGGCAGGTATGCGTTGAAATGCAAAATCCAATATTTTCCTGTATAAAAAAGCGAGCAAAAGCGCAGGAAAAGTTGTTTGTATATGCGGAGAGGTAAAATTCGATTTTTAAAGGAGGAAACTATGAAAAATAAAGAAAAAACCGTTTTGAAAACAGGAAACGCCTTGCGAAAAAGTTCGTCGGTGTATTCCGTAGTTTTAGGCGCGTGGGTGCTTTGCAGCGCGTTTTTATTGATAACGTGCGGCATGATTTTATACGACCTTGTTCAAAGCGGTCAGCCGCAAGGCAAAATTGTTACGGTAGGGATTTTGCTCGTTTGTAACGCATTGATGCTTGCCTATATGTGGCTGGGGAGCGTGAAAGATTTTATGTTTTCGTTCCTGTATCTTGTGTTTGGGAAAAAATTGATGAAACGGTACGATTCGATTATCAATATTCCAAAAGAAAAATTGGACGCATTGAAAAAGAACGGAAAAAATCCGCGCGTATTATTGCTGTATTGTACCTGCAACGACTTCAACGCCGACGCCTTGGACGAGTGTATGAAACAGAATTATGACAATTTTACCACGGTGATTTTGGACGACAGTTCCAACGAAACGTATAAGGCGCAAATTGACGAGTTCGCAAAAAAACGTAAGGGGCAGGTATGCGTTCAGCGCAGAAAAGACCGCAAAGGTTTTAAGGCGGGCAACCTCAATCATTATTTGAAAGGCAGGACGGATTACGATTATTTCGTCGTGTTAGACAGCGACGAGCGAATCCCTGCCGATTATATCACGGAAATGTTGAAATATTACGCGTATAGCCCCGACGTGGGCGTGGTACAAGCCGCACATAAAGCGACCAAGGGTAGCAATCTTTTTCAAAATTTGATGGGGTTATCCGTAAAAAGTAACGGCAAGATTTGCCAAGTGATGAAAAATTTTTACGGCAGTAACGCATTGATTGGCCACGGTATGGCAATCAGCCGCGAATGTTACGAGGCGACGAACGGATTTCCGCAGGTGGTTGCAGAGGACATTTCCTTTGCGGTAGACGTGAAAAACAGCGGGTATCGAGTGCTGTACGCGCCGAATATTTTGTGTAAAGAAGAATTCCCCGTAAACTACCTTTGTTTGAAAAAACGTCAGGCAAAATGGGTGCAGGGCAACGTCGAGTTTATGAAAAAATATAATCAAAGTATTACCGATTCAAAAATGACGTGGTATGAAAAATTAGACGTTAAATTGTCGCATTACAACTTGCCGATTATTCCTATGCTCTCCTTTTTTATAATCGTCAATACGATTATTCTGGGGATTATGGGCTTTGATATTGGGGCGTATTCGCTGACAATCGTCGGCTTGATGCTGTTATTTTTAATCTCGCCGCTTATCCCCGATTTCTTCGTACACGGCAAAAAACAAAACTTTTTCAAATTGCTGGGGTATGCGTTTTTGAATTTCATTGTATACGCTTCGCTCGTGCCAATGATGATAGGAACGGTACTGTTGGCTCTGTTTGGGAAAAAGGCGAAATTTATCGTTACGCCCAAAGAAGAAAGGCGCATTTCCGTTAAGGACGCCGTAAGAGGGTCGTGCGATTCGATTTTGTTCGCCTTGGTTGTCGGATTGTTGACGTACGGAACGTATTTTTCCCTCGCGCCAACTATTCTAATGGTGCTGTGTTGTACGTTGACCCCCGTCGCGATTTTGGTGGCGAACGTTCCCGTTCGTCGCAAAACGGACGCAATAAAATAGCTCACACATTTTCGGTTTTTGCAGAGTTGAGAAAGCAATTTTTCCTCGCCTAAATCGAAAAGCAATCCATACCTCTTTACCGGACGCGGCTTTGTTTAAAGCCGCGTCTTTCCGTATTTTGTACGGACGAGGTAACGATCGCCGAATTTGAATGTATCTAAAAAAATAAATTACGCCACGAGATTCCTACGGCGCGTTGCGCCGCTGAATGACAGCGTGGCGTATGAAAAAGAAATTGCCTCTATGTGTATTGCGTATCAACCTTATAGGGAAAAGTGTTGATTTTTTCGTGCTGTTGAACAGGGCAATTATTCGTATTTTGTAGATAACCGCGGGAACAATTTTTTTATGGCTTTTATAGGAGAGAGCGCGGACATCAAAACGACGGCGCAAACGGCGGAAAGCAGACCTTGCAACGCGTTTCCAAGCAACGAACCGCACGCGCCTAAAAACCCGACGAGGAACACCCCTTCAAAGAGAAAATATCCCAAAACCATTGTCAGCTCTCCAACGAGCGCTGAAAGGCTGCGCGCAAGGAGATTCCAACGTTTGCGTTCAAAAAGCGGGTTTATCAAACGCCACGTAAAATACGCCACGCACGCATCCGCGCCTTTTATGACGAACGTTGCGGGAACGTAAACGGCAAAGCCTGAAATCACGTCTGCAAGCGCGCAACCGATAGCGGCGGCAATTCCGCCGTAAAAAGGGCCTAAAAACCAACCGCTAAGCAAAACGAATACGTCGCCCAAGTTAAAATATCCAATCACGGGAAAGGGAATTGCGGTAACGTACGTACCGATAAAGCACAGCGTGGCAAACATTGCCGCAAACGCAATTTGTTTGGATTGTGAAAAACCGAATAAAGCCGAAGATTTATACATATAAATAACCTCATAAATAAGTAATTATAAGTATAGCTTTCTCTGTTTTTCTTGTCAAGCGTTTGCGTAACATTTTTGTATTTTAATGCGATTGTATTACGCCCGTTCGGGCTTGATACATTCGCCCGTTGACGCGCTCTGGAATAAGACGAAAAAGCCTTTTTCCTCGTCATAGGGAGAGGCGGGAACGAACGAGCATACGTTTTTAATTTCTTCGGGCGGCGCGTTGCGGTTTTCCGCGGCAAGCGCGTAACATATATATTTTGCTTTTCCGTCCGTATACAGCACGCCAACGAGGTATTGCGGATTGTTTTTATCACCTTTTAACCGCACCCATTCGCTGCACGAAAACGCGCCGTTTAAGGTGTCGTCGCGCGGATATTTTTGAAACAGCGCGTCGATTTCTCCCTTTATCGCGACGTAATATCCGTCGGAATCCGTCTTAAACGGGTGGAGTACGCCATCAGCATTTCCATTTTCCGCAGCGTTTGTCCCTGTTTTCTCGTCTTGTTTTTCAGTTCTATTTTTAAAACGTGCATTTTCGCCAACTTTTTCAGGCTCGATTTGTTCATAAGATTTCTCCTTGTCATAATAATTTTCTGCCGCCACCGTTTCGTCGTCATAGGCCGATTTTTCTTCCTCCAAAGGCGTTTCTTTTGGCTTCATCTCGTACCTGGGTGGTTCGTTTTTTGTTTCCGAGTCAAAAAATTCGTCGTTTTTTTCGTCGATAGAGAGTGCTTTTTCTACGCTTGCGCGCGGAAACACGGGGGGCAGGGTTGCGTTCAATATAGCGCGCCAATCGTACGAGCCGTTTCCATTGATGCCGTACGCGACGGGAACGACGTCGTTTTTTACGTAACAAATCACGCCGCAAAATCCGTCGGAAATATCCAAATCGGACAAGATATTAAAAAGGCTCTTGCCCCGTAAAGACAGCATTTCCGTCTTGCCTTTGCCGTCGGAAAGTAAGCAATAATATTCCCCTGAAATGAGGGGCGCAAAGTTGATAATCGACACTTCGATTGCCAGATTTTTGCCGTATTGCTCGATTTTTATCAAACCCGACAACGCCTTTCCGTCGCCTGAAAAGCCTTGTTTTACCTGTCGAAGAATACACATTTTTTTGACGTAATTCATATACTCACCTGCAAAAATTTATGATGTAACAACAGTATAAAAACAAAAACGGGAAAAAAATTGACAAATTTTATCGATTTTTAAAAGATAAGAAAGAAAAAAACAAAATGAAAAATTAAAAATCTTTTCACAAAGTATTGACCGAAAGACAAAAATTTCGTATAATAGAAACGTGATGAAAAACTTGTTGAAAACGGACAATAAAATATTATTGGGCTTGCGTATCCTTTTGCCAATTTTGTGCCTTGTCGTAATGGGATTTATCTTTTCCAATTCGTTACAATCGGGCGCGAGTTCTTCTGCGCAAAGCAGCGCGGTAACGGATGCGGTTCAGGACGTGGCAGGCGTGATTGCGCCCGATTCCGAAATCGCCAACGCAACGGGCGAGGCGTACGACAAATTGCACGCAGATATCCGTACTTTGGCGCATTTTGCCGAATTTGCGTTGCTTGGCGCGTTGCTTTGTTGGACGTATCGGGCGTATACCGATAAAAAGAAATTTTTGTACGCGCCTGCAAGTATAATCGTCCTCGTGCCGATTATAGACGAATTTTTACAGACGTTTTCCCAAGCGCGCGGCGCAGAGTGGAAAGACGTATTGATGGATACTTGCGGTGGCGTCAGCGGTTTTGTTCTGGCGGCGTTGACTTTGGTTTTGGGTGCGCATATATATCGTAAAAGGTTGCAAAAGAAAGCCTTGATTGCTGCGGCTGCCGTGGCGAAAAGCGACGTAGCGAGTGAGGAAAAACAGGTATAAAACGGGCGAAAAGCGGGAAAAAGGAGAACGTTATGGCGGATAGTTTACAGATAGCTCTTATCAAATACAACAAAAAAACGTGGTGCAAAAGCGCGTTGCTGGGTTTTTTTATCGGCTTGGCGGTGATCGTGCCTGGGATTAGCGGCAGTACGGTAGCGATTATTTTCAAATTATACGACCAATTTTTATACGCCGTCGGAAATTTGTTTAAACAATTTAAAAAATGTTTCACGTTTTTATTGCCCATAGGCTTGGGATTGCTGGTTGGCGTTTTAATTGGCTTTATCACGGTCAAAAAATTGTTGGAAATTTTGCCGTTTGCCATCGTGTGTTTGTTTGCAGGGCTGATGTGCGGCGCATTTCCTGCCGTAAAGGACGAATTAAACGGCGCGGAGCGTACGCCGAAACGTTACGTTTTGTTTTTAATCGGATTGTGTGTACCCGTTTTGTTGGGTTGTTTTTCGGCAATCACCGCAGGGCATACCCAATCGGGCGATATGGATAAATTTGCCTCTGTTGAATGGTGGCATTTCATTCTTGCTCTTTTGATCGGCGCGGTGGTGGGCATAACGCAAATCGTACCAGGACTGAGCGCAAGCGCGTTTTTGATGGCTGTGGGTTGGTTTTCCGCATTGATGAGCAGCGTGAGTATGACCTATTGGCAGGCAAATCCTGCAATTTTTGTGGTATACGCAGGGCTTGGCGTTGGATTTTTGTTGGGCTTGTTTTTCTTTTCCAAATTGATGACCTATTTGTTTGCAAGGGCGCGCCACACCACGTATTCGCTGATTGTGGGGCTGTCCCTCGGTTCGATTTTATCTATGTTCTGCAACGGCGATATCGTGGAAGTGTACGCAAATTGGGCGCAAAACGGAGCGCAGCTTTTGGATATTGTATTGGGCATAGCGTTGTTTGCGGTTGGGGTTGTCGGGGCGTATTTGCTGGTTAAATATCAACGTAAACAGGACGCCAAAAACACGCAACAAACACAGTAAAATCAATAAACGAGAAAGGGCGAACGCCCTTTTTTCATATCTTTTGTTTTCACGGGAAACTTTTTATCTTTTTTACGGAGGACACGGTATGCGGTTTTTGGCGCAGATAGCGGACAAAATTAGAAAACGCGCGGCAACGCGCGGATTTTCTTGCGATTGTTGCGGCGCGGAACTCTTTGATTATCCCCAAAATCGTCTGTGCAACCAATGTAGAGAAACGTTGACAATTTGCGATAGGGAAAAAAGTTGTCCCAAATGCGGCAGAGCCACCATAGCGCAAGGCGTTTGTTTATCGTGTAAACGGGCTTTGCCCAAATTCGATAAAGGGTTTTCTCCGTTCGTGTACGTTGGAGAAACGGCGGCGCTCGTCAATCGAATTAAGAACGGAAATCGACGTTTGGCATATTTTTTCGGAGAAAAAATGGCGGATATTTTTATGGAAACAAACGCTCGATTTTTAAAAAACGACGTAGGCAGGGTTGAGGCGAACGAAAAAAACGCCCCCGAAGGAGGGACGGGAGCGTTGTTGTTAATCTTACCCGTGCCTGCGCATGCGACAAAGGTAAGAGAGCGTGGGTATAATCAAGCTGCCGACTTAGCGGAAATCGTTTGCGAAAGATTGCAACGTTTCGGCTTTGAGGCAGAATACGACCCCGACGTTTTGCAAAAACGCAAAGAAACGAAAATGCAAAAACATTTGGGGGTTGCCAATCGCGCGGAAAACGTTTCCGGCGCGTACTACGTACATAAACGCGCGGCTTGCCGCGGGAAAACCATTGTCTTGGTCGACGATATTATGACGACGGGCGCAACGGGCAGCGAAATCGCCGAAAGGCTGTTGGGCGCAGGCGCGAAAGAAGTGATTCTTCTCGTTGCCGCGGCATTGCCAGAACAAAAATAAACGAAATTTTTATATAAATCGCCTTGCTTCTACGTAAAATTTCCAACGCGAGGCGGTCATTTTTTCTATCCGCGCGTAATCGGACGAGGTGTGTAAAATATAATCGTTGCCAAGATACAGCGCAACGTGTCCAATCCGTTCGATTCCCGTATTATATTGCCTGTCCTCATTGGTGAAAAAGATACAATCACCGCGCTGTAAATCTTTTTTCGCAACGTATTTCCCTTGTTTTACTTGCGTGCGCGTGGTGGTGTTAAGCAGCGTTCCTGCGCCTTTATAAAATACGTATTGTATAAGGGACGAACAATCAAATTTTTGCGCAGTAAATCCGCTGAGCAGTTTTCCTTTTCCGTCGTGTAAACGCACCGCGCCGTAAACGTAAGGCACGCCAAGCAATTTATAACCTTCTTCGATAACGCTTTCCACGTCGTCATTGTTGGATTTTTCCAAAGTCAGCACCGAGGCGTAGGAAGCATAGATATACGCAATTTTATTGCGGTAATAGGTTTTGTACCAACTGCCCGTTTTTCCCACGACTGCGTACGTGGTGTTCTTTTCCGCGCTGCCAAGTACGGCGTATTCCGTGCCAGCGCCCGAACGAATATTCACGCGGTCGCCCGTGCAGCGTATGTATTGCGCGTACGTCTTTACAGGCGCGGACGAAGAAGATGACGAGGAAGAATCAGGCTTTGTTGCCGACGAGGAGGACGACGAACTTGCCGAGGACGACGAACTTGCCGAAGATAATGAAGATGACGAATTTGCCGACGACGAATCCGTGACCGACCCCGAGGAGGAATCCAACGACGTTTCTATCGACGAAGAAGATAGCGAGGATTCGCTTTCTTTGTCCGAGCACGCCTGCAACGCCACGACAGAACTTAAAACGGATAGGGTGGCGAGCAATGCCGCCAATGCTTTGCTTTTTTTCATATTTCTCATAATACTCATTCCTTTTTTTTCAAGAATTTTCGTGAAAGTAAAAAATTCAAAAAATCACGCAAACAAATTGTAATAAAAAATATACCCAAAGTCAATAGGAGAAAAAAGGCAAAAAAGACAAATTCGGGCAGGGCAGGTATTTGATGACAGCAAAAAAACGTGATTTTTGCCAATCAAAGGCAGCTTAACCGTTATTAGGAAATAGGGAAAAATTTTACAGTAGATTGCTTGCGAAACGTAATCTAAATATGATATAATAAAAAAAGAAAGGAACGAGGTTTGGTATGAAACGGTTTTTAACGGATATACATTTACATTCGGCGTTTTCGTTCGATTCCGAAACGCCTTTGGATAAAATGCTGTCCGCGGCGCAAAAAAAAGGCGTCGATTTTTACGGCGCAAGCGAACATTTTAATTATGATTTGATAAAGGACGAAAAAACCGCCGTCGAATTTGGCATTGACGAGGAGGCGTATTTCCACACCGCAAGACATTTGCAAGAAGATTACGCCGGTTGTATGAACGTCCTCGTCGGGGCAGAATTTGGCTTTTCGGACGATAAAAAAGCGCAGGAAAACTATTGCGCCATTTACGAAAACTATCGCCCCGATTACGTTATCAACAGTATTCATTCGATAAAAGGCAACGATTATTATTATAAACGCTTGTTTTTCACCGAACAGGGCAAACAGCGCGCAAAAAAAGAGGTGTACGGTGAATATTTGCGGTTGCTCCGTCAAAGTTTGGACGCGCCCTATCCCTACGATATCGTAGGGCATATCGAATATCCCACGCGCTACGCGCCCTACGACGACGTACAAATCACACAAGAGGAATTTGGTGCGCAAATAGACGATATTTTGAAAACGATTATACAAAAAAATAAAATTTTAGAAGTCAACTCTTCGTCCAGCGGTTTGAAACAGGATTTTTTACCTAGCGAGGAATGGTTAAAACGGTATTACGCGTTGGGCGGACGGCAAATATCGTTCGGATCGGACGCGCACGACGAAACGCGGATTTTAGACAAGTGGGAAAAAGCCGTGGAAGCCTTGAAAAAAATCGGGTTTACGTATCTGACCGTACCCGACAGGGGCGAATATATCAAAATTGAAATCTAAAGGGGATAGGCTATGTCGGAATTGGATATTTTAAAATTGTTGCAAATGTACGGCGAAGAAACGGAATTGTCCGATTTTACACCTGAAGAATTGCAGGATTTGTTAGACCGTATGCAATCGGACGGCGAATTGCCTTTAACGCCTGCCACCTTTAAAGAACGCTATTTTGCATATTATGATGACGTAAAGGATAAATCTTTAAAAAAGCAAGATTGGTAAAAAACGGCGTATAGCACGGCATCTTATCCGCAAAATCAGAACGCGCTCTTGCTCGTGTACGATTTGTACACCCCCGTCGAGAACAACCTGATGTTTGCGGCAACCTGCCGCACTCTCCGCCGTTTTTTCGATTGCGTACGTTTTGTGCGCGCCCGTCAAAAAATTCGCGTCCTTCGCGTCTTGCTTGTATTTTCGCCGTTTTTCTCTGTCATGACGAGGAGCAAAGCGACGAAGTAATCTAAGATTGCCACGGCAACTGCGTTGCCTCGCAATGACGGTGTGGCGCAATGTATATAACAATACCTATATTCGTAGGGAACGGTCTTGACTGTTCCGCAAAAAACAACGATAAAAATGCAATAAAAGTATTGTTACATTATTATATATACAAAATATATACGTCAATAAAAACTTACGCGGTGGGAAGAAAATCCCACCGAATTTTTCTTTCAAAAAGCAAATAATCCCCCGAAAATAAAAAAAATTAAAAAAAACTAAAAAAAGTTGGAAAAGTCGACTCAAAACAGCTTGACTTAAATTTCGTTTCATAATACAATAAATAGGCAAGTTGAGGAAACAACCCGAAAAAATCGTTTTTCCCCGTTAGTTGAACGAACATTCAGGTCGCTTTCACAACGAGCGAACGCTTGGAAAAAGTAAAATACACACGAAATAAGGAGTAACATATTATGAAAACCTATATGGCGCACGCCGAAACGGTTGAAAGAAAATGGTACGTTGTGGATGCAGCGGGTGTACCCCTTGGACGTCTTGCAAGCCGTGTAGCTTCCGTTCTTCGCGGTAAAAACAAGCCGACCTTTACCCCCAACGTAGATACTGGTGATTTCGTAATCATCATCAACACCGATAAGGCGGTTTTGACGGGTAAAAAACTCGAAAACAAGTTTTACAGATACCACACCGGTTATATCGGCGGCTTGAAGGAAATTTCCTACAAGAAAATGATGGCTGAAAAGAGCGACCTTGCCGTTTACGAAGCGGTAAAAGGTATGCTTCCCAAAAACAGTCTTGGCAGACAAATGCTGAAGAAGTTGAAGGTGTATAAGGGCGCAGAACATAACCACGCAGCTCAAAAACCCGAAGAACTGAAACTGGACTAAGGAGAGGATTGAAAAATGGCTAAAGCAAATGTGAAAAAGAAACTTCAATTCTGGGGAACCGGTAGAAGAAAGAAGGCAATTGCCCGCGTTCGTCTTATCCCCGGTGGCAGCGGCACGATTGTTATCAACGATCGCGCATTTGAAGATTATTTCCCTCAGGGTACTCTTCAATATATCGTAAAACAGCCTATTGCGCTCTTGGAAGTCGAATCTAAATACGATATCCTCGTAAACGTAATCGGCGGCGGTTATACGGGTCAAGCAGGCGCAATTCGTCTTGGTGTTGCGCGCGCGCTTTTGGAGGCTGAAGAAAACAGCCGTCCTGCATTGAAAGCAGCAGGTTTCTTAACCCGCGACCCTCGTGCAAAGGAAAGAAAGAAGTACGGTTTGAAAAAGGCTCGTCGTGCGCCTCAGTTCTCGAAGAGATAATTTTCGGGACAACCGAACGATTACAACAAAAATTACCGAATGGAAACGCTCCGTTCGGTTTTTTTGTTTTGGAAATTGACTTTTTCACCGTTTTATGATATAATATAAAAGAAAGCAAACGGAAAAAAGGAAAGCGTAAAAATGAAAAGACAAAAAGTCGAGCCGTGGCGTATCGTCGTGGGGATAATATCTATTCTGTTTATCGTATTTATGTGGGTGAGAAAGGATATCGTCCAAATTTATACGACGATGCCCCAAGAACAGGCGTTTCCGCTGATTGTAACGACGGTTGCCGTATCGTTGTTAAAGGTGGGTGCAATCGCGGCGGCGGTGCTGTTGATAAAATGGGGAATTTCCAAATTCCAAAACCGAAAATAAAACCGTAAAAGGAGGGAGTTTTTGTGGATAAAGAGGCGCAAGGCACGGTAATTTCCGTTACAAAACAATGGTGGCTGAAAATCAATACCAAACCCGTACGCGCGCACGCCTTGGACGGAGCAATTTTTCCGCACGTTGTCAAGGTGCGTTATACGATAGACGGGAAAGAGTATTTTAAAAGGAAATGGATAAGAGCAGGGAAACCTACGCCTAAAATCGGCGACGTCGTAACGGTTGCCTATCGCGAAGAAAACCCCAAAAAAGCCGTAATAAAATTGTAAAAGGAGAAAGCGTATGAAACGGTATAGTAAAGAAATCGTCGTTTTAATCGTTCAATTGGCTATGTTTTATCTCTTTCCGCTGTCGGCAGGTCCGACGGACGCGATGGGCATGGTGCTTTTGATATGGCTTTCGACCGTTCTTTTGGGAATGATACTCACCGTCAATTCCAACAACAAAATCAAATACTTCTACCCCGTCGCGATTGCCGTATTGTTCATTCCCTCGGTGTTTATTTATTACAATTCGTCGGCGTTAATACACGCTGTATGGCACTTTGTGGGCGCGACAATCGGCGTGGGCGTCGGTTGGGGTATCCGCGCGATTGCGTTAGCAGTTGCAAAATTATCCGATAAAAACAAACAATAAAACCCAATTTATAAGGACAAAATTATGGAAAAAATGATTATAACAATCGCATTGGGGATTTTTTGTATCGTTCTTGGCGTGATCAACCGCACGGGCAATATTTCCTCCATTCATTCCTATCACAGAAAACGCGTGAGCGAGGAAAACAGATTGCCCTTTGGCAAATTGGTGGGCTTAGGCACGATTATTATCGGCGCGGCGTTGATTGTGTTCGGCATATTTTCGTTCGTTGCCGAGCTGATTACAACCCAATGGCTGATGATCCTTGGCATAATTCTTTTAATCGTTGGGATTGTAATAGGGCTTGTATTAAACATATACGCTATAATAAAGTACAACAAAGGCATTTTTTAACGTCCGCATTGTCATTTTTTGGTACGTTTTGCGCGCGCGTCGTGCGCCGCCGCAAATTGCAAAAACGCATTTTGTTTAAAATCGGACGAGTAGTCCCGTTGTTCCCGTTCTAAATCAGTTGATTTTTCCGTTTCCGAAGAGCTTACGTTTTCCGTGGAAACGGAATTTTTTTCCTCTTGTGGATGGGGCGGGTCTGCCTGTATCGGCAATAAAGATTTTAAAATTTGAAATAAAGCAAATGGTTCCAAGGCAAAAAACCTCCAAAATATAAAATTTTTCAAGTAAAATACGCAAAAAAGCCGCGTTTTTGTTTGCTTTAATTGACTTTTTGATATATAATAGAATATGCGTTAATAGTGTCGGTCTATGTACGTTTTCGACGTTTGACCGAACGCGACGGCGACTTGTCGAAACGCCGTTCGTTTAACGATTAGTTTTGTAACAATCAGGAGGCATATATACAATATGAGAAATGCAGGCAAAAAAGCACTCAGCATTATAGCAGCGGCAACGATGCTTACGGCGGCGTTTTCATTCGTCGGTTGCAACGACACGGCTTATAAAGGGGACGCGTTGGACGGATACCAAGGCGGTGAAGTAACGTCCCAAGGCGGCTTTGTCGTAGAACAGGGCGATTACGTTTATTTTATCAACGGCGCAGAAGATTATTCCGCAAACAATACGTATGGGGAAGTTGTAAAGGGCGCGTTGATGCGTATTTCCAAATCTGACCTTACCGCAGGCAATTACGACAACGTAAAAACGGTTGTTCCGTCCTTGCTCGTATCGCAGAACTTTGAATCGGGTATTTATATCGACGGCGACAGCGTGTACTACGCAACGCCGACCACGGATAAAAACTTGAAAGGCGAAGAAATGAAATCTTGGATCGATTTCAAGAGCGCGAAACTCGACGGCAGCGCAGCGCCTAAGAAAGACCCGTATTTCCGTCTTTCCAGCAACTCGGCAAACTACCGTTTCGTTAAGGAAAACGACACCGTATACTGTTTGTACGAAGAAGACGGGGCTTTGAAATCGTTCAACACCGACAGCGGTAAATCGACCACGCTCGTTTCGGGCGCGAAGTCGGCGTTCTTCTACGATAAGCAGAATCTGGACAATCCCAAAGTATATTATACTATGTCCGTCGTATACGACGCAGACAGCGACAATTCCACGACGGCAGCTTACGACCAATTATATTGTGTCAGCGCGTCCGCAACCGTTGAAAAAATCAACGAAAGCGAAGCGTCCTACACGGTAGCCGGCGGAAAAACGTACGATTTTGACAAATCGTTTATGGAAAAGAAGAACAAAGAGGCGAAAGAAAATAAAGAGGACGCACCGTACGATTTCGGCGATTACACCACGTATCCGTACGTAAATTTGGGCAACCTCGTTCTCGACGGCGTTGGTAAGAGCGCGAAACCCACGCAATTCAACACCCACTTTACCGAAGAAACCAAATCCGACGCATTTGCGCCCGACGGATACAATTATACGATCAGTCGTTATGAAAACGGCGGCGTATACTTTACGAGAGCTGATTTGAACAAAACCGAATCGGACGCAGAAAACGCGAAATTGTATTATCTTGCAGAATCCTCGTTTGCAAGCGAATGGAACACCGTAACGGGCAACCAGAGCGATAAAATCGACGAAGTGGCTTTGGATACGGCAAATACGGGTTCGGCGATTATGTTGATAAACGAAGGCGTTCACGAATATTTGTACGTGGCAAACGATACCTTGTACAAGGCTAGCCAGCCTGTAAACGGCAAAACCGAGACGATTACGCTTGCTTATAAAGTAACGGGCGCAACGCTTTGGCAGGTTAGAGGCGATTATTTGTATTATTATGCAAGCGGTACGAACGGAAACAACGTTTCCCGTATCAATTATAAAGGCGACGCAAACGCGTACAACCCTCACCTCGTTACCGACGAATACAAGCCTTTGACGGTGGCGTACGTGGATTGGAATTCTTCTTGGTACAAGCCCGAATTTGTAGGCGACGTATTGTTGTATTCCAACGCGCAATCGTTTGGAACGACGGCGTATAATTATATCTACGCGGCAGCTATTGGCACGACGGAAGAAATTATTGCCAACAACGAGGCGTACGAGGCAGTACAGGAAGAAATCGACAGCTATTCGGAAAATACCGCGTTGCAAACCGCAATGAAATATTATTTCCGTACAGGTAAAACGGACGCGTTTGAGGCTGTAAAAGATTTGTACAGCACCTATCAACAAGAAAAATTCCAAGAATTCGTTGACAATACCGAATTGAAAGAAGAGAGCGCGTTTATCCGTCAAGTTGGTAAAACCAACGAAAAAGACGCTGAGGCAATTGCTGATGCTTGGGTAAATTCGTTGCTTTCCAAAACGGAAGAAGTGAAAGACGAAGGTTTGCCTACCTGGGCAATCGTGCTGATCGTAGTAGGCAGCGTTCTCGTCGTAGCGGCAGGGGTTACCATTCCTCTCGTTATCGTTGCGAAGAAGAAAGCGGCGAAACAAGCGGAAGAAGAAGCAACCGTTAACGCATACAAGCGTAAGAAGATTGATACCACGGACGACAAGACGATTGACGTTTACGCAGACGAACAGGCAGAGCAGCCCGTTGAAGAAACGACAGCAGAAACGCCCGTAGAGGAAACCCAAGAAACGTCGGAAGAAGTTGTGGAAGAAACAACCGCTGAAGAAACGGCAGAGGTTGAACCCGAAACCGAAACGGCAGAGGTTGAACCTGAGGCAGAAAAAGAAGAATAAAACATGGAAAAAGAGTCGTTTTCGATAAAAAACGGCTCTTTTTTTTGAAAAATAGAAAAAATTTTATAAAATCTTTAAAAAGTAGGTAAAAAACAGTTTACAAATCTGTTATTTCTTAATATAATATAGCAAAATCACGGTGTAAACCGATAACGAGGGAAAATCAATATGGCAAATTATATTATATGTCCCAGATGCGAATTGAATTTTATCGACGCAGACGAACAGGAATATTGCGACGTTTGTTTAAAAGAACTTAGCGGCGAAAAAACGTTCACGGACGATTTTGACGCAGAAGACGGAGTAGAAGAAACCGAACTTTGTCCCGTTTGCGGTGAAAATTATATGGCGTTTGGCGAAAAAATGTGCGAGGAATGTAAGAAGAAGATGGATTACGACATAGAGGACGAGGAAGAAGACGAAGATAAAGAAGATGCGTCCTGGCGTAGTTATCTTGATGATGACGACGACGATATGGATTTGGGTATTCCCGATTCCGAATTCGACGACGAGGAAGAAGACGAAGAAGACGAAGAAGAAATGGAAGAAGAAACGGACGATTTTGAATACGTTTCCGCCGACGATTATTACGATTATGATGATGACGACGACGATGACGACGATTTTGACGACGACGATGACGACGATGACGAGCCGAAATCTTCCAAGAAGAAAAAGAAACACGAAGACGACGATTTTTAATTGAAAAAATGATGGATAAACGCCTCCTGTAACAACAGGGGGCGTTCACCATAAAAAAAGTTGTAGCAGACTTTACGATAAGGCTCGAATTTTAATGTGGGGGAACTCTTTCCACCACTCCGTGGTCCTTCTCCCTCGACAGGGAGGCTAATCGTAGAGAAAGCCAAGACCATTCCGTATGATAAATAAGGGTTGGTTGCTCTGTCATACCGAGCGAAATGAACGTAGTGAGTGTAGTCGAGCGTATCTTCTTTAATAAAACGCATATGCTTATTTTGAGATACGCTCCACGCGGTTGCTACGCAACCTTGGTCGGTATGACAAAGTGAGGTCGGTAGAACAGGACTAAACGTCATTGCGAGCGTAGCGTAGTGGAGCGTGGCAATCTATTAGATTGTTTCGTCGCTTTGCTCCTCGCAATGACGGTGAATGTTTTGCTTGTTATAAGGAAAAAGGAAAAGAGAAAGCACGTTAAAATGCTTTCTCTTTCCTTTTTACAAATCGTCCGCGTCTTGTACGGGTATTTCATTTTTGTTGATCGGTCTGCCCGTATAGCTGCCGTTTACGTCCGTTTTCGACGTGCCGCCGATAACGCTCAACGCCTTTTGTGTAGGCGACGGCGTTGCGGTTCGATTTTTACCCTTAGTCGTTGTTGCCGCCATGTTGATAGCTGTGGTTTTCGCTGTTCTTACTGCCGCAACTTTTGTTGCCACAGTTTTTAGAGCCGCAATTTTTTGCTTTTTGGTTGTTCTGATTGTTTTGGTTTTTCATACTTTTTTCTCCTTTTCAAGAAAGCCTTTGCTTTCGGGGGTTGTTTATCCGTTCGCCTTTGATTATTGACGTACTCCTTCAAAAGGCAAGTGTAAATCAACGTAACCCTGTTCCGCTTTGCAAAGCGGACATTTTTTCCAGGCTTCCGTCGCTACGTGCATATAACCGCACTCGCTACAAATCCACAAAATCGGTTTTTCGCTCTTGTACAGCGTTCCGTTTTTTACGCCGTCGTGAAGATATTGAAAGACAATCTTGTGTTGCGCCTCCACTTCGGCAATCATTTTATAAAGGGCGGCGATATCCGCAAACCCTTCACGTTCTGCCGTAACGGCAAAAGACGGATAAATTTCTTCCGTTTCGCTTCTTTCGTCCATTGCGGCAAATTGCAAACCCTCTGCCAACGTTCCTGCGTGGAACGGGTATCCTGCGTCAAAATCAATATTGTCGCGACTGCCCGTCTTTTCGAGGATTTTGTTGAAAAATTGCGTTGCGTGTACCGTTTCGTTTTTCGCAATGGTACGCACCGCGTCTGCCAAAGTTTTCATCTTTTCTTGCATAGCAAGTTTCGCAATCATTTGATAGCGCATACCTGCCTGACATTCGCCTGCAAAACTGCGGGCAAGGTTCTTAAAAGTTTCTGTGTTTTCAAATTGCATAATAAACTCCGTTTTACCCGAAGGCATTGCCTTCTTGTACATACAGTATATCCGATTGTTTTCGATTTTATCCATTTTCTATTTTGTCAAAATCAGCCAAAAACGCTTGCCAAAACAACCAAAGACGAGTACAATAATATGCAGATATATAAACTATATTAAAAAGAGGTCGCGTATGTTTCACATTGTTTTAATCGAGCCGGAAATTCCCCAAAATGCAGGCAATATCGCCCGTACCTGCGCCGCTACGGGTACGCATTTGCATATGGTGCGTCCGCTTGGGTTTGAGGTTACGGACAAATATTTAAAGCGCGCAGGGCTGGATTATTGGCATTTGGTTGAGGTTTCCTATTACGACAATTTTGTGGAATTGCAAGCCAAATATCCCGATTCGCGGTTTTTCTATTTTACGACAAAAGGCAGACGTAGACACAGCGACGTTGCGTTCAAAGACGGCGATTTTTTGGTATTTGGCAAAGAAACGAAAGGGTTACCCGAAGAATTGTTAATGCAAAATGAAGAAACCTGTTTGCGGATTCCTATGTTTTCCGAGGCGCGTTCGCTCAATTTTGGCAACTCTGCTGCGATTGCGCTGTATGAGGCGTTGCGCCAAACGGATTATGAGGGATTGTTAGAAGAGGGGGAATTGCACGAACATAAATGGAGCGAGCTGAAATAATTTTTTCCCATCGGTGAAAGCATAGTATAAAATCATAAAATTTTGTCAATAACTTCCGTGTAACAAAACGGAGGTTATTTTTTTATGAAAAAGGTTTGCATAATTTTTTTATTGTCAATCATAATAAGTTTAACGGCAATCGGTTTTTCGGGATACGACGGGGGCAGGTATGCGTTGAATGCAGAAAATTTGCAACAATCGCATAGGGAAACCGACGAATTTTTGCGTATCCATATTCGCGCGGATTCTAACGAAACGCAGGCGCAGGCGGTGAAATATTACGTCCGTGATGCCATCGTAAACTTTCTTACGCCCTTGGTGGCGGAGGCGAAAACCAAAGCCGAGGCGACGAAGGCAATCCAAGCTCGTTTGTCCGATTTGGAGCAGGTTGCAAGCTGTGTTTTAGAACAAAGAGGCTTTTTTTACGGCGCGAGCGCGGAATTGACGGTGGAACACTTTCCCACCCGCGTATACGACGAATACACGTTGCCGTCAGGGGAATATGCGGCTTTGATTGTACGGCTTGGGTTAGGCGCAGGGGATAATTGGTGGTGTGTGGTGTATCCGCCCTTGTGTTTCGCCGCGCCGACGGGAGAAAACGTGGTGTATAAAAGTAAGATTAAAGAAATTATTGACGATTGGAAGAAACGCCGCTAGAACAAATACGTTTGCCCTTTTACATAACAGGAGGGAATAAAATGAAAAAGTCAATAAAAAAAGGCGTGTTGGCGGCAATGCTGACGTGTTCAATGTTTTCGGTTTTTACGGCTTGTAAAATGGCAAACGACGATTCGACGTCCTCGGATATGCAATCGTCCAATCAAAGTTCGGAATCCTCTTCGGGTATTTCGTCAGACAGCAATTCAGATAGCGGTATAAACAGTATGTCGCTGTTGGATTTTGACAGCGTATCCGTGGCGGTGTTGCGCCAGGGCGCAAGCGGTAACGAAGTCAAAGAGGTGCAACGCCGTTTGAAATTGTGGGGATATTATAAAGGAAGCGTAGACGGCAAATTTGGCGCAGGCACGAAAGCGGCTGTGGTTGCGTTTCAGAAAAAGAACGGTTTGACGGCGGACGGGGTTGTGGGAAAATCCACGTATAAAGCCCTGGGTATGACGGGATCGTATAACGCGCTTGTGGAGCAATCGAATAAAAATCAGCAATCGGGGCAATCGGGCGGTGTAAACGGGTTTTCTAGTTCGGACGTATATTTGCTTGCGCGGACGATATACGCAGAAGGGCGTGGCGAGCCGTACGTAGGACAGGTGGCAATCGGCGCGGTGGTGCTCAATCGTATACGTAGCTCTGAATTTCCCAATACGGTTGCCGGGGTTGTGTATCAAAAGCACGCGTTTACGGCGGTATCGGACGGGCAAATCAATTTGACCCCTAACGAAACGGCAATGAAAGCGGCAAGGGACGCGATCAACGGTTGGGATCCCACGGGCGGCGCGATTTATTATTATAATCCCGCAGTAGCCACCAGCGCGTGGATTTTTGATAGGCAGACGGTAACGGTAATCGGGAAACACGTGTTTGCGATTTAAACAGAACGATAGTTCGGGACAGTAAAGGAGATAAGGAGAGAAAATGAAAAAGAAAACGACGGAAATTTCCACCAACGCATCTTCGGGCGCGGAAAAGGTGGAAGTAATCGAAAAAGAATTGAAAAAAAACCGTGAGGGTACGAAAAAAAGTGAAGTGAAGAGCGTAGCAAAAACACGCGAAGAACCTTCGGCAAAGGCGGAGGCTGCGGTTGGCGCGGAAGAATCCGATTATAAGAAAACGGAAAAAATTAGCGCGAAACAGATGAACGCACAAAGTAGCAGCGGCAAAGCCGAAAAGGAAAGCGCGGCGGCGAAAGCGCGCGTGGAAGCGGCTTTGAAACGGAAAGAGGCGCAACAAAAACGTAAGGAAGAACGCGCAAAACGCACGGCGGAGAAAAAAGCGGCGCGCGCGAAACGAATGGCTGAAAGAAAGGCAAGGATTGAAAAACGCGCGGCGGAAAAGAAAGCTCTCGTAGAAAAACGCGCCGCACAGCAAGAGGAAAGACGCCGTGAACGGGCTCATTCCAAAGCAAATAAAATCCGTGCGCAGGCGAAAAAGAAAACGGAAAAACAACGTAAAAAGAAAAACGACGGGAACGAGCGCAATAAGGGCTATGGCGGTTGGCTTGCAGCGGTAATATCGCTTGGCGCAGTAACGTTGGCATTGACGGCGGCGGTAACCGTGGGCGCAATCGATATGAAGAAAAATAAGGATATGTTGGCGGCGTTGCATAGGGGCGGCATGTACGAATTGACGGGGATTATGGAAAACGTTGACGACGATTTAGATAGGATTCGCGTTTCCGCTTCGCCCGTACAACAGAGCCGTATTCTCACCGATTTGTTGGTGCAGGCGCGCCTTGCCGAACTCGACCTTGAAAAATTGCCCATTCCTGCGGAATCAGATCGCAACGTAACGACGTTTGTCAACCGTACGGCAGCGGAATGTGAACGAATGCTTGCAAAGCTCCGCTTGGGTGAAACGTTGTCCAAGGAAGATATTGCTACGCTGAACCGTCTTTACGAAGTCAATCATTCTATTCGTATGGAATTAAATAAGTTGATGCAATCCATGACGGATAAAGATTTGATGGATTATATGAAAGAGGGTATGGGCGGCATAAAAGACGCTTTGAATAAATTGGAAGAATTGACGTTGGAAGAAAATCGCGCTATGATTAACCGCGCGAAAGACAAAATGACGGGGGCAGGTATGAGTTCAATGCCCGACGAATCCAACACCAAAGACGTGAAAGGGATTGATCCGTCGAAAGCGGAAGAGCTTTGCAAAACGTATTTTTCCGATTATAAAATCACCAATTTTCAATGTATAGGCGAAACGGTTTCTCAATCGTTTGTGGCGTACAACGTACAAGGCTACGACGATAAAGGTACGCTTTTGTTTGCGGAACTTAGTCAAAAAGATGGGGCTTTATTACGGTTTGATTATTACGAAGATTGTTCGGAAGATACCTTTGATTTGGATGATGCCGAGGAAATCGCAGAGGAGTTCTTGGAAAAATTGGGCTATGACGATATGGAAGTGGTACGTTTTAGAGAAAACGGCACAATGATTGATTTCACGTTTGTATATGAGGACGACGACGTAGCGTATTATCCTGACGAAATTCGGGTAAAAGTGTGTCGCAGTCGCGGTGTGGTAACGGGTATGGACGCAACGAAATTTTTACAAAACCATAAAAAGCGTACCGAACCGAAAATTAAACTGACGATGACGCAGGCGGCGGACAAATTATACGACGGTTTGAAAATCGAATCCGCGCGTTTGGCGGTAGTCAAAGCGGCAGGCGGTGAACGCGCCGCGTACGAATTCGTTTGTTCGTATCAAAAAGAAACGTATTTTATCTATTTGGACGCAATGAGTGGTGAGGAAATTGCCATCGTCAACGCGAAAAGCGTCGGTTAAGGAAACGTTTCATTCCAAAAATAAGGACTTTGGGTCAAACCGAAGTTCTTATTTTCTTATAAAAAACCGTCATATTCCACAAACTATTAAAAATCAACACGCCCAAGGGGAACAAAATGAGCGAAAACACAAACACGAAACCGAGGTTGTTATGGTCGAATCTATCAAAATATTTTTTGCTGACAATGGCGTTGTCGTTTATCGGCTGGGTATACGAAGTTGGTCTTGCGTTTTTCCGAACGGGACGGTTTATCGACAGCGGATTTATGACGTTGCCGTTCTGTCCTATCTACGGCGTTTCGCTGATGACGACGTATTTTCTTCTCGGCACGCCCAACGAAGGCAGGGGGCTTTTGAAAAACGTCCACAGCGCGCTGTTTCGCTATCTCACGTACGCCGCGTTTGCGTTTTTAATCCCTACGCTTGCAGAATTATTCGTTGGAATGTTTTTCGATAAAACGTTGGGCGTTAGTCTGTGGAGTTATGCAGGTTTTCCCATCAATTATCACGGTTACGTGTGTTTGCCCGTTTCCGTGCTTTGGTCAGTTTTGATTTTCCTGTTTATGAAATTCGTTTTCTCGCCGTTGAAAAAATTGTTTTTTCGTTTGCCCAACGGCTTGGCAATCGGCTTTGCCGTCGCGTTGTTGGTTTTGACCGTCGCAGACGTGAGTTTCAACTACGCAAACGCTTGGAATCAACGGAGGTGATTTTATGGAAACGCAAACGAACAAAACCAAAGACGAACGCCGCAAACAAAGCGGATTTTTAAAAGGCGCGGCGTGGATAGCCGCAGGCGGTTTTATCGCAAAAATTATCGGCGCGCTGTATCGAATCCCTCTTACCAATCTAATCGGCGGACACGGAATCGGGCTGTATCAGCTCGTTTATCCCGTCTATTGTTTGCTTTTAACGGTGTCGGCAACGGGGATTCCCGCATCCATAGCCAAACTGACTGCCGAGCGTTTGGAAAAAGGCGAATCTCCCCGTCCGTTGTTCCGTACGGCTATGCGCCTGTTCTTGCTAATCGGGCTGGGCGGTAGCGTGCTGATGACCTTGCTTGCGCCCGTATTATCCAAGGTGCAAGGCAGTCAGGCGGTGGTGGGCGGTTATTATGCTCTTGCGCCGTCGGTGTTTCTCGTTTCCGCTATTTCCGTATATCGTGGATATTTTCAAGGCAGAAACAAAATGCATCCCACCGCTCTTTCCGAAATCACCGAACAGGCGGTGAAAGTGGGGTTTGGGCTGTTCTTCGCATACCTGTATCGGGATAATATCGAAAAAGCCGTTGTGTTTTTATTGTTGTCCGTGTCCATTTCCGAACTCGTCGCGCTGTTTTTAATGATGATATTATTTCGTCGCAACCCTGCTACGGGCGAATTTAAAAACGAGGGGGGCAGGGTTAAGGCGAAATCGGTGCTGGCGTTGAGTATTCCCGTAACGTTTAGTTCGATTTTATTGCCGCTTTCCAGCCTGCTTGACAGTTTGCTCGTGCCAAGATTGCTTGGCGCGTACGCGAGCGATTCGGTGGCGTTGTTCGGCTTGTTTTCAGGCGGCGCAGTAACGATTATCAACCTGCCCGTATCCGTTTGTTACGGAATCGCCGCGGCGAGTGTGCCTGCCGTTGCAACCGCTGTGGAAAAAAGGAAGGAAACCCCCAACGGCAAAGGCAACCTCGTACGAAAAAAAATTTTTTTCTCGTTGGGGATTACCGTCGCCGTCAGCTTGCCTTGCGCCATAGGGCTGTACTTGTTTGCCGAGCCTGCCTCGAAAATTATTTTTCGCAGTTTGAAAGGGGAAGAATTGGAAATCCTCGTTCGCTTGGTGAAATTGTTTTCTATCAGCGCGCTGACGCTTTCCTGTACGCAAACGTTGTCGGCGTGTCTGACGGCGCAGGGCAAACCCAAACATTCGGCGATTTCTATGTTGATAGCGGTGTCCGTCAAAACCTTGGTGTACGCATTTTTGCTCCGTGATCCGAAAATTGGCATTTTCGGTATGGCGTATGCCACCAACCTTTGTTATTTGGTTGCGTTTTTCTTGGATTTGTTATATAATTTAAGGGTGAGCAGACAAAAACAATAAGGAGAACAAACGAATGATTACGATTATCGGCTTGGGCGTGGAAAAGGGAGATCTTTCCAAACGTGGCGAAGACAAAATTTTACAGGCGGCAAAGGCAGGACAACCCGTTTTGGTACGCACCGCCAACACCCGTTCGTATCAAACTGTTTTGGATTTGGGGGTAAAACATACGTGTTTGGACAACGTGTATGAAAGCAGCCGCAATTTTGCAACATTGGCGAAAAACCTTGCCAAAGCCGTAACCAATCAAGGCGAAAACGCCGTATACCTCGTGGACGGCGCGGCGACGGAGGACAACTCGGTGAAAGCCTTGTTAAAACGCCTCAGAGGCAAAGCGGAAATCATTGACGGCGTATCAAAAACGACGGCGCTCGTCCGCGCGGCAGGCTTTTGCGGTTGTTCGTACACCGCGGTTTCGGCATACGAATTGATAGAAAAAGCAAAATCGGGCAATTTGGCATTGCCGCTCGTCGTGTACGATTTGGACGATTCGGGCTTGGCAAGCGACGTAAAACTGACGCTTGGCAATTTGTTCGGTGAAGAAACCGCCGTAAAATATATCCGCGATAACAGAGTGAAAAAAATCCCGTTGTACGAATTGGACAGACAAAAACAGTACGATTATACGTCGGCGGTGGCGATTGAGGAAATCGATTTGCTGAAAAAACAACGCTTTGCGTTGGAAGATTTAAAAGAAATTATCGTGCGGTTGCGCCGTCCTGACGGTTGTCCTTGGGACAGGGTGCAGACAAACGACAGCGTAAAAATGGCGGCGGTGGAAGAATCGTACGAATTGGTAGACGCAATCGACCAAAACGACGACGAAAAGATTTTGGAAGAAACGGGCGATATTTTAATGCAAGCGGTGTTCCACGCCGTTTTGAAAGAGGAAACGGGCGCGTTTGACCTCACCGACGTCGTAACGGGCGTTTGTCAAAAACTCATCACACGCCATACCCATGTATTTGGCGAAGACAAAGCCAAAGACGAGGACAGCGCGCTGTCCGTTTGGGAAAAGAATAAAATGCAGGAAAAACATCAAGACACCTTTGCCAAGGCGGTCAACGACGTGCCGAAATGTTTCCCTGCGGCAATGCGCGCGCAAAAAGTGGGCAAACGCGCCGCAAAAGCGGGCTTGGATTTCGATTCCGTTGAGGCGGCGGCGAGGAAAATGCAAGAGGAATTGACCGAATTTATCACGGCGAGAAAATCGGGCGACGAAAAAGAAACGGAAAAGGAATTGGGCGATTTGCTGTTTGCCGCGGTGAACGTGGGCAGAAAGGCAGGTTGCGATTGCGAACGCGCTTTAAAAGAGAGCGTCGAACGCTTTGCCCGTCGCTTTACGTTGGCGGAGGAAAAAGCGCGCGCGGACGGGAAAGAAGTAACCGCGCTTTCAGCGGAAGAATGGGACGCGTATTACGTCGCGGCAAAAAACGAGAAATAAAAAACCAAGGGGGCAGGTATGCGTCTAACGCCGATTACCGTTGAAAATATCACGATAAAAAACAACGTATTTCTCGCGCCGCTTGCCGGGTATACCAATTACGCTTTTCGCCGTCTTTGTAAAGATTATGGCGCAGGGCTTTGTTATACGGAAATGGTCAGCGCAAAGGGCTTGAAATACGGCAGCGAAAACACGGAAGAATTGTTGTATACTGACGAAAACGAGGGCTTGACCGCCGCGCAGATTTTCGGCAACGACCCCGAAATTATGCGTCGCGCTTGCGAACACGAAAAGTTTGCGCCCTTTCCCATCGTCGATATCAATATGGGTTGCCCCGTGCCGAAAATTTATAAAAACGGCGAGGGCAGCGCGCTGTTGGAAAATCCGCAGTTGGCGGAAAAAATCGTCAAAGAATGTGTGAAAAGCGGTAAAATCATTACCGTCAAATTCCGTATCGGCATTACGGACGATACGTTGATAACAAAGGAATTTGCCAAACGAATGGAGGGGGCAGGGGCGAAACTTATTACCGTTCACGGCAGGACGAAAGACAAAGTTTATGCAGGCGAAGTGAATTATAAAGAGATTGCGTCGGCAAAAAACACCGTACATATCCCCGTGATAGCCAACGGTGGCGTATTTTCCAATGCAGATGCGGAAAGATTGATAAACGAAACGGGCGCGGACGGCGTAATGGTGGCGCGCGCGGCTCTTTTCGACCCCCAAATTTTTTGTGAATTGACGGGCGCGGAAAACGAAAACCGTCTGACTATGTTTGAAAAACAAATGGAATGGACGAAACAAACCTGCGACCAACGTTTTACCACCGTATTTATGCGAAAAATGGCGGCGTTTTACGTCAAGGGCGTACGTGGCGCAGCAACGTATAAAGAACGCCTGTTCAAGGCGCAAACCCCCGAGGAAATTTTAGACATAGCCAAAGAAATTTGGGGCTAAATCGAATACAAAATAAAACAAACCGCGCCTTGCCGTTAGACAAGACGCGGTTTGTTCGCATTACAACTTCCGTTTAGCTATTTGTGGGTCGACAAATGTTGCAAGTATGGATATATTATAATATAACAATTGTTATATGTCAAGCAATTTTTCATAAAAATAGTTATATTTTTTAAAAGGAGTATAATATTATGAGAAATTATGGTGAGGCGTTGCGATATCAACGCGAACAACACAATTTAACGCAAACCGCATTGGCGAAGGAAACGGGGATTTTGCAGGCGAATATTAGTTATTGGGAGAACAATGAGCGTGTTCCAAGTGTTGAAAATTGCGAACGTTTGGCGGATTATTACGGAATCACAATCGACGAATTGATTGGAAGAAGTTTTGGTGAAAAATTAGATTCTTAAAGGATAAATTTTATGACGACAATCGAGGAAATCGCTGAAAAGCTCGCTGAGGCAATTTTGCAAAGCGGAATGAAACAAAAAGAATTAGCGGAAAAAATAGGTGTAAGGCAACAAATGATATCTTATTACGTGAATAAGACAAAATTGCCAGCCTTAGATACGTTATCGCGTTTGTGTAGCGTATTGGATTTAGACGCAAATGAAATTTTGTGCGTAGAAAGAAAGGATTTGTTTTGATGCGGAACGGTCGTGGCTTTTCTTACGGTGTTCATTATTGTCATACCGACTAAGATTGCATAGCAATCGCATGGAGCGTATCTCAAGATAAACATATGCGTTTTATTTTGTGGGGATACACTCGACTGCATTCACTACGTTCATTTCGCTCGGTAGGACACAATGAGGTCGATATGACAGGTGAGAACGGTATATCAAAAGGCAATTCCTTTCACGAAAAAATACAATCATAAAAAACGGGCGCGTAAGGCTCGTTTTTTTGTTGTCCGTATTCTTACTCGGGAAAATGAAAAAAGCGGAAAAATGACCAAAAAGAAAGCCGAAAACACGACAATACGTAAATAATTTTGACAAAAACGAAAAAACTTTCGTTCATTTGCTGTACTTTTAAAAAAAAGTGTGGTATAATAGAGGGGATAACGAGGTTTTTCCCTTTTTTATTATATAAAAAGGGAAAGAAACGAAAAAATCAGGAGGCACAATTAAATGGCGGAAAGAGTAGAAGGCGAATACGGCGCCGAGCAGATACAGGTCCTTGACGGTTTGGAACATATCCGTAAACGTCCAGGTATGTATATTTCTTCCACCGACGCAAAGGGGTTGCATCACCTCGTTCACGAAGTGGTGGACAATTCCATCGACGAGGCGTTGGCGGGGTATTGCACGCATATTGAGGTAACGCTCAATGACGACGGCAGCTGTACGGTACAGGACAACGGGCGCGGTATCCCTACGGATATTCACCCCAAAGAAGGGATTTCGACTTTGGAGGTGGTGTTCACCAAGGTCAACGCCGGCGGTAAGTTCGGCGGCGATTCGGGTTATAAAGTTTCCAGCGGTTTGCACGGCGTAGGCGTAAAGGCGGTAAACGCGCTGTCCGAATGGTTGGAGGCGGAGGTTCGCCACGAGGGGAAAATTTTTAAACAGATTTACAACCGCGGTGTGCCGCAACGCGACGTGCAAGTGGTGGGCGAATCGGACGAAATGGGTACGAAAGTTACCTTTTTACCCGACGCGGATATTTTTGAAACCACCATTTTTAATTACGATACGTTAAAAGGCAGACTGCGCGAATTGGCGTATCTGAACAAGGGCTTGCGCATTACCTTAGAGGACAAGCGCGCAGGGCAGGAAAAAGAGGATTCGTTCTGCTATGAGGGCGGTATCCGTTCGTTCGTTGAGGAATTGAACAAGAGCCGTGAAGAATTGTTGTTCCCTCAGCCCGTATATTTTGAAGAACAGGAAGAGGACACGGTATGCGAAGTTGCCATTCAGTACAACGAATCGTACAACGAAGTCATTTACAGTTATGCAAACAATATCAACACCATTGACGGCGGTACGCACGTAGCGGGCTTGAAAATGGCGCTCACCAAAGTTATCAACGACGCGGGAAGAAAGCATAACATTTTAAAAGAAAGCGACAAATTGTCCAGCGAAGACGTATTGGAAGGGATTACGGCGGTTGTGTCCGTAAAACTCACCAACGCGCAATTTGAATCGCAGACGAAGGACAAGCTGAACAATTCGACCATTCGTACGTTCGTAAACAAATGCGTTACCGAACACGTAGCGACGTTCTTGGAAGAAAACCCCGGCGTTGCGAAAGAATTGGTACTTCGTTGTATCACGGCGCAAAAGGCGCGCGACGCGGCGAGAAGCGCGAGAGAATTGACGAGAAGAAAGGGCGTTTTGGGTTCGACGACTTTGCCTGGGAAATTGGCGGATTGTTCGGACAGAAGAAGCGAACTTTGCGAAATTTATATCGTCGAGGGGGACTCGGCAGGCGGTACTGCAAAACAGGGCAGAGATAGACGCTTCCAAGCGATTTTGCCGTTGAGAGGTAAAATTTTGAACGTGGAAAAGGTTCGTTTGAACCGCGTTTTGGAAAACGAAGAAATCAAATCCATGATTACTGCGTTCGGTTGCGGTATTTTGGACGATTTCGACGAAAGCAAACTCCGTTACGACCGTATTATTTCCATGACCGACGCCGACGTAGACGGCGCGCATATCCGAATTTTGTTGTATACGTTCTTGTTCCGTTATATGCGGCCTTTGATTGAACACGGCCACGTATACGCGGCAAAACCGCCCCTTTATAAAGCGAGTTTCAAAGGCCACGACGATTATTTGTATTCGGAAGAAGAAAAATTAGAATACGACAGAAACGCGACGAGTAAAATCGAATACCAACGTTATAAAGGGTTGGGGGAAATGAGTAAAGAACAGCTGTGGGATACGACGATGAACCCTGCAACGAGAACGCTGATTCGCGTAACCATGCAAGACGCGGCAGAGGCGGACCAAATGTTTGCAATGCTCATGGGTGAAAGCCCCGAGCTTAGAAGAAAGTTTATCGAAGAAAACGCGGCGCTCGTAACCGATTTGGACGTGTAAGGAGAAAATTATGGCTAAGAAAGAAACCAGCCCGGAATTAACCGAGGAATTTAAGAAAACCCTTGCTATGACGAAAATGCTCGACGTCGAAGTGGACGACGAGTTGAAACGTTCGTTCATTGCGTATGCAATGGCGGTAAATAAATCGAGAGCCATTCCCGACGTGCGCGACGGGTTAAAGCCCGTACACAGAAGAATTTTGTATTCTATGCACGAAATGGGGCTCTACAACGATAAAGCGTATCGTAAATGCGCGCGTATCGTCGGGGACTGTATGGGTAAATTCCACCCCCACGGCGACAGCTCGGTATACGACGCCCTCGTGCGTTTGGCGCAAGAATTTACCATCAGCTTTCCGCTTGTAGACGGACACGGGAACTTTGGTTCGGTGGACGGCGACTCGGCGGCGGCTATGCGTTACACCGAGGCGAGATTGACCAAGCTCGCGGCGGAAATGTTGCGTGATTTGGACAAGGAAACGGTGGATTTTATCCCCAACTTTGACGGCAGCGAAGAAGAACCGACGGTGTTGCCTGCAAGATATCCCAACTTGCTTGTCAACGGTTCGGACGGTATTGCCGTGGGTATGGCGACGAACATTCCGCCCCACAACCTTGCCGAAGTAATAGAAGGCACGATTGCCATGATTGACAACCCCGATATTACCGTGGACGAGTTAATGGAATACATTCCTGCGCCCGATTTCCCTACGGGCGGTATCATTATGGGCAGAAGCGGGATTAAGAACGCGTATCGCACGGGGCAAGGACGTATCGTTATCCGTTCCAAGTGTGAAATTGAAGAATACGGCACGGGCGGCAACGTACGTTCGCGTATCGTCGTAACGGAAATCCCGTATCAAGTGAATAAGGCGCAACTTATCAAGACGATTGCGGATATGGTAAACGACAAGCGATTGGAGGGTATTTCCGATATCCGCGACGAATCCGACCGCGACGGTATGAGAATCGTCATTGAAATTAAGAAAGACGCAAACGCGCAAGTCGTTTTGAATACGTTGTATAAAAAGACGAAATTGCAATCGTCCGACGGTATGATTTTGCTCGCGCTTGTGGAAAACGGGACAGAACCGAAAACCCTCAATCTTCGCGACATTTTGTATTATTATCTCGAACATCAAAAAGAGGTTATCACCAGAAGAACGAGATACGAGCTGAACAAAACGGAAGAACGCGCGCATATTGTGGCAGGTTTGGTGTTGGCTTTGGCGAACGTGGACGAAGTGATTAAAATCATCAAAGCGTCGGCGGATAAGAATGCGGCAATCGTGGGCTTGACTTCGGCGTTCGAGTTGGACGAAAAGCAAGCGAATGCAATTTTGGAAATGCGTTTGCAACGTTTGACGTCGTTGGAAGTAGAGAAATTGAAAGAGGAATTGGCGGCTTTGGAGGCGTTGATTGCCGATTTGAAAGATATTTTGGCGAACGAATACCGCGTGATGCAGATTATCCGCGACGATTTGGAAGAAATTAAAAACAAATATCCTTCGCCAAGAAAATCGGAAATTTCCGTGGATTACGGCAATATCGAGGACGAAGATTTGATTGATAGAGAGGACGTCGTAATTTCCATCACTCATTCGGGATATATCAAGCGTTTGCCCGTGTCCGAATACAAAGCGCAAGGACGTGGCGGCAGAGGTATCACCGCGCACAGACCCAAAGATGAAGATTACGTTGAAAAGATGTTCGTTTGTTGCACGCACGACCCGATTTTGCTGTTCTCGTCTAAGGGTAAGGTGTATTCGATTAAGGGTTATGAAATCCCCGAGGCGAACCGTATGGCAAAGGGGCGCGCCGTCGTCAATATCGTACAGCTTGACCAAGGCGAAAAGATTGAAACGGTGTTGCCCGTTTTGGAAAACGGCACGGGATATCTCGTGATGGCAACCGAAAAAGGCTTGATTAAGAAAACGGCAACGTCGGAATTTGCAAGAATTGCCAAGAACGGTAAGATTGCAATTACGATTAACGAGGACGACCGTTTGATTGCCGTTCGGTTTACGACGGGCGAAAACGAAATTTTGGTTGCCTCGCGCGGAGGAAAATGTATTCGTTTCTCCGAAACGGACGTACGCCCGACGGGCAGAGGCTCGCAAGGGGTTCGCGCAATTTCGCTCGCGAAAGACGATATCGTAGTGGATATGTTGGTGGTTGACCCCGCGCAGGATTTGTTTACCCTGACTTCGCAAGGCTACGGCAAACGTTCAAAGTTGGACGATTATCGTTTGCAAAGCCGTGGCGGTAAGGGCATCAAAGCGGGCGTGTTCAACGAAAAGACGGGATATCTCGTCAACTTCAAGCCCGTAACCGACGACAACGATATTATGATTATTACGACGGGCGGTACGATTATCCGTATGCACGCAGACACGATTAGCTGTATCGGCAGAAGTACGCGCGGCGTACGCGTAATGAACGTACGCGACAGTTTGGTTGCGAAGGTAGACGTAACCGAACGCGACGACGAGGCGGAAACCCAAGCCCCCGAAGAAACGGCGGCGGATCTTAGCCCCGAAGATTTGGCGGAGGTCGTAGACGAAACGGAAGAAGTGGAAGAAACCACGGAAACCGTTGAGGAAACGACGGAAGAATAAAGTTTATTTTTAAAAAAAGTACAAACCACTCTCGGACGATATTGCCGAGGGTGGTTTTTTTACGGAATGGTTTTGGCTGTTTCCTGCAAAGGGTGGGAATCCTGTCATACCGAGCGAACGAAGTGAGTCGAGTGTATCCTCACAAATAAAACGTATTGTTTATTTTGAGATACGCTCCATTCGCCTACGGCTCAGTCGGTATGACAACAATGAACATTAGGGAACAGTCTTGATTGTTCCGCAATTTTTCTATAAAAACCATTGACAGGGATAGAAAAAAGTGGTAAAATAAAAATGCGACATAACAGAATAGTTTTTTTACTGGAAAGTATACTTCTTTGGTAGAAGTGTATCTTTTCGCGTTATAAAAATCTTTTCGGTAGAAAACTATTTTTATGTTGTGTCGCAGCAAAGCGAAAAAGGCATTTTTACAGGTGCCGTTTCGCAAGAGGCGGCATTTTTTTATGCAAAAAACGAAAGAGGTATGATATGTGGAACAGAAAAAGAAAAATGGTGAATGAACGCCGAAGAAAATTGTTGCTTTGGATAGAAGAAATATTGAAATTGAGCCGAAAATGGAGAGAGTGGAAAATACAGGAAGAATACGCCCGTCAAATGATTGAGTGCAAGGGTTGGTCGAAAGAGATGAAAGCAAGTTGGACGAAGGTAAGGGAAAGATTGGATATAAAAGACCGAAGAGAAGAAATTAAAAAGGAGAAAGCGGAATATTA
>JAFTPE010000009.1 GCA_017463425.1 Clostridia bacterium | reverse complement strand
ACCCGTTTACGGGTAGCAAGAATAACAAGGCATAAAAAGACAGCCGCTTTAGCGGCTGCCTGAGATTGTTTGCGGTTGGTAAATCTTTCAATGAGCCTTTAGGCTCAGCCAGTATTATGCCCTTGAAGGGCCAGTGCATACAACCAGTTCAACGGGTGGTTTTGATTTTTTAAGTTTTCGTTTAACCGATAATCAAGTTGATAAGACGGCCTTTTACGATAATGCACTTTTTCACAGTTTTGCCTTCAAGGAGTTCGGCAATTTCGGGATAAGCGCAAACGGTGGCTTGGATATCCTCGTCGGACAAACTTTCGGGAATCATCATCTTCGCCTTGATTTTGCTGTTTACTTGCACGGCGTATTCGATTTCGTCCTTGATAAGGGCTTGTTCGTCTACGAGGGGATAGCTTTCTTCCATAACGGAGGATTTGTGTCCCGTGATTTCCCAGAGTTCTTCGCTAAGGTGAGGAGCAAACGGAGTCAGCATGCGAATCAAATCTTCCACGCACGTTTTATAGAACGCAACGTTTTTCACTTCGTTGTCAGCGTCGTATTTTTGCATTGCGTTCACGTATTCCATCAAACGCGCTAACGACGTATTGAACGAGAACAGTTCCACGTCGCGCGTAATGGCTTTGATTGCGTGATTTTTCGCGTAATCGAGCTGTTTTTCCGCGCTCGTTTTATCGTTGTGAGAAGCCGTTGTTTTTTCGGTGGATTTGCGTACCAAACGTTCGATACGGTCTACGAATTTTGCGATTGATTTAATGCCGTCGTCATTCCAAGGTCCGCCCTCGGTATAGCTGAACCCAAACATCAAATACAGACGGAAGATATCCGAACCGTATTCGTTTACGTATTTATCGGGGGATACGACGTTGCCTTTCGATTTGGACATACGGTTGCCGTCAGGGCCTAAAATAATGCCTTGATGCACCAAGCGTTTGAAAGGTTCGTCGAAATCGATATAACCCATATCGCGCAGAGCTTTCGTGATAAATCTTGCATACAAAAGGTGCATACAAGCGTGTTCTGAACCGCCGACGTATACGTCTACGGGACACATTTTATTCGCGATTTCCTTGCTGAACGGTTGTTTGTCGTTTTTCGCCTCGGGATAACGCAAGAAATACCAGCTGGAACATACGAACGTATCCAACGTATCAGGATCGCGCGTTGCTTTGCCGCCGCAGTTGGGACAAGTACATTTCATAAACCCTTCATTGGAGGCAAGAGGGGATTTTCCGTTGGGACGGAATTCCACGTCGTAAGGTAATTTTACAGGTAAATCCTTTTCGGGTACGGGAACGACGCCGCAAGCAGGACAATGAATCATAGGGATAGGCGCGCCCCAATATCTTTGACGAGATACCGACCAATCGCGCAGGCGATAATTTACTTTCTTTCCGCCTTTGCCGATTTTCGTAAGGTGTACGGCAATCGCGTCGCGCGCTTCGTCGCCCGAAAGTCCGTCAAATGCGCCGCTGTTGACAAGGATACCGTCCTCACAGAAGGGAAGAACGGTTTCTCCGCCCACTTTTTGGATAACTTGCGTAACGGGCAAACCGTATTTGGTTGCGAAAGCGTAGTCGCGTTCGTCGTGCGCCGCAACCGCCATTACCGCGCCCGTACCGTAAGAATAAAGTACGTAATCCGCAAGATAGATAGGGATTTGTTTATTGGTCAAAGGGTGAATGGCATACGCGCCCGTAAACGTACCCGTTTTTTCACGAGAGGTAGACATACGGTCTATGTCGTTTGCCTCCGACGCATAGCGAACGTATTCGTCAATCGCCGTCGCGCGTTCGGGATGCGCCGCTTTCAATTTTTCAACGAGGGGATGTTCAGGGGCAAGTACGACGTAGTTTACGCCGAATACCGTATCGGGACGAGTGGTGAAAACGGTGATCGTATCGCCCGTTTCACATTCAAAATTGATTTCGCAGCCCGTGGATTTGCCAATCCAATTTTTTTGCATCAGTTTGGTTTTTTCCGGCCAATCGATTTTGTTGAGGTCGGAAAGAAGTTCTTCTGCATAATCGGTGATTTTTAAAAACCATTGCGTCATATCCTTACGAAGCACAACGGAATTACAACGTTCGCATTGTCCGTCGATAACCTGCTCGTTTGCAAGTACCGTGCCGCAATCAGGACACCAATTTACAAGGGCTTCTTTACGATAAGCAAGTCCTTTTTTATAGAGTTGGAGAAACAGCCATTGCGTCCATTTATAATAATTTTCTTCGCAGGTTTTGATTTCCGCCGTCCAATCGAACATAGCGCCCATATTGCGAAGTTGCGTTTCCATAGTCGCGATATTCTTTTCCGTCGAATCTTTGGGGTGAATACCCGTTTTTATCGCGTAATTTTCCGCAGGCAAACCGAACGCGTCAAAGCCCATAGGCTGAAACACTTCAAAGCCCTGCATCTTTTTAAAACGCGCGTAAGTATCCGTCGGCCCGTAGTTGTACCAATGCCCAACGTGCAAATTTGCCCCAGAGGGGTAGGAAAACATTTCCAATACGTACAGCTTTTTGTCCGCGTTCTTTTTATTGAAAACGTTGATTTTGGATTTCTCCCATTTTGTCTGCCATTTCTTTTCTACAGACTTCATATCCATAAAAGACCTCCGATTTTCTTCCCTTGAAGAAGATAAAATCATTCTATATTTATTCGTGCCGTTTTATTATAAGACATTTTGCAAAACAAGTCAAGCGATTATGGCAAGGCGAGGAAATCCTTTTTTTGATAAATAATTTTATTTTTGCGGCATACAATAATGGTGTGGAAGAAATAACGATAACGCAAAACGGCTTTGACGGCCTGTATATGTCCTATTTATATGGAAAAGTCCGCGAACGTTTTTCCTTTTTGCCTGCCGAATGTGGTATGGCGCGCGACGGGGAAACGACGGAAATTGCTTTTAAAACCGAAAGGGAGTATTGTCCGTACGTACGAAAATTTGCCGAAGAAAATATCGCGGACGTGATTGCCGTAGGATATAAATATTCTTTTTTTGAAAAACGTTTGCCTTTGCCTATGTTGACGAAATTGAAAAGGCGTACGCTGCTTACAGCGCTGGTGGCGGCGGATTATAAAGACGATTGCGCGTACGTCAAAAGACAGATTCGCGGTTACGAATCCTACTGTATCGACGGTATGTTCCATTTTCGCTTGCAGGAATTAAAAAAACGTTGGGAGGGAATCATTGAATATATCCCCACGGACATGGGCGAAGCGTCTATGGACGGGTTTATTGGTTTTTTGACGGAGGACGGAGAGGGGAAACTGTTTTTGAAAGACGGCAAAGCGTATGGGGAAGATTATCGTCCGCTTTCACGCAGTTTGTTGACGGGCGTTGCGTCCACGATAGGAGAAATTTTACTTGGCGGAGCGGAACGGGTGTACTGTTTTGGAAGGACGGACGAGGAAACGACGGCGTTTTTAAAAAAATATTATGGCGAAAAAGCAATTTTTTGTTGAAAAACGGTTGACAAATCAAAGGGAAAAAGAGTACAATAGAAACCGTAAAGACAAGTAGCGTCGTTTGTCGGGTTTTCAGAGAATTCGCCCTTTGGCTGTGAGGCGGACAACCCAAGGCGAATTGCGAAACCACTTTGCGCTGTGTTAAAATGAAATAAAAAGCGGCTTTGCATTTGCAGGGCAATTAAGGTGGAACCGCGCAACGAAAGTATGCGTCCTTAAACTCTTACGGGGTTTAAGGCGTTTTTTAATTTTATACAGGAAAAAGGAAGAAAATAATATCCAAACAACGGAGGAAATATCTATGAACGTTATTTTAAAGAGCGGCGATTCAATGTCGCTGGAAAACGGCTCGACGGCAATGCAAGCTGCGCTTGCGATTTCCGAGGGCTTGGCGAGAAATGCGGTTTGCGCGAAAGTGAATGGAGAACTCGTGGATCTTTCGCACGTATTACACGAGGGGGATACGTTGGAAATCGTTACGCTGAAAGATAAAGAAGGACTTAACGTCTATCGCCATACCTGCGCGCACGTTTTGGCGCAGGCGTTAAAAACGGTGTATCCTACTTGCAAACTTTCTATCGGACCTGTCATTGACAACGGATTTTATTACGATATCGATTTCGTAACTCCGATTACGCAGGCGGATTTGGCGAAAGTGGAAACGGAAATGCAGAAGATTATCAAGAGCAATCTGCCTATCGAACGGTTTACGCTGCCCAAGGACGAGGCGATTGCGCTGATGAAAGAATACAGCGAAAATTATAAAGTGGAATTGATTGAAGATTTGCCCGAGGGAGAAACCATTTCTTTCTATAAACAGGGCAATTTTACCGACCTTTGCCGCGGACCCCATCTTCCCTCTACGGGCAAGATTAAAGCGTTCAAACTCACCAGCATTGCCGGCGCGTATTGGAGAGGGGACGAACATAATAAGATGCTTACCCGTATTTACGGTACGGCGTTTGCGAACAAGGACGAAATGGAAGCGTATTTCACCATGCTTGAAGAGGCAAAGAAACGCGACCATACGAAACTTGGGAAAGAATTGAAACTGTTTGCGATTATGAACGAGGGAAAAGGTTTGCCTTTCTTCCTGCCCAACGGTATGGTTTTGAAAAACACGCTCATTGAATATTGGAGAGAAATCCATACGAGAGAGGGTTACGTGGAGGTGCAAACGCCCATTATGTTGAATCGTACCCTTTGGGAAACTTCGGGACATTGGTTTCATTACAGAGATAATATGTACACGACGAAAGTGGACGAGGAAGATTTTGCAATCAAGCCTATGAATTGTCCAGGCGGTATTCTCGTTTATAAAAACGAACCGCACAGTTATAAAGATTTGCCTATCCGTATGGGCGAATTGGGGCTTGTTCACCGCCACGAAAAATCTGGGCAATTACACGGCTTGTTCCGCGTACGTTGCTTTACCCAGGACGACGCGCATATCTTTATGACGCCCGAACAAATCAAGGACGAAATCAAAGGCGTCGTACGTTTGATTAATGAAGTGTATACGTTGTTCGGGTTTAAATATCACGTAGAATTGTCCACCCGTCCCGAAAACAGTATGGGCAGCGACGAGGATTGGAACAACGCAACGGACGCGTTGAAACAGGCGCTTGACGATATGGGATTGGAATACGTTGTCAACGAGGGCGACGGTGCGTTCTACGGACCGAAGATCGATTTCCATTTGGAAGATTCTATCGGCAGAACGTGGCAATGCGGTACGATTCAGCTCGATTTCCAACTTCCTCAAAGATTTGATATGGAATATATCGGCGAGGACGGCGGAAAGCATCGTCCTATTATGGTGCACCGTGTTGCGTTTGGGTCAATCGAACGTTTTATCGGTATTTTAATCGAACATTTCGCAGGAAAATTCCCCGTATGGCTGTCGCCGTTACAGGTGAAGATTCTTCCCATCACCGATCGTCAGCTTGATTATGCAAAAGAGCTTTGCGTGAAAATGAAGGCGGCGGGGATTCGCGTACAGGTGGACGAACGCAGCGAAAAAATCGGTTATAAAATCCGCGAGGCGCAAATGGAAAAAGTGCCTTATATGCTCGTTTTGGGTGATAAGGAAGTGGAGGCGGGACAAGTCGCCGTACGTCGTCGCGACGGCGAACAATCGGTTGTTTCCGCAGAAGAATTTATCGCTACCGTTTGCAAGGATATAGCAGATAAAACGGCGTTTTAAAGAAATATAAAAAAATTTCAAAAAAACGTAAAAATTTGCTTGACAAGAAGGATTGCTTTGTGGTAAGATATACAGGCTAAGCAGAAGCGAACCTTCTCGCCGTCCGATATGGATTGTACGGCTCGATAATTTTCTACCGCAGAAAAGCGGGGATCGTTATGTAGAAAAAGGGTTGCTTTTGAAAGCGACCCTTTATATTTTTTGCGTGAGGTAAACGATCATAAAAGAGCAGCATCAACTCAACGGTGAAATCCGTGATAGAGAAATCAGAGTAATTTCCGAAACAGGCGAACAGCTTGGGATTATGAGCGCTTCGGAGGCGTTGCGTATTGCAGAGGACGCAGATTTGGATTTGGTGAAAATTTCTCCAAATGCCGTTCCCCCCGTGTGTAAGATTATGAACTATGGAAAGTTCAAATTCGAGCAAGCGAAAAAAGAAAAAGAAAACCGCAAAAATCAGAAAGTGGTAGAATTGAAAGAAATTTACCTTTCTATGACGATAGACGTAGGCGATCTCAACGTCAAGGCGAAAAAGACGATGGAGATGTTGGCGGACGGCAACAAAGTAAAGGTATCTATCCGTATGCGCGGTAGACAAATGGCGCACGCGGCAATGGGTGTGGACGTTATGAAACGTTTCTTCGATATGCTTGGAGGAAAGGCGGTAATGGACAAAGCGCCTTTGACGGAAGGAAGAAACATTTTGATGATTCTTTCGCCCGCAAAATAATAAACGACGACGGACAAGCTCTCGCAAAATGCGAGGTTCGTAAATAAAGAAAGAAAAAAAATTCGGAGGATAAATATATGCCTAAACAGAAAACACACAGCAGTACGAAAAAGCGTTTCTGGTTGACCGGTTCGGGCAAAGTAAACCGTTCTCACAGCGGTAAGAACCACAAAGCAGAAACCAAGAACAGAAAGAGAAAAAGACATTTGCGTCAAGGCGCTCTTGTTTCTTCTACGCAGGAGAACACCGTTAAGAGCATGATGCCCTACAAGAAGTAAGAAGGAGATAGAAAATTATGCGTATTAAGAGAGCAGTAAACGCGGTTAAAAAGCGTAGAAAAATTTTTAAACTTTCCAAAGGTTATTTCGGCAGCAAGAGTCGTTCGTACAGAATCGCTCGCGAAGCCGTAATGAAGTCGTTGAACTATGCGTATATCGGCAGAAGATTGAGAAAGAGAGATTTCCGTCGTCTGTGGATCGTTAGAATCAACGCAGCTGCAAGATTGAACAACATTTCTTACAGCAAATTGATGCACGGTTTGAAAGTTGCAGGTATCAACCTCAACAGAAAGGTACTCGCTGACTTGGCGGTCAACGACGCAGCGGCATTCGCGCAACTCGTTGAAAAAGCCAAAGCGGCTCTGTAATTGCACAAAAAAAGCCTTTTGGCGGTAACGCGAAAAGGCTTTTTCGCTAATAAAACGAAATGATACTGACTTCAAAAAATAATCCACTCGTCAAAGAAACGGCGGCGTTAAAAGAGAAAAAAGGCAGGAAAGAACACGGTTTGTTCCTCGTAGAGGGCGTAAAAATGGTTCGAGAATGTCTGAAAAGCGCGTTTGAAATCGAACGGGTGTTTTTGGCGGAAAGTTACGACGAGGATATTGCGTGGCTTAGCGGTTCGTCCGATAAAATTACGGTTGTTTCCGACAGCGTATTTCAATTCCTTTCCGACGAAAAGACTCCGCAAGGGATTTTGTGTCGTGTAAAAATCCCCATTCACGCTTTACAAAGCCCACAGAGAAACTGCTTGTTTTTAGACGGTGTGGCAGACCCTGGAAACGTAGGGACGATTATCCGTACGGCAAATGCCGCGGGATATAACGAAATTTATCTTACGCGCGCTTGTGCCGACCCGTATTCGCCCAAGAGCGTCCGCGCAAGTATGAGCGGCGTGTTCTTTACCAAACTGTATTTTGGTGAAAGGGAAGAATTGTTAGACGTTTTAAAAGATACGCCCATTTTGGCGGCAGATATGGACGGGGAGAACGTATTTTCCTTTCAGCCGCCTGAAAAGTACGCGATTGCAATCGGAAACGAGGCGAATGGGATTTCAAAGGAAACGTTTGCGCGCGCAGCGCATACGGTGCGTATTCCTATGACGGCGACGCAAGAAAGTTTGAATGCGGCGGTTTCCGCAGGGATTATTATGTACGTTTTAGCGAAAAATCAATTTTAAAAAAGGAGAAAAATTATGTCTGGACATAGCAAATGGCATAACATACAAGCAAAAAAAGGCAAGGCAGACGCGGCGAAAGGTAGAATTTTTACCAAACTCGGCAGAGAAATCGACGTAGCGGCAAAAGCCAACCCCAACCCTGAAACGAACAGCAAGTTGGCGGATATTATCGCGAAAGCAAAAGCGGCAAACATGCCCAACGACAACATTCAACGCAGTATTAAAAAGGCGTCGGGTGAATTGAGTGGAGCAGATTACAAAGAACTCACGTACGAAGGGTACGGCCCTGCAGGTTCGGCTGTCATCATTAAGACGTTGACGGACAACATCAACCGTACGGCAGGTGACGTACGCGCAATTTTGGGCAAAAACGGCGGTCAGCTTGGTCAAACGGGTTGCGTTTCTTACAATTTCGATACCAAAGGCTATATCGTTGTGGAAAGAACGGTAGAACTCGACGAAGACACAATGACGGAATACGCATTGGAAGCAGGCGCAGACGACGTAGTGGCAAGCGACGACGTGTATGAAATTTATACCGCGCCCGAAACGTTTTCTGACGTTCGTAAATACCTTGAGGATAAGAACGCCGAATTGATGGCGGCTGCGCCCAAAGGAAAGAGAAACGAGGAAGAAGAACCCAAAATTCGCTTTATCGAGGCAGAAGTTTCTATGATTCCTCAAAACAGAATCACGTTGCCCGAAGATAAAGTGGCGCAATTTGAAAAATTGTTGGATTCTTTGGAAGATTTGGACGACGTACAAAACGTATATCACAACGTAGATTTGCCTGACGAGGACGAAGAATAAGTCTGGAAAAAATTGTCAAGAAAACGCTTGACAATAGGGCGTAAGTTTGATATACTTATAATGTTCCGAATTCCTTGTGGGGGAGTAGCAAACGCGCACGTTTCGCGTGGCAAATCAACAATAACGGTCATTTTGATCTGGTTTGCCTTAATTTGCAAGACTCACGCGTGTACTTTCTATACGCGGAGTATGTTGAAAAAAATCCGAGTATAGCAAAAGCTACGCTCGGTTTTTTGTTATAATTTTTTTGCAAAAAAATAAAATATAAGTAAGGAGCTTTTTATGAACTTTTATTGCGAAGACAAGGAAAGGGTGCTTTCCGAAATTCAATCGGATTCCGCAACGGGTTTGTCTAGTTCGGAGGCGAAAAACAGGTTGGAAACCAACGGCAAAAACAAGTTGGTTGCGGCTAAGAAAAAATCGATTATTCGCAGATTTTTTGAACAGCTTGCCGATCCTATGATTATCATTTTGATTGTGGCGGCGGCAATCAGCGGTGTGCTTGCGGTGGTTGAAAACGAAGGCTTTGCCGACGTTATCATCATTTTGGCTGTGGTTATCGTCAACGCGGTGTTGGGCGTATTCCAAGAAAGCAAAGCCGAAAAAGCGATTGAGGCATTGCAGGAAATGTCCGCGGCAACATCAAAAGTATTGCGCGACGGAAAAGTTATCAGCGTACCCAGCGAAGACCTGGTTGTGGGCGATATTGTGTTGTTGGAGGCAGGGGATTCCGTGCCTGCCGACGGGCGCGTAATTGATTGCGCCAGCTTGAAAGTGGAGGAGGCGGCGCTCACGGGAGAATCGTTGCCTGTAACCAAACAAGTGGAAACGCTCACCTTGGCAGAGGGTGCGAAAGACGTTCCCTTGGGGGATCGTAAAAATATGGCGTATATGGGCAGTACCGTGGTGTACGGACGCGGCGTAATCGTGGTTACGGCGACGGGTATGGACACGGAAATGGGTAAAATTGCAGGCGCTTTGGCGCAGGCGGAAGAAGGTCAAACGCCGTTACAAATTAAGATGGGTCAGCTTTCCAAAATTCTTACTTGGCTCGTTTTGGGAATTTGCGTTTTGGTGTTTGCCGTACAACTCATTCGCGCGGGCGGTTTTGGGTTTGATTTCGTGATTGATTCGTTTATGGTTGCCGTGTCGTTGGCGGTTGCGGCTATTCCCGAAGGTTTGGCGGCGGTTGTTACGGTCGTGCTTTCTATCGGCGTTACCAATATGTCAAAACGCAACGCCATTATTCGTAAATTGACAGCGGTGGAAACGCTTGGTTGCGCGCAGATTATTTGTTCGGATAAAACGGGTACGCTCACGCAAAACAAAATGACCGTGGTCGATTTCTTCGGTGAAAATGAAAATCGTATCGCGGCAGGTATGGCGCTTTGCAGCGACGCGGAACTCAACGACGACGGCTCGGTTACGGGCGAACCTACGGAGGCGGCGCTCGTCGTATGGGCGGATAAAACGGGACAGAAAAAATCTGATTTGAAAAAGGTAAGCCCTCGTGTGGGCGAAGCACCTTTTGATTCGGGGCGTAAAATGATGTCTACCGTACACGATACGGGGAACGGTTTCGTTCAATATACGAAAGGCGCGCCCGACGTGGTAATTGATAAATGCGCGTATTATTTGGAAAACGGCGCGCCCGTGAAAATGACGGAAGAATATCGCGCGAAAATTTTAAAAGCCAATAAGGATATGGCGGATAAAGCGCTCCGCGTGTTGGCTTGCGCCGAACGGATTTGGTCGGAAAAACCTGCCTCTTTCGAGGCGGCGGATTTGGAAACGGAACTTTGTTTTACAGGGCTTTGCGGTATGATTGACCCCGTTCGCCCCGAAGTAAAAGACGCAATCGTACAATGCAGAGAGGCGGGGATTCGTCCCATTATGATTACGGGCGACCATATCGATACCGCGGTTGCAATAGCAAACGAATTGGGAATTTTGGGCGACGGCGTACGCGCGATTACAGGCGCGCAACTCAACGATATGGACGATAAAACGTTTGAGGAACAATTCCGTGAAATCAGCGTATACGCGCGTGTTCAGCCCGAACATAAAACGCGTATCGTCAATGCTTGGAAAAAAGCAGGATACGTTACGGCAATGACGGGGGATGGCGTAAACGACGCTCCGTCTATCAAAGCGGCGGATATCGGCGTCGGCATGGGGATTACGGGTACGGACGTAACCAAAAACGTTGCGGACATGGTACTCACAGACGACAATTTTGCTACTATCGTCGGCGCGGTGGAAGAAGGTAGACGAATTTACGACAACATCCGAAAAGCCATTCAATTCCTGCTCGCGTCCAATATGAGCGAAGTGATCGGGATTTTCCTTGCAACGTTGATGGGCTTTACGTTGCTTAAACCCGTGCATTTGCTTTGGATTAACTTGGTTACCGACTGTTTCCCTGCGCTTGCTTTGGGTATGGAAAAAGCAGAACCCGACGTTATGAAACGCGAACCGCGCGATTCCAAAGCTGGTATTTTCGCTGGCGGAATGGGCGTAGACGTTATTTATCAAGGCGTTTTGGTGTCTGTTTTGGTGCTCGTTTCCTATTTCCTCGGTCATTTTATTGCAGAAGGGGAATGGACGATAGCAAATAGCGCGCACGGTACGACGATGGCATTTTTAACTATGTCTATGGCGGAAATTTTCCACAGCTTGAATATGCGTTCGCAACTTGGTAGCCTGTTTAAATTAAAGAGCCATAACAAGATGCTGTATATTGCGGCTTTGGTTTCTTTGATTGCGACGACGTTGGTCTGCGAAGTACCGTTCTTGGCGGCGGCGTTCGGGTTTGAGGCAGTCAGCTTGTTAGAATATGCAATCGCTATCTTGCTTGGCGCGTGCGTAATTCCTATCGTAGAATTGGTGAAATTTATTCAAAGACGTATTTCCAAAAAGTAAATAACAATACGTTTAACCCCGAAACGAAGCGTTGGTTTATCTCCGTTTCGGGGTTTGCTTTTGTTGAAAGAGGAAAAATTGAAAAAATTGCGATTTTTTTACGATATTTTTTCTTTAAACTCTTGACCGATTGTCAAAGATATGGTATAATAATACTTGATAAAAGCAGGATTGTACTTTTTTTGAGAAAAAAACGATTAAACAAGCACCTGCCTACGGCGTTTTTATCAAAACAGAATAAAAAAATTGTTAAAAATTATAAAAACGACGACAAAAAATCAAATTTATAAAAATCAAAATCGTTAAAAAACGAAAATTGAGGTGTAACATGGCGGACAGAAAAATTCAACAACAGCAACAACAGCAGCCGCAAGGGGCGTCTAAAATCGACGCGTTGTACAGCTGGCTTTCTTACGACCTGCAAAGGATTAAAGGCGAACTTTTGAAAGAATTGCAATATTCTTCCGTTCAGGTTGGATCGTTGTATCAAGAATTGAAAAACGATCAAGCGGCGTCTGCGCGCGCAATTACGCAAGAGATTCGTTTTGGATACCAACAGAATCAAAACATTTACGACGGCTTGTCCACCATGATTACGGAAAAATTGGGCGATACGTCGCCTGAGGAAAAGGAAGAACCCCTTTCAGCGGTGGAACAAGTTTCCGCTTTGAAAGAAAAGTTGGACGCCGTTAGCGAGCAGTTGAAAGCCCTTGAAAAAATTGAGGCAATGCTTGCGGGGATTTCTACTGATTCCGTAGATTATACGCGTATTTCGGAAGAAGTGGGCGATAAGATGTTGGAGGTTTTGGGCGGTTTAAAAGACAGACAAAACTCCGCTTTGGAAAAGATGACGATTGATTACGATCGTATCATTGGCGGCGCAGCGGAAAAGGTTGTCGAATCGTTGCCGTATCCCGAAAAAGTAGATTATCGTCGTATTACCGATATTGTCAATAACGCGGCGAGCGCGGCGGTTGAAAAGGCAATGGAAAAAGTGTCCGCGCCTGCTGAAATCGATTACGAACGTTTAGCAGACCTTGTCGTTGCAAAGATGGCGGCAAACACCGAACAAAATTGTGAAATCATGCTTGACGACGACGGCATTGAACAAATCGCTGAAAAAGTTTGTGAAAAATTGGGAACGGAAGAAGAAGCTACATACGACCTCGTTATCGACCAAGAGGGAATCGACGCTATCGCAAAGAGCGTTTCCGAGCGCATCTGCGGCGCTTGCGTGGCGACAGAAGAAATCGTTGCGACGGAAGACGTAGCGGAAGAAGTGCCCGTTGAGGTTGTAGAAGAAACCGTGGAAGAAACGCCTGCGGAAGAACCTACGCAAGAAGAAGTAGCGGAAGAAATTGTCGAAGAACCCGTAGAGGAAACGGTGGAAGAAGTTGTGGAAGAACAACCCGTAGAGCAACCCGTAGACAGACAAAGCGACGAAAATTGGAAAGAAGAAATGGCGGTTTCGCTGGCGGCGGAATATCAAGAAGTGGACAATCAGTTGGTGGATGCGGAAACGGGGTTGGTCATTCGCTTGAAAAAGAGCTTTACTGCGAAGATGAAACAAAGTGAAGAACGCCTCAAAGGGTATTACAGTGATTTGAAGAACGAATTGACTTCGTACAAGAAGATTAATTCCAACGTAAGTTGGCACGGCGACAGATTCAATTACGGCAGAGATACGGTGGCGAAAATCAATATTTTGGGTAAGACGCTTTGTTTCTATATTGCGTTAGACCCCAACGATCCCGAATATAAGACAACCGTATATCATCAAAAAGACGTAGGAAATCAAAAAGCATACGAAAATACGCCGTTCATGATGAAGATTAAGAGCGACGCCGCGGCAAAGAAAGCGCTTCGCTTGGTTGGGTATCTTGCCGAAAAAATCGGTACGGAAAAAGAAGAATCGTTTAAAGCGGTTGATTACGTCGAACAGTTTGGGTATCAATCGACAAAACAACTCTTTGAAGACGGCTTTATCAAAGCAACAAAAGAAAAGAAAGTAGATTTGGATTTTTGATTTACGTCAAGAAAAAATCACATACGAATAACGAGAAGAGCGCTGATAATTCCTATAATTTCGGCGCTCTGTTTTATGAGCGGTGGGATACCGCATAAGGAGACAAACAAAAAAGGTGAAAGGAAAGAAAACGGAAAACATTATGACGAGTGGAGAACGTCAGCCCACGCAAAAAAGAAATTTTACAAAAAGAAAATCCAACCCTATGGGGACGGCAATGGATACCGCAATGGCAACGTCGGCGTTGTCGTTTGCAATAGAAATGCCAACGCCGAAAAAAAACGCTCGCATAGCGCGTACGGGCAAACAAACAAAAACGGTGGCGTCAAACAAAACGCAGAAAGAAAACAAGACAGCGACGTCGCCTCGCCAGAAAAACGCGCAAAGTAAGGATAAAACGGTAAAAAAACAATCAACGGGCATGGTAAAAACTGCGACAAGCAAATCGAAATTGACTTTGAATAAAAAGAAAAAGCCCGTCAAAATCGTATTCTTGGGCGGCGTTGGAGAAATCGGGAAAAATATGACGGCGATTGAATACGGAAACGATATCATTATCGTAGACGCAGGTTTGACGTTCCCGAACAACGAGGACATGCCAGGGATTGATTCGGTTGTACCCGATATCACATATTTGGTACAAAATAAGGAAAATATTCGGGGCGTATTATTAACGCATGGACACGAAGACCATATCGGCGGCGTGCCGTATTTGATGAAAGAAATTTTACCTGAAACCCCTATTTACGGTACGAAACTGACGCTGATGTTGGCGGATAACAAGTTGCAAGAACACCATATCCAAAACGTGGTGGAACGGGTTGTAAAAGCAGGGGATAGGGTAAAATTGGGCGCGTTCGAGGTGGAATTTATCAATGTAAACCATTCCATTTCAGGCGCGTGCGCATTGGCGATTCGTACGCCCAACGGCTTGATTTATCACAGCGGAGATTATAAAATCGACTTGACCCCGGTTGCGGGCGAACCCATTGATTTAAAACGCATTGCCGAACTTGGTAAAGAGGGTGTATTGCTTTGTATGTGCGAATCGACGAATATCGAACGCGCAGGCTATACAATGAGCGAAACCGTAGTAGGAACAACGCTAGATCATCTATTTTCCGAAAACGTCAATCGCCGTTTGATTATCGCAACGTTTTCCTCTAACGTACACCGTTTGCAACAAATTATCGATTTGGCGGTAAAATACCGTAGAAAGGTTGCGCTTTCAGGGCGTAGTATGTTCAAAGTCGTAGATGCGGCGGTGAAAATTGGCGAATTGAAAATTCCCGAGGGAGTTTTGATTGATATCGAGAAATGTAAAAATTTATTCGACGGCGAGTTGTTAATCGTATCCACAGGCGCACAGGGCGAGCCTATGTCAGCGTTGACCCGTATGGCGTCGGGGGATTTTAACAAAGTAACGGTGGGCGAAAACGACACAATTATCATTTCCGCAACGCCGATACCCGGCAACGAGAAAATGGTGTATCGCGTTATTAACAATCTGTATAAAAAAGGCGCGAGGGTCGTATACGAGAGCTTGGAAAAAATTCACGTTTCGGGACATGCTTGCCAGGAAGAACACAAAATTTTGCATACGCTGTTAAAGCCTAAATTTTTTATTCCCGTACACGGCGAATATCGGCATTTGAAACGCCACGCGCAGCTTGCCGAGGCTTTGGGTATACCCCAACAAAATATACTGATTACGGAAATTGGCAATTGTGTGGAATTGACGGAAAATTCGCTGAAATTTAGCGAAAACGTGCCGGCAGGTACGCGTCTAATCGACGGCGAGGGGGTGGAAGATTACGGCACAAGCGAAGTGATGAAAGACCGTTTGAAGATGTCGGCAGACGGCGTATTTACCGTTGCTTTGGCGGTAACGGGCAATTACGTCATCAACGACCCTGTTATCGAAGCGCACGGTTGCGTGTTTGCAGGTATGGAAACGGATAGCGAATTGCGTGTGGTTGTGCAACGCGCCGTAGAAGGATATAACTACGGAAACGGCAACAAGGACGAATTGTCGGGTGCAATAAAAAAGGCACTGAAAAATTATTTTTATAAAAAGACAAAACAAGCGCCTTTGATTGTCGTAAATATTCTAGACGTATAAGGAAAAACAAGAGATGAAATATACCGCGTCGTTGGTAAAATTGAATATAGACGAACGGGTAATACGTCGCCGTAGCGAGGCTCTGGAAAGAGGGATTCCCGTTGCGGACGACGAAACATTGCAATTTTTATTGTTGACGTTGGCGGCGTGTAAACCGACGAAAATTTTAGAAATTGGTACGGCAGTAGGCTTGTCGGCGACTGCAATGTTGTTGACTTGTCCATCTGCAAAATTGACGACCATTGAATTGGAAGAAGAACGCTACGTCGAGGCGAAACGCAATTTTACAGATTTTGGCGTATCGGAACGAGTAACGGCACACCTTGGCGACGCAGGGGAAATTCTTGCAATGATGGACGGAGAATTCGATTTCGTGTTTTTGGACGGACCGAAAGCGCAATACGAAAAATATTTGTTCGATTTAAAACGCTTGATGAAAAAGGGCGGCGTACTGTTTTCGGACGACGTGCTGTTATACGGTTGGGTAAACGGCGCAGAGCCTACTCCGCAAAAACGCCATTCTATCGTCGATAAAATTCGTTCGTATTTGGAAACGTTGACTTCCGACACGGATTTTATCACTTCCGTATTGGACGTAGGCGACGGCGTTGCGCTGTCCGTATACGTGGGGGATAAAGAAAAGGCTTGACGGAAAACGAAAGAGGAGCATAAAAGATGGAAGAAAGAATTAAGGCGGAATTGTTGGCTCCGGCAGGTAGTTACGCCAAATTGATGACGGCTTTGCATTTTGGCGCGGATGCGGTGTACGTGGGCGGAAAAAATTTTTCTCTGCGTACGTTTGCGGATAATTTTACGGAAGACGAATTGTCGCAGGCAGTTGCGATAGCGCACGAGCTTGGTAAAAAAGTATACGTTACGGCAAATATTTTCGCGAAAAACGCCGATTTTGGGCGGTTGACCGATTATTTTCAGTTTTTAAATTCTATCGGCGCAGATGCGGCGATTATCAGCGACCCAGGTGTGGTGTATGCGGCGAAAAAAGCCGCGCCGACGTTGCCGATTCATCTTTCCACGCAAGCCAATACGACGAATAAATACGCCGTGAAATTTTGGCAAGAACAAGGCTTGTCGCGCGTGATTTTGGCTAGAGAACTTTCCTTGGGGGAAATCTCTGAAATACACGAATTTGTCCCCGATATGGAATTGGAGGCGTTCGTGCATGGCGCAATGTGTATTTCGTACAGTGGCAGGTGTCTGTTATCTGATTATTTGGACGGGAGGTCGTCTAATCGCGGCGCGTGCGTACAATCTTGTCGTTGGCGTTACGAAGTCCGCGCGCTGAATGCAACGAACGGGCAATCGGAATGGTTGCCGATTGAACAAGATGAAAAAGGTACGTATATTTTTAACAGCAAAGATTTGAATATGCTGTCCTTGCTTCGTGAAATGGAGCAATCAGGGGTTTGTTCATTTAAAATCGAGGGCAGAATGAAGAGCGGATATTATCTTGCCACCGTTATCAACGCCTATCGGCGCGCTATGAACGGGGAAGAGTTTTCCGTTTCGGAAACCGAACTTTTCAACGTCGCTCACCGTGATTATACGCAGGCGTATGCGCAGGGCAACAATTCGCAAACGGTCAATTACGCTGACAGCCAATCCAAAGGCGATTATACGTATATTGCGGACGTAGTAAAAAGCGAAAACGGTTATGTGTTTGCAGAAATGCGAAACCGTTTCCGTGCAGGCGATATATTAGAAGTACTTTCCCCTGACAGCAATTTTGCGAAAACGTTCGAGGCGGAAGAAATATTTGATTCTAAAAACGAAAATACGGAGGACGCAAAATTGGTGCAAGAAGTGTATAAAATTAAATGTCCTTACAATTTAAAAAAAGGCGATTATCTCCGTCGAAAAATAAGCGTATAGATAAAATGAGGTAGGCAGGTACGAGATGAAATAATTAAAAACGAGATTTCGTACGATAAAAATACAACTTGACAAGGAGCAATAAAGGATTATGAGAAAAACACAATTACAACGTTATGCAAAATTGCTGGCAAAAGTAGGCTTGAACATCAAAAAGGGACAAACCGTCTTTATCGGCGCGGCGCTTGACCAGCCCGAATTTGTTACAATGGTCGTAGAAGAATGTTACAAAGCAGGCGCGTCCGAGGTGTACGTGGAATGGAGTCATCAACCTACGGACAAGCTCAGCTCGCAATACCGTTCGTTAGAATCACTTTCGCAAATGAGCCCTTGGGTAAAGGCGAAATGGGAATTTAAAGCGAAAAATTATTCTTGTCGGCTTTGGATAGAATCGGAAGACCCTGACGGCATGAATGGGGTGGATCAAGAAAAGATGAGCAAAGCGCGTCAAGCGATATATCCGCAAGTGAAACCCTTCCGCGTGGCAATGGAAAACCGTCATCAATGGTGTATTGCCGCTGTACCTGGAAAAGCGTGGGCGAAAAAGGTATTCCCCGATTTGCCCGAACGCAAAGCCGTGGAAGAAATGTGGCGTGTGATTTTGAAAACTGCGCGCGCAGACGGCAGAAGTCCGATTGCCGCTTGGAAAGCGCATAATGCGGATTTGGACGCTCGGTGTACCTATTTAAATAATTTGGATTTGAAATATCTTGAAATCAAGAGTGGTAACGGTACGAATCTCACGGTGGAAATGAACGAAGACGGGCGTTTCGCAGGCGGTAAGGAAAAGACGTTGCAAGGCCGTGTGTTCAACCCCAATATTCCGTCGGAAGAAGTGTTCACTTCGCCCAAAGCAGGTGCGGCGGAAGGCGTTGTATATTCCACGAAACCGCTTTCGTATATGGGCGAATTGATTGAAAATTTCTCCATGCGTTTTGAAAACGGAAAAGTTGTGGAAGTGAAAGCGGAAAAGGGCGAAGAATTGTTAAAACATATGGTGTCTATGGACGAAGGCGCAGGAAAATTAGGTGAAGTTGCTTTGATCCCTTACGATTCGCCAATCAGTCAATCGGGCGTATTGTTCTATAATACGTTGTTTGACGAAAACGCGAGTTGCCATTTGGCACTTGGGCACGGCTTTAACGAATGTTTGAAGGGGTATGAAAAGTACACGGATGAAGAATGTAAAGCACGTGGAATTAACGACAGTATGATTCACGTCGATTTTATGATTGGCGCGAAAGATACCTCCGTAGTGGGCGTTACGAAAAAAGGCGAGCGCGTACAAATTTTTAAAGAGGGAAATTGGGCTTTTTGAGTTTAAGTATAAAAAAATTACGTTATAAATAACGTAAAGACAAAGCGAGGTGTAACTTATGACGAAAATAGATATTTTTTCCGGCTTTTTAGGTGCAGGGAAAACGACGTTGATTAAGAAACTGATTAAAGAGGCTTACGCAGGCGAACAAGTCGTGTTGATTGAAAACGAATTTGGTGAAATTGGCATTGACGGTGGCTTTTTGCAAGAGGCTGGTGTGAATATTACGGAAATGAATTCGGGGTGCATTTGTTGCTCGCTGGTGGGGGATTTTTCTAAGGCGTTGCAACAGGTGTCCGCGCAGTATCAGCCAGATCGGATTATCATTGAACCGTCGGGGGTTGGAAAGCTCAGCGACGTGATTAAAGCGGTACAAACCGCAAACGTAGAGGGCGGCGTGTTGAATGCGTTCTGTACGGTGGTTGACGCGGCGAAATGTAAAATGTATATGAAAAATTTTGGCGAATTTTTCAACGATCAAGTGGAACACGCAGGTTGTATCATTCTTTCTCATACCGACAAGACGTCAGAGGATAAATTATCAAATGCCGTTGCGCTGTTGAGGGAAAAGAATGCGGACGCTACCATTGTTACGGCAACGTGGGATTCGTTAGACGGCAAGACTATGTTAGAGGCAATGGAACGTAAAAATTCGTTGAAAGACGAACTCGAACGTTTGACGGAAGAAGTGGAGCATCATCATAAGCATCACCACGAACATCACGACGAAGAATGTTGTTGTCACGAACATCATCACGAACATCACCATGACGAATGCGACGATCCCAATTGTTGTTGTCATCATCACGGACATCACCACGAACATAATCATGAACATTCTCACGGGCATCATCATGCCGACGAGGTGTTTACCAGTTGGGGACAAGAAACGACGAAAAAATACAGAAAAGACGAATTATTTTCGGCGTTACGCGATCTTGAAAACGAGAAAAAATACGGCGTAATATTGCGCGCAAAAGGAATCGTTGCAGGTGAAAACGGTTGGTTGCATTTCGACTACGTTCCAGGTGAACCTGACGTTCGCGACGGCTGTGCGGAAGTTACGGGCAGATTGTGCGTAATCGGTTGTAAATTAAACGAAAACGCGCTGAAAGAATTGTTTGGAATTTAAAAAAGGAATACGACTATGAAACAAAAACTTCCTATGGAAACGCCCGTATATTTGTTTTTGGGTTTTTTGGAATCGGGAAAGACAAAATTTATTCAAGAAACGTTTGAAGACCCTCGTTTTTCTTCGGGAGAAAAAACGCTCCTGCTCGTAACGGAGGAAGGGGAGGAAGAATACGAAACCATTCGGTTTGCAGGCGCGGAAAACGTGGAATTGGTTGTGATAGACGACCAAGCGCAAATGACGGAGGCGTATTTAACCGAATTGCAATTAAAATACGGCGCGCAACGGGTTGTTGTGGAATATAACGGTATGTGGCTGACGGAAGATTTTTTCAGCGCAATGCCCGAAGGGTGGATGATTAACCAAGTAATGACGTTTTTTGATGCTTCCACCTTTTTATCCTACAATGCAAATATGCGGCAGTTGGTGTTTGATAAAATTCAAAACGCCCAGCTTGTTGTATTTAATCGGTTTGACGATACAATGGACAAAATGCAATTCCACAAAACAGTCCGAGGTATTAGCCGTCGTTGCGATATCGTGTATGAAAAAGCGGACGGAAAAGCGGAATTTGACGAAATCGAAGACCCGTTGCCGTTTGATATCAACGCGCCCATTATTGAGATAGAGGACCGAGATTATGCCTTTTTCTATCGTGATTTGACGGAAAATTTAGAGGCGTACGTTGGAAAAACTGTCAAATTCAAAGGCTTGGTGGCGACGGACGATAGGCTTTCCCCGCAAGACGTCGTGGTGGGCAGACACGTAATGACGTGTTGCGCGGACGACATTCAATATTGTGGATTGGCGTGCGTTTTGCCTGAAAAAATGGATTTAAAAACGCGCGATTGGATCAGCGTAAAAGGAAAAATTCAGTTTCAAAAACACACCATTTATAAAGGAAAAGGTCCTGTGTTGATTGCTGAACGAGTCATTATCAGCGAACAACCCGAAGAACAATTGGCTGTATTTTATTGATCGATTTTACGGCAAATACATAAAACGACGTACCCAGGTACGCGTTGAATAAGAAAACCGCAACGATTTTCGTTGCGGTTTTTACACTTTATAAACAATGAATCGAAGAAAAGGGGATTATTTAACGGACGGCATTACACCACACCGTGCGCCATCATTGCTTCAGCTACTTTTTCAAATCCTGCAATGTTTGCGCCCATTACGTAATTGCCTTCGTATCCGTATTTTTTAGCAGCGTTTTCAATGTTGTGATAAATGTTAATCATAATCGTTTTCAATTTGGCGTCAACTTCTTCCGCTGCCCAGTACAATCTACCCGACGATTGCGCCATTTCAAGCGCAGACGTTGCTACACCGCCTGCATTTGCCGCTTTTGCAGGGAGATATACTGTATTTTTAGCCGCTTGGAACACTTCGATTGCTTCCAAAGTAGAGGGCATATTCGCGCCTTCTGCAACGTATTTTACGCCGTTTTTAACAAGGCACGCCGCGCTTTCGCCATCGATTTCGTTTTGCGTAGCGCAAGGCAAAGCCACGTCGCAAGGAATCGTCCAAATGCCTTTGCAACCCTCCACGTATTTCGAGCCAGGGACGCGAGCCGCATATTCCTTAATACGCGCGCGTTCTACTTCTTTAATTTGCTTGATTACGTCCAACTGAATTCCGTTCGGGTCGTAGATATAGCCGTTAGAATCGTACATGGCAACGACTTTTGCTCCCAATTCCTGCGCTTTTTGGCAGGCGTAAATGGCTACGTTACCGCTGCCCGAAACAATGGTAACTTTGTCTTGGAAAGAATCGCCGCGCATACGCATTGCCTCCGCGGTGATATATACAAGCCCAAAGCCCGTTGCCTCTTTTCTAATAAGTGAACCGCCGTAGGAAAGGCCACGTCCCGTCAATACGCCCACGTGTTCGTCGCGGATACGTTTGTATTGTCCGAAAAGATATCCAACTTCGCGCGCGCCAACGCCGATATCGCCAGCGGGAACGTCCGTGTCTGCGCCGATATGACGGAACAACTCGGTCATAAAGCTCTGGCAAAACGCCATAATTTCTCTGTCGGATTTGCCTTTGGGATCAAAATCCGAACCACCCTTGCCGCCGCCGATAGGCAAGCCTGTAAGGCTGTTTTTCAAAATTTGCTCCAAGCCTAAAAATTTGATAACGGAAAGGTTTACGGAAGGGTGGAAACGAAGTCCGCCCTTATAAGGCCCGATTGCGCTGTTGAATTGCACACGATACCCTTTGTTTACGTGTACGTTGCCGTTGTCGTCTACCCAAGGCACACGGAATAAAATGGTGCGTTCAGGTTCGGTAAACCGTTCCAAAAGCGCAGCTTTTTCATATTCGGGGTGCGCGTTGATAACGGGTTCTAAGGTCAACAGAATTTCCGTTGCCGCTTGGTGAAATTCTTTTTCACCGGGGTTGCGAGCTTTAAGGTCGTCTAACACTCTTTGTACATAACTCATAAAGATTTCTCCTCGAAAAAATAGATTTTAAAGTGGATATCAATCGATTTTCTTGATATAAATATATCTTAGCACCTTTTTTTTAGATTTGCAAGGATTTATGGGGGTAAAATTGGAAAAAGTATAAAAAACAATTGCTTTTTTTTCAAAAAGAGAGTATAATAATAACGCCAATTTATGGAAGATATAACTGCGCCTTATATTGTATGATTTGCATGAAAAAATAGGCGACGGATCTATGCCAAGGATTGCAATTTTTCATAGACTTTCCGTAGCGTAACGAGATAACGCAGCTGCCTCCTAACTTTGGGATTGGCTCGTGTAAACACGAGATTGGGCTAAAAGTAATACCTAAAACATGGCAATTTGACGAGTTTTGGATATGTATTAACACGATGAAGAATTGATGCAGACTAGAACTCAAAAAATGGGAAAAATTGATTATATTGAATACTTAAACTATTCCAAAAACGTGTAAAAGGCAATTTGAAACGGAATAGAAAAAAAGAGCCTATTTTTTGGAATAATAAGCGGAATAAAATAAGTATTAGATAGAGTCAAAACGATAAAAATTGAATAAAAATGTGCTCATAGTTTAACGGATAAAACGATGGCCTCCTAAACGCTTGGTCTATCCGTCTAATACACCTAAAATCAATGCTTTTTATGGCAAAAACGGGTGCAAATAGCCACTTTTTTTGAGAATAAAAAGTTTTAGGAATAATTTTAGGAATAAAAATAAAATAAATTTTATACATTTTGCTTCCATAGTTAAATGGATATAACAAGCCCCTCCTAAGGGCTAGTTCTGGGTTCGATTCCCGGTGGGAGTACCAATAAGAACGTAAATCGAACATAGATTTGCGTTCTTTTTGTATAGGTGATTTGTCAAACTAAGTGCAACACTTTTTAAGAAAAAGTTCAAATAAATCTTGAGGTTTTTGGAAATTTAATACCTTTTTCGGTCTGGCGTTAATTAACGCCAGATTTTTTTCGAGCGTTTTCGGGGAAACGCGTAAAATTAACGACTTCATCCACTCATAAAATCGTCTTTTTGTATTCAGACGGCGTCATATTTGTATACTTTTTAAACACTTTTGTAAAATAAGTCGGGCTATCAAAACACAGACGATTGGAAACGGCGGTGGGAGAAACGTTTTCTCTTAAGAGCTTTTTAGCCTCCTGTATTTTTAATATCGAATAATATTGCATAATCGAATGTCCCATATTCTTTTTAAAAATGGTATTGAGGTAGGTTTTGCTGTAATAGGTCGATTCGCTGATTTGTTCAAGAGAAACGCGTTCGTAAAGATTTTCTTTGAGCAGCGCGACGATATCCCGTACAAGGCTGTTTTCCAATTCAACGCCCGTACTGACAAATTGTATTTGCGTATTTTCTTTCAATTCATTGCGGATCAAGCGAATCAAAAGTTCTTCAATATGATTTTCCACCATTTGTTGCGCGCCAAATTGCGGCTTTTTTAAGAGTTGTAATTTCTTATCAAACGGAAATTGAAACGCGCTTTTCGATTCTTTTACGATTTCCGCAAGCAACCGTTTCATTTCCCCATCTAAAGAATTTTTTTTACAAAGCAGAGGTAAAAATTCGGACGTGCTTTGAAAACATACGATAAAGATTGCTGCCGAACGGTTTTCCGCGGCGGAATAAAAATGTCGTTTTTTAGGCGGAATCAATAAAAAATCGCCCTGTTTTAATTGTATCTTTTCCGTTTCTAGATTGCAGACGATAGCGCCGCTGTCAATATAAGCAAATTCGTAAAAAGCGTGTATTTCTTCGGGGTAGGAAAATGCAGAAGATACGTCCAAAGATTCAATCGTGATAAAATGTTGCACGATAACCGCTTTTTTAATTGGGTGATTAAAATATTTTCGCATAAACCATTCTCCTTTAAAAATCCACGATATAAGGATATCAAAAATTTTTGCGTCCGTCAAGTGTTTGATATAAAAATGTGAATAAAAAACACGGGAATTGCGTTGTTTTATTTTTTACCATTTTTCAAAGTTTTTTTACCTTGTATTTGACAATATGATATGATATAATTTTTATAATGAAACAAAACGGAGAATGGTATGAAAATTATCGTTGCGTCTTTTCAATGTGAATCGAACAGCAAGGCGAAATTGCACCCGCAAAAACACGATTTCGAGTATTTTAAGGGTGAGGATATTTTTAAAAAGCTCGTTGTAAAAGAAATCTTTGTAGAAAACGGATTTGAGGTTGTTCCGTCGATATATGCGGTGGCGTTGCCGTCCGCAACCGTCGAGAGGGATACGTACGAATATTATAAAGAACAGATTATGGATACGCTGCGGGCAAATCCCGACGCAGCGGGCGTGTATATTTTCTTTCACGGTAGTATGGAAGTGGAGGAAATCGGCAGCGGTGAGTTGTATTTGTTGAAAGAAATCCGCAAAGTGGTTTCAAAGGATTGTCTAATTTCCATTTCGTTGGACGCGCACGCAAATATTACGGACGAACTGTGTGATTATGCGGACATTATCAGCGGATTTAAAACCGTACCGCATATCGATCAAAAAGAATGTCAACAACGTTCGGCAAACGCCTTGGTATATTGTTTGAAAAACGGAGTAAAACCGTACGCATATATGCAACGAGTGCCATTCCTTTTGAAAAACGATACGTTGCAAACCGCATACGAGCCGCTGAAAGGATTGATTGAAGAAACGGTTGCTTTGGAGAAAGCCCCCGACGTGTTTACGGCAAATTTGTTTTTGGGGCATTGTTGGATTGACGCGCCGAATACGAGCGCATCTACGGTGGTTTGCGCGACGAGCAAACCGCGCGCGGAATCGATTGCAAAAGATTTGGCAAACAAATTGTGGGCTACGCGCAGAGATTACAAATTTTTATGCGAGGCGGAATTGCCCGAAGAATGTGTAAAACGCGCGATAGAGGGTAAGGAAAAACGCATTTTTATTACCGACAGCGGCGACAACACGACGGCAGGCGCTGAGGGGGACACGACGGGGATTTTGCGGTTGTTTTTAAAAGAAAAAACCCGGAAAAAAACTTGTGTTGCAGGCATTACCGATTTTGATATCGTCAACGATTTTTGGAATAAAAAAGAGGGTGAAGAAGTCTTTTTACAACAATTCGATTGCGTAGGAAAAATCAAGGCGCACGGTGAAATTTTAGGCTGGACGAAAGAAATTATCGGCAGGAGTTTGACGATTGCCTTTGACAACGTAGACGCGGTGTTTACCGAATACCGCAGCGCGTTTATTGAAAAGGGGAATTTTGACAAAGCAAACGTCGATTTGCTTGGGTATGAAATCGTGGTGGTAAAGCTGGGGTATTTGTTCACGGAATTAAAACCGTACGCAGACAGAGAATTGTTTGCGCTTTCCGACGGCGCAAGCTGTGTGGAACTCGCCAGATTGAATTTGAAGAAAATTGTGCGTCCTATGTTCCCTCTTGACGAATTTGATTTTAAGGCGTAAGCTAAAAAACGAAAAAAAGAATAAATAATTAAAAAAGGAGATATAAAAATGGCTTATTTTAATGCTCAAGAAACTCAGAACAGAATCGAAAAAGTTGTGAAACTTTTGAACGACACGAATACGGATATCGCCGTAATCTACTTTGATGAACTCAACGTTGCCAACGGTTGGTATTTGACGGGTTGGTGCGGTCAGTTTGAAAAAGGCGCGGTGCTTGTTGGCCGCGACGGTACGACGATGCTCCTTGGTGGACCTGAAAGCGAACCGTTTGCAAAGCAAGATTCGGCAATCAAGGACGTTCGTTGTTTCCCCGTATTTATGGTACCCGACGAAGAATATCCTTTGGCAACCATCATCAGTTTCAGCGATTTGTTCGCCGAACTTTCCAAGAAATTCCCTGTGAAAAAAGTGGGCTTGGTTGGTACGACGGATATGCCTTATGCCGTACACGAAGACCTCGTAAAAGGCTTTGAAGGTTGCGAAGTAGTGGATATCACGGAAGAATATTTAAAATTCCGTTATATCAAGAGCGATTGGGAAGTAGAACAGGCGCGCGCGGCTACCCAACTTGCTTGCAAGGCATATAAAGCAATGGCGGCAAAGGTAAAGGCTGGCAACAAAGAATACGAAGTTGCGGCGGCAGGCGAAACGGTTTGTCGTGAAAACGGCGCGGACAGCTTTGCGTACAGAACCATCGTAGGCAGCGGTATTCGTTCAAACGCGGTCGTTCCCACGGCGACGAACAAAGTGATGGAAAACGGCGAAATGGTAATGCTTGGTATTGCGCCCCGTATCAACGGCTATGCAGGTACGTTCGGACACACCGTTCCCGTAAGCGGAGAATATACGCCCGAACAGAGAAAATGCCTTATCGATATGATTGAGGTTATGAAAGATACGAAAGCAATGTTGAAAATCGGCAATTCGGGTAGAGAAATCGACGCGGCTGGTAGAAGATTGTATGAAAAGGGCGGCTACCTTAAATATATGGTATGTCCCTTCGCGCACACGATGGGCTTGTTGGAAGCGGAAGCGCCTTTCTTCGGACCGACCAGCGACGACAAATTGGAAAAGAATATGATTGTCAACGTAGACGTATCCTTCTTCGGACATCCCACCCTTCACGGGCTTCGCGTGGAAACCTGTTACGTAATCACGGAAAACGGCGCAGAACCTCTTTGCCCTTGGTTTGAAGAAGAATTGTTTAACTACGTGAAATAACGAATTTATAAAAAAGGAGATAGAGAATTATGAACGGTAAAAAGAATTGGGTGTTTTGCGACGGCGATTTGCCTCCTCACGGCGACAATCCCGAATTTTTGGGTCACGAAGCGTTGATGATTACCAACGTTGGTAAAGAAGACGCGCATATCAGAATCAAGGTGATTTTCGAGGACAAACCTCCTTACGATCAAATTACGTTGGATTTGGGGGCAGAACGCACCACGTGTTTGCGTTTGGATTACCCGATTGGAAAAGAAAAATATCAAATTCCTTTCGGTCAATATGCTTTGCATATCATTTCCGACGTACCTGTATGCGCTTGCTTTGGACGTTTGGACGTTAGACAGAGCAATATGGCGTATTACAGCCTTGCAGGATATTCTTTCTAAGAAAAATCCAACATAAAAATTCCGATACGTTTCAAATGCAAAAACGCGTTTGGGACGTATCAATTTTTTTGGCGTGGTATACAAAAATTTGCTTTTGGGCATACTCTGTTTAGTGAAATATAAAATTAGGAGAGATGCCCATGAATCCGTTTAACGAGAAACCACGTTCTATTGAAAAGTCGTTGCAAAATTGGCAACAATTATATCCGCGTTCGTACAACAAACGCGAAATCGACCCGTACACCAAAACCCGTATTATTTTAATGAACGGCACCGAATTCGAGGCGAATTGGTTTTCACACCAGCTGGCAAGACATACAGACAACAACGATTTAAGACGAGATATCGCTTTATCACGTTATATTGAAAAACAACAGCAATTAAAAATATCCTTGTTAAAACCTATTAACGAGAGCGTTTTGGAACACACCATTTCCTACGAACAGTTGGCTGTTGATTTGACTGCGGAGCTTGCGAAAAGAGAGCTGGATTGCAATGTAAAAACGGCGTTGGATTTTGCATTGTTGGAAGATTTCGACCACTTATACCGTTATGCTAATTTATTGGAAATGGAACAGGGAATCGCTGCGGAATGGTTGGTTGGACGATATACGGAAATTATGCCTGGGCGTCCGACGATTGCGCATCATAGATATCCTATGGATAACGTGAAACGTAATATAGATGCAAAAACGTCCGACGTGCAGACGGTGCTGACGACAATGATTATCACGGCGGCGGAACAGCAGACAATGAATTATTATATGAACGTAACCAATTTCGCTTGCACGGATATGGGCAGAAAACTCTATCAAGAAATTGCGCTCGTCGAAGAAGAACACGTAACGCAGTACGAATCGTTGATGGATTCCAACGCCACGTGGCTAGAAATGCTGCTCTGGCACGAATATTGCGAATGTTATTTGTATTGGTCGTGTTATATGACGGAAACGGACCCGTACGTGAAAAATCTCTGGGAAGAAAATTTGTATATGGAGATTGCGCATTTGCATAAAGCTGCGGAATTGTTGCAAAAATACGAGGGGAAAGAATGGCAAGAAGTTATCAAATGTGGGGAATTTCCCGAACCGATTTCCCTGCATGAAAACGTCGAATACGTTCGTAAAATTTTGGGTGACACCGTACAATATACCGCTTGCAAAGAGGATTACAAGCGCGTAAAAGATTTGCCCAAGGACGCGGATTTTTTCCGTTTCCAGAGCGTGATAAATCCCACGCCGCAATCGGTGCCGTCGCATTGCGTGATAGAAAACTTAATTTGTCGTCGTGGCGCGGATTATCGTTATCAGGTTGCGCCTAGCCCTATCCCCGAACTTCGGAATCGCAGAGAGGATAATACGTCGGTGGGCAGAAAACCCAACGCTGCGCCGTCAGACGGGAGCTTTTTCTGTAACGATTAAAACGGAATAGTAAAGAATAAACGCGTTTAAAAGCAAAGGCTTTTAAGCGCGTTTTTATAAAGGAGAGTTGAGGAGTTTGAAAAAAATATTAAAAATATAAAATCTGTGAAAAAACGCGTTTTGTAATTGACTAAAAAAAATCATTGTGTTACAATAACAGTATAACAAAAGTGGAAGCGAATAGGCTTATAAAAAAGAAAGTTTGCGTTGTTTTCGGGGAAAATCTCGTTTACGTTGTTCGCAACCATTGGAAATCCCGTGTATTTCCCCGTAGAAATTACGATAAAAACGGAAACGTTGCGAATGTTGCCAGATTGCTTGTTTATCGATCAAAAAGTGGTCGACTTTGAAAAGGACGAGCGCGTTTTTGTTAAAAAAGATTACGGTACGGGACACGAACGGTTGTTTATGGATTTTTACGATTGCATAGACACGGGACGCCCGTTCCCTTTGAACGGCTCGGAGGGCGTAAAAGCAATACGTCTTATGAATGGGGTGTATCAAAGCAACGGACAAAAAATTTCGTTGCGATAACGCGCGTTGAAATTTGATGATTGTAACAGACTGAAATGATAAGGGGAATGTAGTCTTTAAAAAGGCAACTGAAATAGTATGATTAAAAATGCAAAATGGATTTGGCTAAATAAACGCGCTTATCCTAACGTGCAAAAAACCACCACTTGGTTTTCTGCTGAGCATAAGCAGTACATTTGTAGGTTTGCGGAAATTGAAAAGGAATTTGTATTTGATAAAAAAATAGCAAAGGTTGTTATAGAAATTTCTGCAGACGTAAAATATTTTTTATACGTCAACGGTCAATACGTCGGCGTAGGACCTGTTACGCCTGGCGGCGATTATAATTGCCCGTTGTCTATGCCGCAACAATATTACAATACGTACGAAAGGGCATTGGACGAAAATCGTGTGCATATTCGCGCAATCGTACAAACGGTGCCTATCGTGCAATGCGATATGACGCAAGGTCAAAACGGGTTTGTTTGCGCGTGTAAAATCGTATTTACCGACGGTACGAGTCAACGGGTTTATTCCGACGAAACGTGGCGCTGTCGATTGCTTTCCGCCGCAACGAGGGGAGGGGAGTTTGATTTCACTCAAAAAGAGGACGAATGGAACTCTGCTGAAATTCTTTCTTCTGTTTGGGATTTGTATCCCAGCGAGATAGAAAATACCATAGAAGAACGGATTTTGCCCAAAGGTAAGAAAACGCTGATTGTAAAAGCAGGGAAAACACAAACGGCGCGGTATGAACTCGATAAAATCTATTCGGGATATTACGCTTTTGAGGTGCAAGCTGAGGGCTTATATGAATTAAATATTTACGATTACGAAAAGAATGAAACCCAACGCGAGCGTCGTATAGCCATAAAAGGGGATAACAACCTTGCGTTTCGCAGTTTGGTGTTAAGCAGCGCAGGCGGTTTTGATATTGAGATAAAAAACTGCGGACAAACGGACGTTAAGATAGAAAATATCGTTTTTTTATTTCAGCATTATCCTTGTCTTTCCTTAGGGAATTTTGTTTGCAATGACGAAACGTTGAACAAAGTGTATCAAATGGGAAAACACGCGCTGAAAATTTGTCGGCAATCGATAGAATTGGACAGTCCTAAACACCAAGAAAATTTGCAATGCGCTGGGGATTATCATATCGCAAGTTTAATGAATTATTATGCGGACGGGGATACGAGATTGACTCGTTTTGATATTGTGCGTATTGCAAGGTATTTAGAATTGTCCGACGGATATATGTTTCATACGACGTACGGGCTGATTTGGGTGCAAATGATATACCAATATTATATGCACAGCGGCGACAAAGACGTAATATCCATTGTGAAACCTGCCTTGGAACAGTTGTTGAACAGGCATTTAAAGACGGTAAATCGGCAAGGTTTGATTGATAAAGCGCAAAATTATATGTTCGTCGATTGGATAGACGTGGACGGATATTCTATGCACCATCCGCCCAAAGCCTTGGGGCAAACGGTGTTAAACGCTTTTTATTACGCGGCATTGCAATCGGCGGCAAAGCTGTACGGCGCAATCGGGGAAACTGACCTTCAAAGTGTTTACAATCGTCGCGCTGACGAGGTGAAACACGCCTTTGAATGTTTTTTTGATAAAGAACGCGGACTATGTTTCGACGGCTTGACTGATACGGACGAGGAAACGGATTGGAAACCGAAAAATCCGCAAAAACGGTATTATTCTTGGCATTCCAATATGCTTGCCGTTTTGTACGATTTAGCACCGAAGGAGAGGCAAAAATTTATCGTGGAAAAGGTGTTAAACGACGAAACGCTGATTGCACCGCAACCGTATTTTATGCATTTCGTGTTGGACGGCATTTATAAGGCGGATTTGTTTGATGCGTACGGGCTTTCTCAGCTTCGGCGATGGAATTATATGACGGAATTTGGAAAAGGTTTGGTCGAAGGGTGGTTTGATTGCGAAACGTACCGCTACGATTACAGCCACGTTTGGGCAGGTACGCCGACCTATCAATTACCGCATAAATTGTCGGGTTTGAAAATTATAAAGGCGGGGTTTGAAGAAATTTCACTAAAACCAAATTTATTTGGCTTGGAATGGGCGAACATTCGGATTCCGTCGCCCAAAGGCGTGATTGTCATCAATTTAAAACAAGGGCAAACGCCTTGCATACGCGTTCCTGACGGTATAAAATATACCATAGAAGAATAAAAAACACCCTTTCGTTGGAACTAGCCGACGAAAGGGCGATTGTTTTTATTGAAAATAGGATTAACCGAGTACGCGTACCAAACCGACGGATACAACGCCTGGACCGGTGTGGCAGGCAATACTGAGCGACATAGGGTCGTTGTAAAGGAAAGGGATATTCGGAAAGAGCGTTTTGATTTCCTCTTCAAATGCTTTGGATTCTTCGGGGTTGTTTCCGTATACGCAGACGAGGCGCATTTCGCCTTTTTCCGCGTATTCTTTGAATTTCCCGTTCAAATCGTTTTTAATCGCGTCTTTCATTGCGATTTTTGCCTTGGTCATAGATTTTGCGATCGTATATTTATCAAGTTTTCCGTTGGATAAACAAAGAACGGGGCGGAGTTTTAAAATGGAGCCGATAGCCGCAGCCGCAGGGGAAATTCTACCGCCTTTTTTCAGATACTGCATGGTTTCAATGGAAAAATAAATGGCATAGTCTGCGCCCATAGATTCGAGAGTTTGTACGATTTCTTCTGCCGATTTCCCTTCGTCGCGGAGTTTTGCCGCGTCGAATACGCTGGATTTCAGGCATACGGAAAGACGGCGATTGTCCACCAAATGCACTCTGCCGTTAAACGTTTCTGCTTGCGCTTTTGCGGTGGCAAAGGACGCGCTAAGAAGCGAGGAGGTAGGTACGTGTATAATTTCGTCGTATTCTTTTAAAATTTCCGTCCAAAAATCGACGACTTCACCAACGCTGGGTTGAGAAGTTGTAATGTTAGACCCTGCGACCAATTTTTCGTAAAAATCTTCACGAGATAAATCCACGCTTTCAAGTTGCGCAACGTCGTCTACGATAAAAGGCATAGGTAAAACGAAAATGCCTTGCGCTTCGTTTTCGTAGGGCATCATACCGCTGTTCGTGTCGGTAGTGATTGCTATCTTTTTCATCTTTTCCATATTAAAATCTCCTTATTCGGAGCAATAAATTCTTTTTTTGGGATTTATGTTCCGTCCATATATAATATATTACGCTATTATAATAACAAATTTTTACGGCTTTGTCAATATAATAATGAAAATTATGTGAAAAAGTTGTTAAATTGTTGAAATTTCGAGAAAAGAGTCGATTTTTGTTGTTTTTTTTGTGAGAAAAGGCAAAATTTTTATTGGATTTATTTACAAATTATGCAAAACGTGTTATAATAAAAAAGATACAATAATGAAAAAGGCTTGGTTGAGAGGTAGAAAATGAAATCGTTGAAAGAATTATATCGTATAGGAAAAGGCCCGTCGTCGTCGCATACCATAGGTCCTGAACGGGCGTGTCGAGCGTTTTTAGAGGAAAATCAATGCGCGACGTCGTTTACCGTAATCTTATACGGTTCTTTGGCGAAAACGGGCGAAGGACACGGTACGGCGCGCGTAATTGAAAGTGTTTTACCCAATGTTACCGTGAAATACGATTTGAAATCGGATTGTCCGCATCCAAATACTATGGATATAATCGCATATATCGACGGAAAGATGATTGCGCAGGAGAGAGTGTACAGCGTAGGAGGCGGCGCAATTCAATTTGAAGGAAGAACGGATTGTGAGGGGCAAGAAGTGTATCCATTGCGTACGCTTGCGGAAATTCGCGCGTATTGTGAAAAGAAAAATATCCGTTTATATGATTATGCGTTTGAATGTGAGGGCGAAGATTTGCGCTCGTATTTGCAAAACGTTTGGGAAACTATGAAATCGGCGGTAATGCGTGGGATAAATACTTCGGGAGTATTGCCAGGGGGATTGAACGTAGAACGGAGAGCGAAGATATTGTTTGGAGGACACGCGCCCGAGGAAAGCGCGGAAACGAGGGAACACCGTTTGGTATGTGCCTATGCGTTTGCGGTCAGCGAGGAAAACGCAGCAGGCGGAACGATTGTAACTGCGCCGACGTGTGGGGCTTGCGGGGTTTTACCTGCGGTGTTAAAATACGCGCAAGAACGGCAAGGGTATACAGATGAGGAAATTGTTAATGCCCTTGCAACGGCGGGGGTTATAGGGAATTTGATAAAAACCAACGCGTCGATATCGGGGGCGGAATGTGGTTGTCAGGCTGAAATCGGCAGCGCGTGTTGTATGGCAACGGCGGCGATTAGCGAATTGAGAAAATTGAGTTTGGGACAAATCGAATACGGCGCGGAAATCGCAATGGAGCATCATTTGGGGCTGACGTGCGACCCGATTTGCGGTTTGGTGCAAATACCTTGCATTGAAAGGAACGCAGTTGCGGCAATGCGCGCGATTAATGCGTCGTCCCTTTCCTATTTTTTATCGGATAGCAGAAAAATTTCGTTTGATTTGGTAATACAAACTATGTACGAAACGGGAAAGGACTTGCGCCGTCCTTATCGTGAAACGGCGGAGGGGGGACTCGCGAAATTATATAAAAAGTAAATAGAGCGTGATAAGAAGAAGGTTTTTTTGTGTTAAAAAGCAAAAAAAATCTCTGAAATAAACGACTTGAAAAAAAAGTTAAAAAATCTCAAAAAAAATATGTAAAAAACAAGAAAAACGCTTGACAAATAATTTGAAATAGATTATTATATACAGGCACTTGTTCGAGAGTGCTTGGCTTATGGCCCAGTAGCTCAGTTGGTTAGAGCGCCAGCCTGTCACGCTGGAGGTCGACGGTTCGAGCCCGTTCTGGGTCGCCATAAATGCCTTGGTAGCTCAGTCGGTAGAGCAGCAGACTGAAAATCTGCCTGTCGGTGGTT
>JAFTPE010000027.1 GCA_017463425.1 Clostridia bacterium | reverse complement strand
GGCATAAAAAGACAGCCGCTTCAGCGGCTGCCTGAGATTGTTTTGCGGTTGGCAAACCTTTCAATGAGCCTTAAGGCTCAGCCAGTATTATGCCCTTGAAGGGCCAGTGCATACCACCAGTTTAACTGGTGGTTTTGATTTAGTATATGGACAAGAGATAGTGATATTCACTTCAAAGTAACGTTGTTTTGTGTTTTGTATAAAGTTTCCCAAGTATATGTGGCTTGAATTTGTCGATAGAGTGCGTAAAAAGAATAAATCAGATAAGTAATATTAGCGATATTACCAATCGTAATGATTCCCCATTTAATCGTATCTATGATTAGATTAATGGCGGAAAGATACACGAATTCCTTATAACGCAACATAGATAAAACCGTTGTGATTATGCCCAAAACAAAAGTAGTATTGTCCAAAATAAGATTGGAAGTACCAAGTCGTTCGTAAATAAAATAAAAAATTATCCAAGAGGCAACAGATAAGACGGAAGTAATAATTGCTGTCTTTTTGTTCATTTTTTTAACGCAAACTTCTTTATCTTTGGTTTGGTTTTTTGACCATAAAATAAAACTTGCTATTTGAAAAGGGAAAGAAATTAAGATTGCGGATAAGGCTGAGGGGTACAGTTTTTCCATTATGTATCCAATCGAATAGAGGAGCGAGTTACAACCACCCAATAAAAAGGCGAAGCGGTTGGCGTGTGCGCTGAGCAGCATTACTACGAGTGAGATCAACGTTGGGCACAATTTAATAAATTTTTGTTCAAAAATAATGCCCAATACAATTAAAGCGATTGCGGTAACGGTAAGAGGGAAATAATCAATCCAAACTTTTTTGCTGTCCTTGTTTAACTTCATAATGTTTACCTCATTAAAAATTGATATACAAAGTATAACATAAAACTTTTTCTTTTTCAATCTTCAAGGTGGACAATCTTATTAAAGAATGTCTGATTTTTGAAGTTTTTTGATAGTTATCTCAAAAATATTTAGAAATACTTGATTTTTTTATGGATATATTTTATAATAAAAATGAGGTGTTGTTATGAACGAAGAATTGGAAGTATTCCCACGAACAATAAACAAGGAAAATCCGCATACGGTTATTAGAATGGAGATAGATAACGTAAAATTTGTCGTAACAATTTTTTTTGATGTTAAATCCGAAATATTAAATAATTCGCCTATGTTGTTACATCAACACGGCGAATTTGAAATTTTTTTTGTGGACGACGAATTGTATATTTATACGCTGGATGAAACGTTTCATTTTTCTGCCAATACAGTTGTGGTTGTACCACCTGATTTATTACATTATGCAAACGAATCGTTTAAGGGTAGGGCTTTTATATTTTCAGTGGAGAAAAAGCATTTTTCGCAGGGAAAAGAGGATTATTTTGATAAATTTCAAAGGCTATTTTTATCGAAACCAATTTTTGCATTTGAAAAAAGCGTAGAATATGATTGGTTGTTAAAAGAATTGTATGAGGCTATACGGTTGCAACGCTTTGGCGACGAAGAACGTTGCAAAGCGACGTTGACTTTGTTGTTTTTAAAATTGCTACAAGCTCAAATTTCATCTGAATCATATAAACGAGATTTGGGGTTTTCGGGCGATACGTACGTATATAAAATATCCGATTGTATCGTTAAGCATTTTAACGAGCATTTGACAATTGCTGACGTCGCGAAAGAAATATTTTTAAGCGAACGTCAAGTTTCGCGTTTGATTAAGAAATATTTTCATACGACTTTTCCAAGGCTGCTAAGTGATCGTAGATTAAGTATTGCCGCCGCTATGCTTTGTTCCACAGACTATTCGGTTTCAAAAATTTGTGAGATGGTAGGATTTGAAACGGAAAGTTCGTTTTTTACAACGTTTAAAAAGAGGTATAATAAAACGCCGTTGCAGTATCGCAAGGCGTATCAAAAGAATAAATCATAATAGGCAAATAAAAAACTGCGCGAGCCTTTTTTGCCGAAATTTACCGAAGTGGAAACGCCGTAGGTAACTCCCGTAAAGCTACCTTATGGCACACGTAAAGCTCCGCTTAGTGCTGCTACATTCCTGTCCTGACACGGTTCACGGTATTACGTTGCATAAGACCTTACGATCAACATTCCTTGCGGCGCGCAAACCTTCCATAAACGTCGTCGAGAAAGGCGTTCAGCTCTGCTATAGCGGATTTCAGATGCAGGGTGCCGCTACCTCCCCACCTACGCGCAGCCTTTATATTATACACTATTTTAGATAGGAATGCAACCGTTTTTAATCGATTTTTTTACTCGGTTTATGAAAGAGAAAGGGAATTTTTGTCGAGAGAATATATTGACAAACTTTTTCAAAAAGTGGTATAATAATTAGGTAAAGAAAAAGGAGATAGAGTTATGGCAGAAAATTGTACGCACGATTGTTCCAGTTGCTCGTCCAACTGTTCATCGAGAAAAAAAGAAAGTTTTTTAAAGCAGCCGCATAAGGATTCGTCTATTAAAAAAGTAATCGGCGTAGTATCGGGGAAAGGAGGCGTTGGAAAATCGTTGACGACGTCTTTGCTTGCGTCCTTTGCGCAAAAACAAGGTTTATCCGTAGGGATTATGGATGCGGATATCACAGGTCCGTCTATTCCGCATATGTTCGGGGTGAACGAACGCGCAACGGGCGACGAAAACGGAATAAACACCGTTCTTTCGCCGTCGGGTATGCAGATGATGTCTATGAATTTGCTGTTGGACGATGCCACTTCACCTGTAATTTGGCGAGGTATGGTGATTTCAGGAACGGTTATGCAATTTTGGACGGACGTTATTTGGAAAGATTTGGATTTGCTGTTTATCGATATGCCTCCAGGAACGGGCGACGTACCGTTGACGGTTTTTCAAAGTATTCCCATTGCAGGCGTCGTGATTGTTACTACCCCGCAAGACCTTGTGAAAATGGTTGTGGAAAAAGCGGTGAATATGGCGAATATTATGAACGTTCCCGTGCTTGGATTGGTCGAGAATATGAGCTATTTGACCTGCCCCGATTGCGGTAAACAAATTGAGGTGTTCGGATACAGTAAGGCAAAGGCAATCGCTGCGGAGTACGGAATCCCCGCCGTTGCGCGTATGCCGTTGGACGCGCGCATTTCAACGCTTGCAGACGAAGGGCGTATTGAGGATTATGACGGCGAGGCGTTGAAAGAAATTTTTGAACAAATTCAAAAAGCTGAAAACAAAAAAGTGGAATAACACGAAGGAAAAATCAAAGCGTATGGGCTATCGGGCGGAAAAACTTGCAGTAGAAGAAAAACTGAAAATCGTTAAACGGATTGTCCTGTTTTGCTTGTTGGGGATTTTGTTGACGCTTTGTATTTTTTCTTCGTTCGTGCCAGCGGAAACGTGGAAATATTACGTTTCATTGCCTAAGGTTTCCAAACGACAAAAGGGAGAATTGAGAATTCATTTTTTGGACGTAGAACAGGGCGACGCGACGATTATTGAACTGCCCGACGGACAAATTATGCTGATAGACGGTGGCAACGGCGCGGAGAAAAATACGGCGAAATTACTGCGGTATTTGAATGCTTTGAAAATAAAAACGGTGGATCATCTTTTGATAACGCACAGCGATTCTGACCATTGTGGCGGTTTGGATAAAGTGTTGAAATATAAACAGGTAAAACGCGTGTATCTGCCTAACGTTGCGTTTGACGTAAATGCCGAATATGCGGAATGTTACGCTGAAATTTTAGAAAAAAACTGTCAAAAAACGTTGTCGTCAAGGAATGTGGAAATTTCGTCGATAAACGCGCAATACGCATATACGTTGGCGTTTTTATATCCGTACACCTCGGAGGCTACGGAAGAGAATGAAAGCGCGGAGGAAAATAACGACCAATCCGCCGTGGTATGGTTGGACTATAATGGGGTGAGCGTATTGTTTACAGGCGACGCTCCAAAAGCTGTTGAAGAAATTCTAATACGCGACCATACGTTGGGGTTGTTTGAATCCCGTGGTGTAGATTTAAATGATACGGAAATATTAAAAGTGTCGCATCACGGTAGCAATGATTCGACGAGCGAAGGCTTTTTGCGGTATTTGAACGTAAAAACGGCGGTGCTTTCGTACGGGAAAGATAATATGTACGGACACCCATCAAAAGACGTTATAGACGCATTAAAATCGGTAGGGACGGAAACTTATCATACGGCTTTGGACGGACATATTATGATAACGATTGCCTCAAATGGCGATTATAAAGCGACGAAAATAGCCTCTTAAATAAAAGATAAATATTACGCCCCCAAAGCTGAATGGCTTTGGGGGCGTAGATTATTAGTAAAAGGATTTGATTTCACGATCCATCGAACGTTTCACGTCGCGTTGCGCAATCGCTTGCTTTTTGTCAAAGGTGTGTTTGCCACGGCAAAGCGCGATTTCTATCTTGATAAGAGAATCTTTGAAATATAACTTTAACGGTACAAGAGTGTAGCCCTGTCGATTGATTTTGCCTGCTATTTTCGCAATTTCCCGTTTGTGTAAAAGGAGCTTTCTATCCCGCCGCGTATCTTTCGTGCTGAATGCGTCGGAATGGTCGTATAAGGCAATGTGCATATTTTTCACAGAAACGTCGTTTCCGCGTAAAAAACAAAAACAATCGTTCATGTTTACGTTGCCTTTTCTCAGCGATTTGACTTCGTTGCCTTCCAAAACGATCCCTGCTTCATATTTTTCTTCAATAAAATATTCAAATGAAGCGCTTTTATTCGTGGCGATAATTTTCATAAAAACTCCTTTTTTTTAAATTCAATCCGTACCTGGTACGGTCATTTTTTTATTTTATGCAACAATCGGAATTCTGTTCGGCGTCTGTAAAAGTCCACGTCGATTACTTTTACGCGGATTTCTTCGCCAATCGAATAGCTTTCGTTTCCTTTGAAAAGACGGAAACGGTCTGGGTCGAATTGATATTCGCCGTATAACGATTCGATAGGAATGATGCCCTCGATTGTATTTGGCAATTCAGCAAATAATCCAAACGACGTAACGCCCGAAATCACAGCTTCGTATTCTTCGCCGATTCGCTCGCTCATATACATAGTCGTGTACAAATCGTCTACGTCCCGTTCTGCGTCGGTGGCGCGGCGTTCACGCTCGGAAGACTGTTTTGCTGCGCGTTCAACGAAATCAGCATATCTCTGTCTAGCATCTTCGTAATTGCCGTGTAAAATTTCTTTAATAATTCGGTGAATACACAGGTCGGGATAACGGCGAATAGGGGAGGTGAAATGACAATAACACTTGCTTGCCAATCCAAAATGTCCCACGTTTTGAGGTGAATAACGCGCCTTTTGCATAGAACGCAGCATTACGCGGTTCAACACCGAATAAACAGGCAAATTTTCCGCAGATTTTAAAAGATTTTGATAATCGTACGGTTTTACGTCGTCTGCGGCAAACCGTGCGGTTAAACCCAAAGTTTGCGCAAAAGCGCGAAACGTCGTCGCTTTTTCTTCGCTCGGTTTTTCGTGGATACGATAGATAAAAGGGGCTTCGATAGAGTGCATATATTCCGCTACCGTTTCGTTGGCAAGCACCATAAACGCCTCGATAATCTGATAGGAAAACGCGCGCTCGTAATCGGGAATACGAATTTCGTCGTTTTCATCAAGAATGATTTTGGCTTCTTTCACGTCCAAAGAAATACTGCCTTTCTTTTCTCGCATAGTTTGTAAAATATGCGTCAATTCGCCAAAGAGGCATACCATGTCCTTAACGAGTGCGTATTTTTCACATAATTCCTTATCTCCGTCGAGGATTTTTCCCACTTCGTGATAGGTCATTTTATACGTGGAGCGTATCACGCTTTCCACGATTTCGCTGCTTTTTACAACGCCTTTTTTATCCACGCGCATGACACACGATAACGCAAGACGGTCTTCTCCTTCGTTTAAAGAACAAATTCCGTTGGAAAGTGCGCGAGGGAGCATAGGCAACACCCTGTCGGGAAAATAGACGCTCGTACCCCGTTCGTATGCCTCGATATCCAAAGGGGAGCGATATCCCACGTAATGCGACACGTCGGCAATATGCACGCCGAGAATATATTCGTCGCCAACTTTGGTGAGTGAAACGGCGTCGTCGATATCGCGCGTGTCTTCGCCGTCAATCGTAACGATCAACTGGTCGCGAAAATCCGTACGCCCGATAAGGTCGGCTTCTGTAATGCCACGTTTTTGTTGTTTTTGCGCTTCTTTTTCTACTTTTGTCGGGAATTCTTCTCGTAAATCGTAGGAACGTATAATCGAAAGTTCTTCTGCGAAAAAATCGTCCTCCTCGCCCAAAACTTCGATAATTTCTCCGCCGGGAGATTTGCCGTAAGGATACGAGGTGATTTTCGCCACGGCTTTCACGCCGTTTTTGATATTGGAGCAATCAGATAAGGGGATATAAATATCTGTCGCATACCGTTTTTCGTCAGGAATCAAATATCCTGCTCGGCGGTCTTTGCGAAACGTTCCGACAATCGTTTTAAATCCGCGTTGTAAAATGGTAACCACGCGACCCTCGTCGTCACTTCTATCGTGAACCCGTTCGATTAAAACGGTGTCGCCGTGTAACGCGCCGTTGAGGTTTTTATGCGGAATAAAAAAATCTTCCGAATACAAATTTTTATCGTCGGGAACGAGGAATGCGAACCCTCGCTCGTTGCCGTTTAAAGTGCCTTTAATAAGGCCTAATTGCTCGCTCGTTCCGTACCTGCCCCCGTCGTTTATAAAAATCGCCTCGTCTTTTATCAGTTCGTCTAAAAGGTCGGTCAGACGTTTTTTCTCGCGGTAGGGGATTTGCAAAATTTTACAAATCTCCGTTGCAGTTTTACAAGCAAGTGCGCCGTTTTCAAATTGTTCTAAAATGCGTTCTTTTGCGCTCATTTGCCACCTCCGTATCCTATGTAAAGCGGCGGTAATAAAAAAGGCGGCTTCCACAAAAAGCCGCCGAGATATACATACGTTTTCTTAGCCGAAAAATACGGGCAAAATATAGAAGACGATAGCCAAAACAACGAGGATAGCCAAACAAATCCAAGTCCATTTTTTCATTTTTTCTTCAATCGATTTGCCTTTATTTTTACCGAAGAAAGTTTCACTCGAACCGCCAAGCGCATCAATACCCGAAGAATTGCTGGGTTGCAATAATACGAGTACGATTGCCGTAATTGCCGCAATAGCCATCAAAATAATAACGATTCCGGAAAGTACCAAATAGACGTTACGAAACTCGTCTTTAATAGGGGTATCGCTGGTTGCCAATAAATTTACCAAATTCAACATAACGTTTAAAATCCTTTTATTTTTCTTTTGCGGAAAGGCGCAATGCCTCCGTTTTCCAAAATTACCTATTGATTATAACATATTCGTTTAAATATCGCAACTGTTTTTTAAGGTATTAAGGAAAAATTTTTCCAAAGATATTATTTTATCAAGCTCTTACCCGTCATTTCTTTGGGCTGAGGCAATTTCATCATATCAAGCAAAGTAGGGGCAAGATCAGCCAAAACGCCGTCGTCGCGCAAAGAAACGTTTTTATATTCTTCAGAAACCAAAATCACAGGCACGGGGAATGTCGTGTGCTGCGTAAACGCGCCTACGCCGTCGTCGGCAATCATTTGGTCTGCGTTGCCGTGGTCAGCCGTAACCAAAGCGCTACCGCCCATGGCAAGAATTTTATCCGTTACCTTTTTCACACATTCGTCTACGGTGTGTACGGCTTTGATTGCCGCTTCCATAACGCCCGTGTGTCCAACCATATCGCAGTTTGCAAAATTGAGAATCACGACGTCATATTCGCCTTTGTCTAATTCTTCCAACACTTTTTCTGTTACGGGATACGCGCTCATTTCAGGTTGCAAATCGTAGGTTGCCACTTTCGGTGAAGGGATTACGATTCGGGTTTCGCCGTCAACGGGCGGTTCTAATTTTGCGTTAAAGAAGAAGGTAACGTGCGCGTATTTTTCCGTTTCCGCAATGTGCAGTTGTTTCAAGCCCAAAGAGGAAATATATTGCGGGAGCGTGTTCGTGATTTCGTCAGGAGGGAACGCCACACCGACGTTTTCAAAGGAGGAATCATACACGGCAAAGCCAACGTAACAAGGCGCGAGAAATCCCGTTTTTCGTTCAAAACCAAGCGTTGCGCCCGTCTTTGCATCCGTATAAGGAAAGGTTTTTTGTGAGAACATTCTCGAAATTTGTCTTGCTCTGTCGGGGCGGAAATTGAAACAGATGATGCTGTCGTTCTTTTCAATCAATGCCACAGGTTTGCCCTTTTCCGTGAGATTGGTCGGCAGAATAAATTCGTCGGTTACGCCGTTTTCATAAGAGGTCTTTGCCGCGCTTTCCGCCGAACCTTCAAATTGTACGCCGTTTCCAAGCGTCAACATATCGTACGCTTTTTCTTCTCTGTCCCAATTGTTGTCGCGGTCCATTGCATAATATCTACCGGCAACGGAGGCGATTTTACCAAAGCCAAGTTCGTTCAGCTTGTCTTGCAACTGTTTCAAAAAGTCTGCGCCCGAAGTGGGGGCAACGTCGCGCCCGTCGGTAAAAGCATGGATATACACGTTGTCCAGCCCTTCTTTTTTCGCCATTTCCACAAGAGCGAAAAGATGTTCGATATGGCTATGCACACCGCCTGTGGATACCAAGCCGAATAAATGCAATTTTTTGCCGTTGTCTTTTGCTGAATGCATTGCGCGAAGCAGTTCGGCATTTTTAAAAAATGCGCCGTCGCGGATATCCTTGGTAATTTTCGTCAAATCTTGATAAACGATTCTGCCTGCGCCGATATTGAGGTGGCCAACTTCGCTGTTGCCCATTTGCCCGTCGGGCAAACCTACGGACATACCGCTTGCGCCAAGTTGCGAGTTGGGATAAACGGATTTTAATTCGTTGACGTATTTACTACCGTCTGCGTGGATTGCATTTCCCTTTGTGTCAGGGTTGATTCCGTATCCGTCCATAATGATAATCGCATAGGGTTTTTTCATAGTATTTTTACTCCTAAAACTCAAAATGAAAGGGGCAGGTATGCGTTGAATACAAAACTACCCCTTAAAAACCTGGTTAAAAAATTGATTATTTATCAAAGTTTACGATAGCTGCGAAATCGGGCGCTTTCAAGGATGCGTCGCCAATCAAACCGCCGTCGATTTCAGGCATTGCCATCAATTCTTTGCAGTTGCCTGCGTTCATGCTGCCGCCGTATTGGATACGGAGCGCGTCTGCACACTTAGGACAGAACATTTCGCCCACCGTTTTACGGATAAACGCGATGGTTTCGTTTGCTTGCTCCGCAGTAGCTGTTTTACCCGTACCAATAGCCCAAACGGGTTCGTACGCGATTACGATTTTGGTGATATCTTCGATATCTTTCAAACCGTCTTTGATTTGGGTAGCAAGTACTTCTTCCGTCTTACCCGTTTCTCTTTCTTCCAACGATTCGCCGATACAAACGATAGGGGTCAAGCCCGCTTTCAAAGCGGTAAGCGTTCTCTTGTTTACGGTTTCGTCCGTTTCTGCAAAATATTGACGACGTTCGCTGTGCCCGATAATAACGTATTCAACGCCGTATTCCAACAACATAGCAGCGGAAATTTCGCCCGTGTAAGCGCCTTTTTCTGCAAAGTGTACGTTTTCTGCGCCGAGCTTGATATTCGTGCCTTTCAACGCCTCGCTAACGGCAGGGATATCGATTGCGGGAACGCAAACGACTACATCACAATTTGCGTCTGTAACGAGGGGAGCAATCGCTTTTACAAGCGTTACGCCTTCAGATGCGGTGTTGTTCATTTTCCAGTTACCTGCAATAATAGGTCTTCTCATAATATTGTAATCTCCTTGTGAAAATAATTGTTTTTATAATTTGGTTTTATTACATAACATAAGGGCGACGATTCGCCCTTACGCGTAAGATTCAATTTTTTTTATTTGTCGTTCAAACAAGCGATACCAGGAAGCACTTTGCCTTCAAACAATTCAAGGGATGCGCCGCCACCCGTGGAAATATGCGTCATCTTGTCGGCAAAGCCCAACACTTGAACAGCCGCCGCGCTGTCGCCGCCACCGATAATCGTGGTCGCTTTTCCGTAAGCGTCTGCAAGAGCCTGCGCTACGGCTTTCGTGCCTTCTGCCAAAATCGGATTTTCAAATACGCCCATAGGTCCATTCCAAATAACCGATTTAGCGTTTGCAACTGCGTCGGCAAACAATTTCTTTGTTTCAGGACCAATGTCAAGCCCCATCATATCGTCGGGGATTGCATTCGAGGGAACGACAACGGTGTCGATAGGCGCGTCGATAGGGTTGGGGAATGCGTTTGCTGCAACGGTGTCTACAGGCAAAAGAATTTTTTTGCCGAGTTTCGCTGCTTTTTCAAGCATTTCGCTACAATACGAAATTTTTTCGTCGTCCACGAGGGAAGTACCGATTTTACCGCCTTGCGCTTTGATGAAGGTATACGCCATACCACCGCCGATAACGAGCGTATCGCATTTTTCGAGGAGGTTGGAAATAACGTTCAGCTTGTCCGCAACTTTTGCGCCGCCAAGGATAGCAACGAACGGTCTTTCGGGGGTTTCCAGCGTATCTGCCATTACGGAGAGCTCCTTTTCGATAAGGAATCCGCAAGCCGCCGTCTTAACCAAACCTTCTTCTACGATACCAGCCGTGGAAGAATGGGAACGGTGCGCCGTACCGAACGCGTCGTTTACGTATACTTCGCAATAGCTTGCGAGCGCCTGCATAAATTCGGGCGCTTTCTTTTCTTCGCCCTTGTGGAAACGCAAGTTTTCCAAAAGCACACATTCGCCTTCTTTACAAGCCGCAACTTTTGCTTTTGCATCCTCGCCGATAACGTCGTTGGCGAACGTAACTTTGCCGTCCAACAATTCGTTTAATCTTGCCGCAACGGGAGCAAGCGTCAATTTTTTAACGTCTTTCTTCGCTTTTTCCAACGCTTCTTCGGTAGCCGCCGCTTGTTCTGCCTCGGGCAGAGCCGCAATTTTCGCCTTTTCTTTCTTGTTCAATTCCAATTTACAATCAAACACGTTGTGGGGCTTGCCCATATGCGAGCAAAGTACAACTTTCGCACCTTGTTCCATCAAATACTTAATGGTGGGTAACGCGCCGATAATACGGTTTTCGTCGGTGATAACTCCGTCCTTCATAGGAACGTTGAAATCGCATCTTACAAGGACTTTTTTGCCCTTTACGTCAATATCTTTTACGGTTTTCTTGTTCATAAATACAGAACTCTCCTTAACTTAAAATTTTCCATACGTATATATAATACCCAATTTTTTCGCTTTTGTCAACTTTTTGGAAAAATAATCCGAAAAAAGTTTTTGAAACCTTGACGAAAAGAGTATATTTGTGATATAATATCTTCAACAAAGACAAAAATCGAGTAGAATTGTAAAAAAGTTGCCTATGAAAAAATGTAAAATTACGGTGATGCGAAAGGTTTTGCATAAAGACCTAATTGAAAGATACGAAAACCCCATTCAGCACGCTTGCGACATAGCGGAGGGGCAGACGTTTGTTTGTGAAAACGCCGCAAAACCCGACGGGCTTTGTGTGAGCGCATGGGAGAGTATGCGCCCGTTTGTGGAAGAACTCGCAAAAGGCGGCGGCAATTTTTACGACGGTTGGATGAAAAACGAGAAATCGGCAATGATTTCTTGCAACGACGGGTTTCGCCCCGTCAGCTTTTTAATAGAAGTGATTGAAACGTAACGAGGAGAAAGAGCAATGAGCAGAGCAGACGAAATTTTTGCGCAAAACATGACGGATATTATGGAAAACGGGTTTTGGGATACAGAGCTGGACGTTCGCCCTAAATGGGAGGACGGTACGCCTGCGCATACCGTGAAAAAATTTGGAATTGTCAATCGTTACGATTTAAGGGAAGAATTTCCTATTTTAACAATGCGCCGTACGGCGTTTAAATCGTGCGTGGACGAGTTGTTATGGATTTGGCAAAAAAAGAGCAATAATATCCACGATTTGAATTCGCATATTTGGGACAGTTGGGCGGACGAAACGGGCTCGATTGGAAAGGCTTACGGTTATCAGTTGGGTGTAAAACACAAATATAAAGAGGGTGAATTTGATCAAGTGGATAGGGTGTTGTACGATTTGAAACACAACCCTGCCAGCCGTCGTATTATGACGAATATTTACAATTTTGCTGATTTACACGAAATGAATTTGTATCCTTGCGCGTATTCTATGACGTTTAACGTTACGGGCGATACGCTGAACGGGATTTTAAACCAACGTTCCAACGATATGTTGACGGCGAATAACTGGAACGTCGTGCAGTACGCTGTGTTGCTCGTTATGTTGGCGCAGGTTTCTGGGTTGAAAGCGGGGGAACTCGTACACGTGATTGCGGACGCGCATATTTACGATAGACATATCCCTCTTGTGAAAGAAGTGTTGTCAAAGCCGCGCCACGCCGCGCCGAAGTTGATCGTAGACCCTACGATTACGAATTTTTACGATTTTACGGTGGACAGTTTCCAACTCGTCGATTACGAATACGAAAAATTGGAAAGTAAAATCCCCGTAGCGGTGTAAGGTGATAAAATGATATATGCAATCGTACACGCAGACAAAGAATGGGGCATTGGGAAAGGCAACGATATGATGTTTTCTTTGCCCAAAGATATGAAATTTTTTCGTGAAACGACGATGGGGCATACCGTCGTGATGGGGGGGAATACGTTGCGCTCTTTCCCCAATCAAAAGCCTCTTAAAAATAGGGTAAATATTGTCCTTAGTAGGGGGCAGGTATGCGACGAATGTATTTTTGTGCGTGATTTTGAAGAATTGAAAACCGAGCTGAAAAAGCGTGAAAAGGAAGAAATTTATATCATAGGCGGCGGTGTGATGTACCGTGAAATGTTGCCCTATTGCCATAAGGTTTTAATTACAAAAGTGGAGGCTGTCGGAGGCGCGGAGGTGTTTTTTCCAAATTTGGACGAAAACCCGAATTTTATATGCGTAGACGAGGGCGAACCCATTGACGACAACGGGCATATCATTCGGTTTACAACGTATGAAAATTTGGCGGTAAAAAGTTTGTGATTTTTCCTTTCCGCAAGGCGAAAAACGACGCTTTGCGGAAAATTTTTATTTTTTTGGATAAAAATGTTGTAGATACGCCGCTTTTTTTGTTGTCAATTTCAAGAAAAAGTATTAAAATAATAAGGTTGAAAAGTTTTACGTAAAGGAGCGTTTTTAAATTATGATTAGACAGGATTTGAGAAACGTAGCGATTATCGCGCACGTTGACCACGGCAAAACCACGCTTGTCAACGAAATGTTGGCGCAAGGCGGTGTATTCCGTGAAAATCAACAGGTGCAAGACCGCGTTATGGACAGCGGTGATTTGGAAAGGGAACGCGGAATTACCATTTTGGCGAAAAATACCTCCGCGCATTATAAGGGGGTAAAAATCAATATCGTCGATACGCCGGGACACGCCGATTTTTCGGGTGAAGTGGAACGTGTATTGAAAATGGTAAACGGCGCGTTGATTCTCGTAGACGCGGCGGAAGGCCCGTTGCCTCAGACTCGTTTCGTTATGCAAAAAGCGCTTGCTTTGGGCTTGAAAACGATTATCGTTATCAATAAAGTAGACCGCCCCGACGCGCGTATTGCCGAGGTGGTAGAGGAAATGCAGCTGTTGATGATGGAACTCGACGCCACGGACGAGCAGTTAGAAAGCCCTATCGTGTATTGCTGTGGACGTCAAGGCACGTCGTCGCTTTCTCCCGATAAACAAGAACCCAATCTCAATCCGTTGTTTGATACGATTTTGGAAACGATTCCGCCAATGGATTTGGACGTGGAGGGCGCGGGACAATTACTCGTTTCCTGTATCGATTACAACGAATTTGTCGGACGTATTGGGATTGGCAGAATCGAACGTGGCGTGATTCGCGCCAACGAACCCGTTTCCGTTTGCAATTTCAACGATTCAAAAATTCGTACAAATTGCAAAATTGCCAATTTATATCAAATTGAGGGGTTGGAACGGGTACAGGTAGAGCGCGCGCAGGCAGGTGATATCGTTATGTTTTCGGGTATCGACGGGCTGAATATTGGCGATACCGTATGCGAACCGAAAGCGGTTGAACCCGTTGAATTTGTAAAAATTGAAGACCCGACGGTGGAAATGACGTTTTCCGTCAACGACAGTCCGTTTGCAGGCAAAGAAGGGAAGTTTGTTACCACTCGTCAACTTCGCGACAGATTGTATAAAGAACTTCTTCGCGACGTTTCTCTGCGCGTCAACGATACAGACTTTGCGGACAGTTTCCGCGTTTGTGGTCGTGGGGAAATGCATCTTGCGATTTTGATTGAAACGATGCGTCGTGAGGGGTACGAATTCCAGGTTTCTACGCCGCGTGTGTTGTATAAGGAAATCGACGGTGTTCGCCACGAGCCTATGGAGCGTTTCGTTGCGGACGTGCCTGAAGATATGACAGGACCCGTGTTCTCGGAAATGGGAAACAGAAAGGGTGTTTTGGCGCATATGAGCGCAATCGGCAGTCGTATGCGTTTGGAATTTATCGTACCTTCGCGTGGTTTGTTCGGGTATAAGAGTCAATTTTTGACGGATACGCGCGGACAAGGTATTATGAATACTATTTTCTTTGAATACGAACCGTATAAAGGGGATATGCAACGTCGAAATACGGGTTCACTCGTTGCGTTTGAAACGGGGGAAGCAGTTGCGTACGGCTTGTTTAACGCGCAGGGCAGAGGGAATTTGTTTATCACCCCTGGAACGCCCGTATATCAAGGTATGGTCGTGGGGTATACTAATCTTGCGGACGATATCAACGTAAACGTTTGTAAAACCAAGCATCTTACCAATACTCGTTCGTCAAGCAGCGACGACGCATTGACGTTGATTCCCGTCAGCAAAATGAGCCTTGAAGAATGTTTGGAATTTATTGCCGACGACGAATTGTTGGAGGTTACGCCCAAATCCTTGCGTATCAGAAAACGTATTTTGGACAGCGAACTTCGTGCGAAAGCAAGATTTAAAGAAAAAACGGGGAAATAAGCCGTATGGTTAAGGCGTATATTTTCGATTTGGATGGGACGTTGCTCGATTCAATGCCTGCCGCAACAAAAACTATTTTGGGGTATTTGGACGAGCACGGCGTTGATTATCCGTCCGATATCATAAAAACCTTAGCTCCGCTAGGTTATCCCGGGCTTAGTCATTATTTGGTGAAAGAATATTCTCTTGGTTTGACGTGTGAAGAATTGTACGCGCACTATATGAAAAGACTTGCGGCGGTGTATGCAACGGAAATCCCAGCCAAAGACGGCGCGGAGAAAACGTTGCGAACGTTGAAAGCGCGCGGATACCGTTTGAATATCTTGACGGGCAGTCCGCATGCGTTTCTCGACCCTGCTATAAAACGTTTGGGTTGGGAAGATTTGTTTGAAAACGTTTGGGGTGTAGAGGATTTTTCAACCAATAAATCCGTTGTGGAAACTTTTGTTGAGGCGGCGAAGCGTTTAAAATTGTCGTCGGCTGAATGTGTTATGGTGGACGATAGCGTTCATTCGTTGCGCTTTGCAAATCAAGCGGGGATGAAAACGATAGGGTGCTACGACGTTTTTTCGGCGGAAAACGAAAATGAAATACGTACGTTTGCGGACGGTTATATTAAAAACTTTAAAGAATTGTTGTAAAAAAAGATAAAAACGAGGGAAATTTTCCTCGTTTTTATCTTTCATTCTCTTGACATTTATATCGCTCCTATATATAATATATAAATGTCGCGCGCGCGTAGAAGAACAGTTTTTTAATGAAAATGAAAAATATTCCAAAAATTTCAAAAAAATTAAAAAAATTTTAAAAAAGTTGTTTCAAACGCTTGACAGGAATTTACAGATTTGATATTATATATAGGCTGTGTAATTACGGTGTATAGGGTTGATGCGGGAAGTTACTGCAAATCCGAGGCAAAAAGCCGCTTCGGCAGATAATTTCCGTTGACAAAAGTGGGACTTGATTCCTGCGACTAACCGAGGCTTTGCGTATGAACGCTCGGTCGAAAAGAGTGTTTTTATTTTGCAAAAGGCTCGATACACACGGATAGGTTGATTACAGCAAAATAAATCGTTAGTATAAACAGTAAAAGGAGTAACTAAAATGGCAGTACAAAAAATCAGAATTAAGTTAGCGGCGTACGATCACGAACTCGTAGACGAAGCGGCAAGCCGTATCGTTGAAACGATGAAAAAGAGCGGCGCGAAAATCAGCGGACCTATTCCTCTTCCCACGGAAAGAGAAATTGTAACGATTCTTCGTTCCCCTCACAAATATAAGGATTCTCGTGAACAGTTTGAAATGAGAACGTATAAGAGAATTATCGACATCTATTCCCCTAACGCAAAATTGCTTGATTCGATTCACCTCCCTGCAGGTGTTGATATCAAAATCAAGCTCTAATCAAAAATTTGCCGAGAAATACTTTTAAAGGTATTCGAGATAAAAAATAATTTAAGGAGTGAACTTTATCAATGAATAAAGCAATCATCGGACGCAAAGTTGGAATGACCCAAATCTTTGCAGAAAACGGGGAAATGATTCCCGTTACGGTAGTGGAAGCAGGTCCTTGCCCCGTCGTTCAAGTGAAGACGGTAGCAAACGACGGTTACGCGGCGTTGAAGCTGGGCTTTATCGAAGTGAACGAAAAGGCGTTGACAAAGCCTGAGCTCGGTCAGTTCAAAAAAGCAGGCGTAAAACCCCACAAAGTGTTGAAAGAAATCAGAGTTGAAAATGCTGAAACTTTCACGGTAGGTACGGAACTCAAAGCTGACGTGTTCGCGGCAGGGGACAAGGTAGACGTATCGGGTGTAACGAAAGGTCACGGATTTACGGGTGTTATCAAGAAGTGGAATCAACACAGATTAAAGATGACGCACGGTACCGGCCCTGTACACAGAGAACCCGGTTCTATGGGTCCTATCAGTGCTCCTTCGAGAGTATTCAAGAACAAGCACCTTGCAGGTCAGTACGGTGTGGATAACGTTACCATTCAAAACCTCGAAGTTGTTCGTGTGGATTTGGATAAGAACGCAATCCTCATCAAAGGCGCTATCCCCGGCCCTAAGGGCAGCATCGTTACGATTGCGGACAGCGTTAAGAGCAAATAAGGAGAGTGAAAGACAATGGCGGCTATTAAAGTTTTAAATATGAGTGGCTCGGAAGTCGGTACTATCGAACTCAACGATAACGTATTCGCAGTTGACTATAACGAGCCGTTGATTCATCAAGCAGTCGTTACCCGTCTTGCAAACGAAAGACAGGGTACAAAATCCACCCTCACGAGAACGGAAGTTAGAGGCGGCGGTATCAAGCCTTGGAGACAAAAGGGTACGGGTCGTGCTCGTCAAGGATCCATCCGCGCTCCTCAATGGATTAAGGGTGGCGTTGTGTTCGCACCGAAATCCCGCGACTTCTCCAAGAAGATGAACGCGAAAGCAAAGAAAGCGGCTCTTTTGTCCGCGCTTTCCAAGAAAGTTGCTGACGGCGAATTCATCGTTGTGGACGAATTGAAAGTTTCCGCGGCTAAGACGAAGGAAATGGCAGCATTTGCAAAAGCGCTTGGGCTGAACAAGACGGCGCTTGTGGTTATGGATAACAACGATATCAACGTGATCCGCGCTGCAGCAAACCTTCCCAAGTTGGCAACGTTGCCTTTGGCACAACTTAGCACGTACGAAGTTGTCGTAAATAACAAAGTTGTTATGACGAAAGCTGCGGTTGAGAAATTCCAGGAGGTAAATGGCTAATGTTTGCAGAGGATATCATCATTAAACCCGTATTGACCGAAAAGGGCTATGACGGGATCGCAGATAAGAAGTATGCGTTCATCGTAAAGAAAGACGCGAACAAAGTGGAAATCAAGTTGGCAGTCGAAAAGATTTTCGGCGTAAAGGTTGCAAGCGTAAACACCGTTACCTGCAAGGGCAAACTCAAGAGAATGGGTAGATACGAAGGCAAGACGCCCGATCGTAAAAAAGCGTTTGTAACGCTGAAAGAAGACAGCAAACCCATCGAGTTTTTCGAATCTTTGTCGTAATTTAGGAGGAGAGAAAAGAAAATGGCTATTAAATCCTATAAACCTACATCGGCAGGTCGTCGTTTCGTAACGGTTTTGACCAACGACGATTTAACTCCCGGTGCAAAACCCGAAAAATCTTTGATGCACGACCAACGCCACAGCGGCGGTCGCACCAACTTGGGTAGAATCACGACCAGACACATCGGCGGTGGCAACCGCAGAAAATATCGTATCATCGACTTCAAGAGATTGAAGGACGATATCCCCGCAACGGTTCAAAGTATTCAATACGACCCCAACAGAAGCGCGCACATCGCATTGCTTGTGTACGCAGACGGCGTAAAATCGTATATCCTTGCTCCCGTAGGGCTTAACGTTGGCGATAAGGTTATGAGTGGCGCAAAAGCAGACATCAAAGTCGGTAACGCGCTTACCCTTGAAAACATACCCGTTGGTACGATGGTACACAACATCGAGCTTACCCCCGGTAAAGGCGGTCAGATCGCAAGAAGCGCAGGTATTTCCGCGCAGATCATGGCTGTGGAAGGTAAGTACGCAACGATCCGTATGCCCAGTGGCGAAATGAGATACGTTCTCTTGAAGTGCCGCGCAACGATCGGACAAGTAGGCAACGTAGACCACGAGCTCGTTTCCCTCGGTAAAGCAGGTAAAGCAAGATACCTTGGTTTGAGACCCGAAGTAAGAGGTTCGGTAATGAACCCTGTTGATCACCCCCACGGTGGTGGTGAAGGTAAGTCTCCTATCGGTCATGCCGGTCCTTTGACGCCTTGGGGTAAACCCGCTCTCGGCTATAAGACGAGAAAGAAGAAGAATGCAACCAACAAGTTCATTCTCAAGAGAATTAACTAATCGGAGGGATTGAAAAAATGTCAAGAAGCGTTAAGAAAGGACCTTACGTTGAAGCGAAGCTTTTCAGCAGAATTCAAGCTATGAACGAGGCAAACGAAAAGAAAGTTATCAAGACTTGGTCGAGAGCATCTACGATTTTCCCCGATTTT
>JAFTPE010000037.1 GCA_017463425.1 Clostridia bacterium | reverse complement strand
ATGATCGAAATGGATATGCCCAAACTCGAGGTGCTTGAAAACGACGACTTTTATGCGAAAGTAGTATGCGAGCCCTTAGAGAAAGGTTTCGGTCTTACCATAGGAAACTGTCTTAGAAGAATTCTTCTTTCTGCTTTGCCCGGCGCGGCGGTGGAAGGAATCAAATTCCTTGACGGCAGTGTGAAGCACGAGTTTTCTGCTGTTGCAGGTGTAAAAGAGGACGTTACGGAAATTATTCTCAACCTCAAAACGCTTGCAATTAAGACGAAGGTAATCGATAAGGATTACGAAAAGGTGTTGCATATTAGCAAGGAAGGTCCTGCCGTTTTAACGGGAAAAGACCTTAACATTGACGCGGAAATCGAGGTTATTAACAGCGATCAATACATCTGCACGATTGACGAAGGCGCGAAACTTGACGTAGAGTTGACCATCGGCAGAGGCAGAGGGTATAGACCTGCAAAAGATAACAAAAAGCCCGTTATTGATTATATTGCGGTAGATTCTATTTACACGCCCGTGCAGAAAGTGAATTATTCGGTTGAACCTACGCGTGTAGGTCAAGCGGTGGATTACGACAAGCTGACGTTGGAAGTGTGGACGGACGGAACGTTTTCGGGCAAGGAAATTATTTCCCTTGCAGCGAAGATTATGCAAGATCATATCAATTTGTTCGTAAATCTCAGTGAAACGATTAAAGGTATGGATATCCTCGTCAAGACGGAAGACGACAAACAACAACAGATTCTCAAAATGGCGATTGAAGAAATGGACCTCTCGGTTCGTTCGTACAACTGCTTGAAGAGAGCAAACATTCATACGGTCGAAGACCTCACAAAGAAGACGGAAGACGATATGTTGAAGGTAAGAAACCTCGGCAGAAAGTCTTTGGAAGAAGTCATTAACAAGTTGGATTCTTACGGCCTCGCATTAACACAACAGGAGGATTAAAATTATGCCCAGAAAATTGGGAAGAACGTCCAAAGAAAGAAATGCCCTTTTGAGAAACTTGGCATCCCAGCTTCTTTGGTATGGAAAAATTGAAACAACCGCTGCGAAAGCAAAAGAACTGAAATCCTATGTGGAAAAGTTGATTACGAAAGCGGTAAATACCTATGACGACAACATTGAATTTGAAGTAGTGAAGAAGGATAGCAAGGGTAAAGAAATCACCGTTACCAACGTAAAGGACGGCGCTAAGAAACTTGCTGCGCGTCGTGCAATCATGGCTAAGACCTACGATTTGCAAGAAGTGAAAGGCTTCAACGAAAAGAAAAGCGAATTCAAGGCAAGAACGGCTGACGTTCAGCATCCCTTGATGGACAAACTCTTCAACGAAATCGCACCTAAATATGCGGCTCGTAAGGAAGAAGTTGGTCAAGGCGGCGGTTATACGAGAATTTATCTTCTTGGCGAACGTCGTGGCGACGGCGCTGAAACCGCTATTATTGAATTGATTTAAAAATCGTCAATTAAAACTACGTCTGCAAGAGTGATTTTGCAGGCGTATGTTTTTTAGGAGAAAATTATGTCGCAAAAGGACATCCAAAAGGGGATCTTTTTGGCAATTTTAGCCGCGGCATTATATGCGATAAACGCGCCTTTTTCCAAATTATTATTAGAATATATACCGCCAACGTTGACGGCTGGTTTTTTATATTTGGGAGCGGGATTAGGCATGGGCATTATTGCGCTTGTGCGTAAAATCAAAAAAGCAGAGCAACAAGAAAGTAGGTTGACCAAAGCGGAATTGCCGTATACGTTGGCTATGATTGTGTTGGATATTGCTGCTCCGATTTTTTTGCTGTTGGGGCTAAAATCCATCACGGCAGCAAACGCCTCCCTGTTAAACAATTTTGAAATCGTAGCTACGGCGCTGATTGGGTTGATGATATTCAAAGAAAAAATAAGCGCGCGGCTTTGGGTGGGGATAGCTTTTATCGTCGGCTCATGCGCTTTACTTTCCGTGGAAGATGTTTCAGCCTTGCGGTTTTCCTACGGGTCGCTTTTTATTCTTCTTGCTTGTATTTGTTGGGGCTTTGAAAATAATTGTACGAGAAAAATATCCTCCAAAGACCCGTTGCAAATCGTTTTATTAAAAGGCATTTTTTCGGGATTGGGCTCGGTTGTGATAGGGCTTTGTATAGGTGAAAAATTGTCAAACGTATGGAGCGTTTTTGCCGTTTTGGGCGTTGGGTTCGTGGCGTATGGATTGAGTATCTTTTTTTACGTATACGCGCAACGATTGCTTGGCGCAGCTCGGACGAGCGCATATTATGCCGTTTCGCCGTTTATCGGCGCGTTATTATCCTTTTGCATTTTTCGAGGGATTCCGACTGTAACTTATTTTTTTGCGTTCGTATTGATGATAATCGGCGCATGGCTTTGTGCGAAAGACGAGCCTGTTTTTAAAAAGAAGAAATAAAAACGTGGAAGATGTTTGCAATACCACGATTATAATTCGACAAAAAGGGGTAATATAAAATTATGGAAACGGATATCAAGCGCATTGGAGTAAACGACAGGAATATTCGTATATTTGAAGGGCAGTATAACGTGTCGAACGGAATGTCTTACAATTCGTACGTGATAATGGACGAAAAAATTGCCGTATTTGACACGGTAGAAACGGCGTTCAAAGACGAATGGTTGGAAAATTTACGCGGCGTTTTAAATGGGAAACAGCCTGATTATTTAATTATTCAGCATATGGAACCCGACCACTCGGCTAATATCAGCGCATTTTTAGAGGCGTATCCCGACGTTAAAATGGTAGCCTCGAAAAAATCTTTTTTAATGATGAAGAATTTTTTCGGGAAAGAGTTTTTAAACGAACAAATCGTTGTGGAGGACGGCACTTTTTTGTCGCTCGGCAATCACGAATTGCTGTTTTTTACAGCCCCGATGGTGCATTGGCCGGAAGTAATCGTAACCTACGATAAAAAAGAAAAAGTGTTATTTTCGGCGGATGGGTTTGGAAAATTCGGAACGACCGATACGGACGAGGACTGGCTGGACGAGGCAAGACGGTATTATTTCGGTATCGTGGGGAAATATGGGGTGCAAGTGCAGACGCTGTTGAAAAAATTGTCCGATTTGGATATTCGCGCAATTTATCCATTGCACGGACCAATATTAACCGAATCCATATCCCATTATTTAAAATGCTACGATTCGTGGTCGAAATACGAGGCTGAAACAAAGGGCGTTCTCATTGCGTTTACTTCCGTGTACGGCAACACGAAACAGGCAGTTCAACACTTGGCAGAACGCTTAAAAGAAAACGGCTGCGAAAAGGTGATGATTGTGGATTTGGCGACAATAGATATGTCCACGGCGATTGCAAACGCCTTTCGCTTTGATAAAATCGTGCTTGCGACGACAACCTATAACGGTGAAATTTTTCCGTTTATGCGCGAATTTATTCACGGCTTAATGGAACGGAATTTTCAAAACCGTACGGTTGGATTTATTGAAAACGGCAGTTGGGCGCCGATGGCAACGCGCGTGATGAAAGATTTGTTGGAAAAGAGTAAAAATTTGCAGTATTTAGAATCAAGCGTAAAAATTCTTTCGGCAATGACGGAAGAAAATTACGCGCAAATCGACGCTTTGGCAAAAGAACTGTGTAAAGATTAAAAGGAGGGATACAATGAGTAAATATATATGCGAGGTATGCGGCTGGGTTTACGACGAAGAAATCGGTTGCGCTGACCTTGGCATTGCAGCAGGAACAAAATTTGAGGATTTGCCCGAAAATTTTGAATGTTTGCTTTGTGGTGTAGGGAAAGACAATTTTTCAAAAGAATAAATTTGGAGTATATAACAGAAAAGTCACCCCAAAGGGTGGCTTTCAATTTTTGCAAAACGCAAAGAATTATCTGTTGTTGATGAGTTTTGTCAATTCAACGGGATCAACGATTTTGCCGTCTTTATAAACGCGCATATTTCCCGAAGCGATTTCGTCAATCAAAATAACTTCGCCGTTGTTGTAACCAAATTCAAATTTGATATCCCAAAGGTCAAGTCCGATAGATTTCAAATCGTCTGCAACTACCTTAGTGATTTTCAAGGTTTGTTCTTTCATAGATTGGAACATATCCAAACTCATAACCCCCAACGCGTCAAGACCTTCTGCCGTAACGAGGGGATCGCCTTTTTCGTCGTTTTTAAAGGTACATTCTACGTATCCGCCTGCAAGGGGCGTGCCGTCTTTGATATATTCGCCGTATCTGCGGATAAAGCTACCCGTTGCAACCAAGCGGCAAATAACTTCCAAACCGTGTCCGAATACGGTTGCGGGGAGAACTTCCATCGTTGCGTTTTCGATATCAGCGGAAACGTAGTGGGTTTTAATGCCGGCTTGTTTCAACAATTCAAAATAGTAAACGGACGATTTCAAATTCGCTTTGCCAATACCTTCAATAGTAAGTCCGACGGTGTTTTCACCAGGATCGAATACGCCGTCTTTGCCGGTACAATCGTCTTTGAATTTCAGCATTACGTTGCCGTTTTCAAGTTTGTAAACGTCTTTCGTTTTACCTGTGTAGATTTTTTCCATAGTTATAAGTCCTCTTTTTATAAGATTTTTTTAAGCAAACGCTAAATTACAAGATAATTATAGCAGATTTTTTTAAAATTTACAATAATATGAAAGTTGTTGAAATAAAAAAAATAAAAAAAATTTTTAATTTTCAAAAAATCGATATGAATAAGCAAAATTTATTGCCTTAAAAATTGCTTTTTTACGCTTTTGAATAACTTTGATTGAAATGGATTACACTATAAAAGAAAGCGTGTAATATCACACGTAAGAAACGGAGGGGAAGAATGGGAAAATTTGAAGAAGTGTACGCCATCAACGTCAACGATAAAACGGAAAAAAAAGGCAATTTAACCTACTTGTCTTGGGCGTTTGCTTGGGCAGAATTTAAAAAGGTATATCCCGACGCTACGTATAAAGTGAATGAATTTGACGGAACGTTTTGTTCGGGGAATGAAAAAATGGGCTATATGGTGCAAACACAGGTAACGGCAGGAGAACGAACGTATGAAATGTGGCTGCCCGTAATGGATATCCGCAACAACGCGATTTTACAGCCGAAAATGACGGAAATAAACAAATCTATTATGCGGTGCTTAACGAAAAATTTGGCTATGTTTGGATTGGGGCTATATATTTATGCAGGCGAGGATTTGCCCGAACTCCCTAAGAATTTCGAGCCGTTAACTCAGAAAGAATTGAAAGAAGTGTGGGCGGTACAGGACGTAGAAAAAACGATTAAATGGTATGAAAAACAGTTACACGTACCGTTTTCGGAATGGGGAGCGGACGAATGTGAGGCGGTACGCGGCGTATTGGAAGAACAGCGCGTTAAACGCCAAAAAAAGAAACAAGCGGAATAAATAGGCTTTTCCTTTTTAAATCATTGACAAAATAAGCCAAGTGTTGTATAATAATGAAAAATTATCTCACTTTGGAGAATGATATGGAAAAGGTTACGAAAGAAAAAGTTTGGCATTGGACGAAACGATTGATTGTCTATCTTATCGGTATGTTTTTGGTGGCGGTGGGCATCAATATCGCTATCAAGAGCAATTTGGGGATTTCTCCCGTCAGCTCCATTCCCTACGTCCTGAGTTTACGGTTTACGTCTTTGACCCTCGGGAATTGGACGACGATTGTATATTGCGTATTCGTTTTGATTCAACTTGCCATTTTAGGGAAAGAATTCAAATGGTATTACGTGTTTCAATTTGCCGTATCGACGGTGTTCGGATTTTTCGTGGACGGCGCAGGGCTACTTACCAATCTTATTCCCAATCCCGAACATTACGTTGTTCGCGTCCTGTTCGTATTTATCAGTATGCTGTTTATCGCGCTGGGAATTATGCTGTATTTGGACGCAAACGTGATGTCTATGCCCGGCGAGGGCGTAACCGTGGCAATGACCAAGCGCACAAAGTGGCAATTATCCACCTGTAAAATGATTTTTGACGTAACGCTGGTTACCATTGCGATAACGTTGTCTTTGGTGTTTTTCCATCAACTGGCAGGTGTGCGTGAGGGTACGGTTTTGATTGCCTTTGGCGTGGGGATTGTTATGAAACCGCTTATGAAATTCTTAAAAAAGCCCATTCATACGTGGGTGCACGGCAAAGAGGAATAAAATAGTAAAGTAAAAAACGGCTGTATAAACGGGAGTTTTCCAAAAGAAAATTCCCGTTTTTCCTTTGTTGTTCATATACTGATAGTAGTGATACTGCGCGGTATTTTCGCGACGAAAACTCGAAAGAAACACGGGAGAAGATATATGAGCCATACGATAATGACGATAATAGGATTTTTATTTGTGTTTGTGATGACGGCGCTCGGTGCGGCGCTCGTTTTTTGCTTTAAAAAGGGGATTCCCGAACGGTTGCAAACGTTGTTTTTTGGCATAGCGGCAGGGGTGATGAGCGCGGCTGCCGTTTGGTCGCTGATTATCCCTGCCTTAGAACAAAGCGGTTTTTTAACGGTTGGCGGTGGGTGCTTGCTAGGCGGCGTATTTATGATATGTTTGGATTTTCTTGCGCCGAAAATTCCGAAGGAAAGCGGTTTGTCGCAACGCTCGACAAAGTTGTTTTTTGCTGTAACTTTGCATAATATTCCCGAGGGGTTGGCGGTAGGGTTTGCATTTGGCGCGGCGTATGCGGCTGGTACGACGGCGGCGTATGCGTTGGCGTTGGGGTTGGCGTTTGGTATCGGACTTCAAAATTTGCCTGAGGGGGCAGCGGTGTCCTTGCCTATAAAAAACGATTTAAACAGCAACAAAAAAGCCTTTTTATACGGTTTGTGCAGTGGTCTTGCCGAGCCGATTTTTGCCGTAGTGGGCTTTTTAACGTCGGCAACATTGACGATCATTCAGCCGTTTTTACTGTCGTTATCCGCAGGGGCAATGTTGTTTGTGGTGGCGGAAGAATTGTTGCCTGCGTGTGAAAATGAAAAAACAAGAAAGTTGGGGGCGTGGGGATTTTTGATAGGGTTTGTTATTATGATGTCCTTAGACGTCGCCTTGGGCGGATAAAGAATTTTTTAGTTGATTAAAAAAGAATTGAAAAAACGTAACAAAGAATGAAAAATTTTATGATATAGGGGTTGACAAGCGAAACGATTTATGATATAATTTATAAAGTGTCAGTCCGTATATACGGGGAAAATATAAAAAGGAAAGGAAAAGAAGATGAAATTTAGGAAAATTGCAATTTTGGCGTTGAGCCTTTTGGCAACGGTGGCTATGTCTGTGGCAGTAGTGGGTTGTGGTGGAGGAAAGACGGAACAATCCAGTCAGCAACAATCCAGTCCGCAGGAACAACCTGCATTGCAAGAATTTACGATTACCTTTAAGCAAGCAGGTCAAACGGACGTCGTTAAGACGGTAACGGAAGGGGGAACTTTGGCTGAGGCGAACGTGCCTACGGTTGCAAGCAAAACGGGATATACCGTGGAATGGAATGAAACGGAATTGAACGCGGCACTCGGCGCAATTTCGAGTAACTTGGTTGTGAACGCTGTGGAAACGGCAAATAAATATACAATTACGTATGATGCAAACGGCGGTACGGCAAGCCAGCCTACGCAAGAGGTAACGTACGACAGCGCGTTTGAACTTGCAGCAACGGCAACCCGTGCGGATTACGATTTTACGGGTTGGAAAAAACAAGACGGTACGGCGGTTTTGAACGGTATTTGGAAAATTGCGGACGACGTAACGTTGGTTGCAAGTTGGACGGAGAAAGCAAAACATACCGTTACGTTTATTCAAAATGGTCAGGAAGACGTTGTAAAAACGTTTACGGTTGGTACAGCGTTGGCAAAAGTGGACGTGCCTACGGTTGCGAGCAAAACGGGGTATACCGTGGAATGGAATAAAACCGAGTTGGACGCTGCGCTCGGCGCAACTTCGGGAAATTTAATCGTAAACGCTGTGGAAACGGCAAATACGTATACGGTTACGTATGATGCAAACGACGGTACGGTAAGCAAGACAACACAAGATGTAGTATACGATAGCACGGTTGAGTTGGCGACGGCAACCCGTAAAGGATATACGTTTGTAGGTTGGTATAAAGCGGACGATACACCAGTAGAAAACGGTGTTTGGGAGATTGCGGACGACGTAACGTTGGAGGCAAAATGGCAAGCAAAAACGTATAAGATTGTTTTGAAAGACGGTGATAAGACGGAAGAAAAAACGGTTGTTTTTGACAAAACGTTTGATTTTGGAACAGCGCCCAAGAAATCGGGGTATACGTTTAAAGGTTGGAAATTGGGTTCTACGACTATTCAAACGACAGGAACTTGGACGTATGACGTAGAGGAAGGTTCAGTATTCGTGGCTGTTTGGGAAGAAGATGACGAAAAAAATTGGACGGCAAATTATTAATTATAAATAAAAGTATAAAGAGTGCGAGGGAAACTCGCGCTCTTTTCCGTGATTACGGTGAACGATAGCAAAAAGAGGAAAAATATGAAAAAAATTCAACGACAAACAAAAATAATTACGTTGACGTTAAATCCTGCATTTGATTTGCATTGTTATACGAAAGAGTTTGTTGCATGTAAAGAAAATATTGCAACCGTTACTGATTTTGACGCGGGCGGTAAAGGTGTCAACGTATCGAGGGCGTTGCAAGCAAACGGGATAGACAATATTTCCATTGCGCTGTTGGGCGAAGAAAACGGCGCAGCGTTTACTGCGGCTCTTGAAAAAGAGGGATTATATTTACAATCTGTTTGCGTTGCAGGGCGAATTCGGGAAAATATCACTATTCACACGGAGAACGCGCCCGAAACACGGCTGAGTTTTGACGGTTTTACGGCGACAAGCGAGGCGTTAAAGGAGATAGTCAATCGTATTGGCGAAGTAAAAGACGATACGTTGATTGCATTGACGGGCAGTTTGCCTCGCGGTATGTCGATAGAGGCGGTGAAAGAGGTGATGCAAGAGTTTGTTCGTCAAGGCGCAAAATTGATTATTGATTCCCGTTCGTTTTCGCTGTCGGATTTGGTGGAATGTTCGCCGTTTTTAATCAAGCCGAACGAACAGGAAATTCAAACGTATACAGGCGTTTGTCCAAGCAATGAAAAAGAAGCGGCAACGCTTGCCGAAACTTTGCGGCAAAAAGGCGTTGAAAACGTATTGCTCAGTTTGGGGGCGCGAGGCGCGGTGCTTTCATGCGCCGAGGGGATTTTTTATGGAAAAGCGCCTAAGATTGAGGCGATTTCGACCATCGGGGCAGGGGATAGTATGATTGCAGGCTTTTTGTCCGCATACGTGCAAGGAAAAACAAAGAGCGAGGTTCTTAAAAGCGCGATTGCGTACGGCACGGCGGCGTGTTTGCAGAAAGGAACGAAACCACCTTTGCCTAAGGACGTGGTGGCAATAGAAAGGCAAACGGAAATACAAATAATAAACGGATAAAAAAATCCCGAAAGCATATCATTGCTTTCGGGATAAATTGTAGCCTTTAGCGGAAATTAACCACCACTTGAAGTGGTGGTATTAAAAAAGCTTTAGCAAAAGTAATCCTCCTGTGTTATAATAAAGTGGGTTTGCCGACCACAAATAAAAAACACAGGAGGATTTAGTCATGACT
>JAFTPE010000036.1 GCA_017463425.1 Clostridia bacterium | reverse complement strand
TAGCCCTGCGCTACTTCGTGGGAAGAAAGCGCCGTTCCGCAACGGGGACAATACGGCACGATTTTATGCCCTTTATAAAGCAAACCTTTTTTATGGATTTCCTTCAAAGCCCACCATTCCGATTCGATATAATCGTCGTGATAGGTAACGTACGGGTTGTCCATATCGCACCAATACCCTACGCGGTCAGACATTTTTTTCCATTCATTGGAATATTGCCAAACGGATTCTTTACATTGTTTGATAAACGGTTCGATACCATAGCTTTCGATTCCCGTCTTGCTTTCCAAGCCGAGTTTCTTTTCCACTTCCAATTCCACAGGCAACCCGTGCGTATCCCAGCCCGCTTTTCTCAAAACGTGCTTGCCTTTCATTGTTTGATAACGAGGCACGATATCTTTCATAACACGGGTTAAAATATGCCCGATATGCGGTTTGCCGTTTGCCGTGGGCGGTCCGTCATAGAAAGAAAATTCTTCGCCTGCCTCCGTGGCAGACATACTCTTTTCAAAAATCTTTTTCTCGTTCCAATATTCGACCACCTGCTTTTCTCTTTCCACAAAGTTTAAAGAGGTGTCTACTTTCTTGTACATTGACATATAATTTTTCTCCTTTAAGAGTGTTTTTCAAAAAAAATAAACCGTCGCGCTTTGGAAAAAACACAACGGCTTTATAAACCACCAAAACGAACCATCATTCGCTGCATTTGATAACGGAATGCAAACCCGTATTCGATTACTCACCCTTATATTATATATAATAATGTAGGATTTCGTCCAATCAGCTGCAAGGTGATATTTTTTACGCGCCCCTTTTTCCTCTCAGCAAAACGGAATTTCTCTGTGCGGTAGCCGTCCGTAAAAACGTTGTCCTTGTTTAAACGCTTTTTATTTTTTTATTTTTCGTACTTTATTGTAACACTTTTTTATGCTTTTGTAAAGCAATTTTTTCACTTTTCAAGCAAAACTTGCTTGTTTGTTCCGTAGAAAATATCTTTTTGCCCCGAAAGTTTTTTACAGATACGTTCAAACTCTTCCCATTCGATATAGCCCGCGTCCATTTCATAGGTATGCCCCCAAATATACAACAGCTGAGGTTCAACCGCATCCAAAGCAAGGAATTTATCCACGATTTCTTCCAAATTCTTCTCAACGTAATATACAGAGGGGTTGAAGCGGAGCAAATTTTCTTGCTTATCGAAATTATGCGTAGAGGTAATCGTACGCGCGTATTTTACGCCCGTATTATTGCGAATAATCTCCGCAACGCGGTCGTCATTATTCACCCCACCGCAAGGATACGCCATACCCACGACTTCGTATCCGCAAATATCGGACAAAATTTTTCTATCCGTTTCCACTTGGTACACGATAGCGTCTTCTTCCAACGTCGTAAGATTGGGGTGCGTTATCGTATGCACCGCCACTTCGTGTCCTTGATAAATCCGTTTTACGTCTGACGGCATCACTTTATCGTGGCACACCGTCCGCCCGTTTCTCTCCAAACTGCTGAGCGTACCAAAATACCCCGAATTAAGATTAAACGTACCTTTTAACCCATATGTATTCATAATCTCAACGGCGCGAATATCTTGTTTCACCCCATCGTCAAAACTAAACGTTACTGCTTTCTTTTTTCCGTTCCACATACTTGTTATTTACTCCCGTGTTTCTTTTTCAGGGTTTCGTCTACTGTAAACGAATTGCGCGACCACGAGCGCCGTACAACCTGCCACCAATTTTCCAATGATTACGCACAACAAATATTCGGGCTGAAAAGACATTGTAAACGCCATATGGTCCGCAAACGTAAACGCTGCCGATACGGCAAAAGCCGAATTGAATACAACTCCTTTTTCGTCCATATCTTTCATCATTCCAAACGTCGTAACGCTGGTTGCGAGCGTTGACAAAAGCCCAAGCGCAGCCGTTTCATTGATTCGCCATTTACCGCCCAACGCTTTCAACGGCTTTTTCAATGCTTTTGACAACAAACACACCAACGGAAACGCGCCTGCAAGCACCGCGGAAACGTTGAAAACAATCGCAACGCCTTCCTCTATCGGCGCAACGTAAGGCACGTCTATTCCTAAAAGATATTGCACGAGTCCAACCGCAAGCCCAACCGTAACCAAGGCTTTTATAATCAAACCGACTACGTTGAAAATTTTCACGCTTTGATTCGGAAACTTCAACAATCCAAATGAAAGCAACGCCGAAAATAGCAACAATGGAATCAAATCCATAAACAGAGCCAAAATCGGCAACCCAGCAACCAAGCCGGCAACAAGACATCCTATAGGAATCGCGCAAATACCGCACATCAATCCCAAAGACAAACTCTTTCTTTGCGATTGCTCTGTTGAACAAAGCGCAAAAGGCAAGGTAAATGAAATTGTCGCGCCCATCATAGAGCCTACGACCAAACCGTTGAAATACCCAAGTTCGGGCGTGGTCGCAAATTGCAATGCAATCGTTGCTCCGCCCATATCGTTGGCAAGCAAAGACGCTATGCCCACGGACGGCTCGAATGGCAACACCGACGCAATCGCATTAAAAATCGGCAATAATAAATGCGCAATCAAAGGCGACAATACAATCATACCGAGCATGGACAAAGCGAGTGGGCCAAACGTTTTCATACCGCGTTCAAATTCTTCGCCGATACCGATACGATTGCCGATAATCAAATCAACTGCGCCCAACACGGCAAACGCCGTCATAATAATCAATAAAATATTCATTTCTTCATCAAGGCGTAACGCGGTTGATGTCGCGAGGGAACATAGTCGCTTCGCGTACGTTTTTCGCGCCCAAAAGGTGCATGGTCAAACGTTCCAACCCAAGCCCTAACCCGCCGTGAGGAGGCGCGCCGTATTTATGCAGCATCAAATAGGTTGCAAATTCTTCGGGGTTCATACCCAATTTTTGCATTTTTTCAACCTGTTGGTTGTAATCGTGTACACGCTGACCGCCAGACGTGATTTCCAAACCTCTGAAAAGCAAGTCGAACGACAAAGTATATTCGGGGTCTTCAGGGTCGTCCATGGTATAGAACGGACGTTTTTTCGACGGATAATGCGTAATGAAAATGAAATCCGAATTAAACTGTTTCTTCGCATATTTACCCAAAAGCTGTTCTTCTTCGGGGTCGAAATCCTTCATATCCGTCGGTTGATATTTAAACTTCTTCATCAGGATTTCTTTCGCTTCCATAAATTTAAGCACGGGGATTTCCGTGATTTCAGGTACGTCGATATGCAACAAATCCACTTCGTTTTTGTATTCCGTTTTTAAAAGATTCATAATATATTTCAGCACGCCCGCTTCCATATTCATAATATCTTCAAAACTGTCGATAAAGCCCATTTCAAAGTCCATAGAAATATATTCGTTCAAATGACGGCTGGTATCGTGGTGTTCCGCGCGGAATACGGGCGCAACCTCAAACACTCTTTCATATACGGCAACGAGCGCTTGCTTGTAAAGCTGAGGCGATTGCGCCAAATATACTTGCTTGCCAAAGTAATCCAATTTGAATACGTTCGTACCGCCTTCCGCGCCTGCGAAATTGATTTTCGGGGAATGGATTTCGGTAAAGCCCTGCTGGGTTAAATATTCTCTAAACCCACGCTGAATCCCCTCTTGCAATTTAAAAATAGCGCGTTCTTTGGGGTTACGCAAGGTAACGGGACGATAATCGAGATTGGTCGAAAGATCGCAGTTCACCTGTTTTTTCGTGATAACGACGGGCGGAATTTCCGCAGGGTGGGACAACAGCTCGATATTATGAATCTGCAATTCGTAACGTTTGCTGCCGTCTTTGGTTTCGCCTGCAACGATTTTACCCGTGATTTTCGCCGCGCATTCTTCCTTTACGTCCTCGCCCATACGGTAATGGGAAAACGTTTCCGCGTACACGCATTGAATGGTTTCGCGCGCCGTACGTAAGATAACGAACGCGAAATCGGACATCATACGAATGTTATGAATCGTACCTTTTATCGTAACGATTTCGTTTTCAAATTTCTCAAAATCGGCATACGAAACGGTATTCGATTTAATTTCTCCTGTAATTGCCATAAAATTTAACCTCTTTTTTGGAAATTATTTTACGTAACCATTTTAATATATTTGACAAAAAAAAGCAAGAATTTTATAATAGAATTATCAGTTTTTTAAAAAAAGGACGAGAAAAAATGCGTGTTCTTGCAATCAACGATATTTCTTGCGTAGGAAAATGCTCGCTTTCCGTAACGTTGCCTATTCTTTCGGCGTGCGGCGTTACTTGCGACGTGTTGCCAACAGCCATTCTTTCCACCCATACAGGCGGATTTGAAGGGTACACTTTTCATGATTTAACAGGAGAAATCCCCGCTGTTTTAAAACATTGGCAAAGTTTGAATTTGAAATTCGATTTTATTTACAGCGGATATTTGGGCAATATCGAACAAATTGAAATGGTTCGTCAAATTAAACGCAGTTTTCTTTCTCAAAACGGCGTATTCGTCGTGGACCCCGTTATGGGCGATAGCGGAAAATTATACGCAGGATTCACCCCCGATTACGTCGCCAAAATGTGCGAATTGTGCCATGAAGCGGATTATATATTGCCAAACGTTACCGAGGCGTGCTATCTTGCAGATATCCCCTATCCTCTTAATAAAAACACCGTGCAAATTGCCTTAAACAAGCTACGCACAATTTGCCGCCGCCCTATCGTTACGGGATTGACGGAAAACAACACGGTTTCCGTTTGTTTTGTCAACGAAAACGGCGAAGTCCAAACGTACGAACACGAAAACGTAGCGGGCTTTTTCTGCGGCGCAGGCGACGTATTCGCTTCGGCATTCGTCGGGTGTCTTGCCAAAGGTAAAAACGAACAAACCGCCGTCCAACTCGCTTCCGATTTCACAACCGCAGCTATTTGCCGCTCCGCAACCGAAGTAGCCGACAAACGCTACGGCTTGAATTTTGAAACGGAAATTTTTTCCTTTTTAAAAAATATAAATAAATAAAAAAATTTCGTTTGAGTCCTTGACAAACGTTATTTTATCTTGTATAATAAAGACGAATCTGCGGTGTACGGAGCTCGACGTAAAACGGAATCCACAGTATTTATTCGGGAGCAGGTATTCGTGGCGATAGGCAAGGTCTGCTATTTTTTGCGGAAAGTCCGAGGCGTCAAGATGCAGCACCCACCTAGCGTTTGCTGGGTTCATCTTTTTGTCGAGGTGCGGCACAAGCGGATTTATTTGAATATTCTCCCTTTTAGGGCATAAAAAACGGACGTTTTCGCGTCCGTTTTTCGTTTTTATTCTCCTTGTTCCGTTTTCACCGATTCGCCTTAAACATAATACTTTCTATCCACTTTTATAATTTGAACCACGTTTATTTTTCAAATTTAAAATCCTGCCATTTTCCACCGTTTAATCTGTGAATTTCTTCCGTCGCCAAAAAGAATTTTTCAACAATTCTGTTTTCAGGATAAAATTCGACAAATTCGCCCTGATAAAAGGTGTAAAACCGACTGACGTCCGTACACATTCCGTACGTAGGCAAATTTTTACTGTTAATATGGAAGGTAAACGCCTCGCCGTCTTTCGTTCCCATATACGTCAATCCCGAACGATCCAACGACAATTTCCCCTCACCCACAATCGTAGACGTCGCCTGATTTTTGAGCTTTCCGTATTTTGGCAACATACCAAGCTGTACGTTTGCGCTCAAAACGAAATTCTCGTCTTGTACTTCCTCTTTTATCACTTCGCGTTGCAGATTAAACCAAGCCGTTTGCGTTTCAGGTATCACGCACGTTTCGTCAAACGGCACCAATTCGTACGTATTCGTCAGCGTTGCGCCGTTGCCACATTCGGCGCAATATATTTTATTTCCCTCGCTTTTCATTACGTGCTGTTTTTTACATTTCGGACACCAAAACAGCAAATCCTCCAAATGTTCCGCGCCGTTTTCCCCTATATCGTAGGTGTATTTCCGTTCTTTATTCCACGCGTAATCGTCGTGATAAATCGCTTTGTTTACGATATCCTCAATTTCTTCCGCGCTGAGCGTTTCCAACTGCTGAGGCGTAAACAACTGGTCTATCTCCACCTCCACACGCCCCAATCTGTCTTTCAAATTGTATTTCGGGCTGGTGAGATATCCTCCTTTAATCACCGAATAATATACAGGCACTTTATAATGTTTGATAGATTTCCCCGTTCCAATCGCCACAGGCTGATTTGCCCCCGAAATAGAACTCATTCCCTCAGGAAAAATAATCACTCTGCCGTCGTTTTTCAATACACGGCTAATTTCTTTAATCGTATAGCTATCGGGGGTAAAATTTTTCTTTGGTATAACTTTTAACAATTGAAACACCCCTGCTAAGTGCGAACGGTAAAATTCGTTGTAGCCTGCAACGTAATTCATTCTCGTAGGCAACATAGGAATCCCCGTAAAGATATAATCCAAGCGCGAGGCGTGATTACTGATAAAAATAAACGAGCCTTTTTCCTGACGAGGGTCGGTTTTTATCGTGTAATGCACGTTATATTTTTTATACATAAACGCGCGCCAAACCCCGCCTAAAATATTATAAATAAAGTTGGGTTTTCCAATTTTCCGTTTGTATAACGTTTGTTCGTTTGTCAATTTGTCCATTTGCACACCTCCGTTTCCTCTATATTTTATCATAAAACGCTTTTGTTGTAAAGCAAATGAACAAATGAATTTTTTTCAGCATTTTTCAGTTTACAATCCTTGAACGCTTGATTTCAGCAAAAAAAGGTGCTATAATTTAACAGTTGTACGCCGTCGTATTTTTATTACGTTAGGCGGTTCTATTTTTTTACATTCGAGGACTTCGTATGAAACCACAACTTTTTCATTCACTCAAAACTTATAAAAAGGCCGACCTTTTTCACGATTTAATGGCAGGTTTGATGGTGGCGATTATCGCCCTTCCCTTATCCATCGCGCTCGGGATTCAATCCGTACCTGCCGAAGTTTCGTCTAACGGCATACAATTTGGCATTATTACTGCAATCGTGGCAGGATTTTTTATCTCTGCGCTTGGTGGCAGCAAATACCAAATCGGCGGCCCTACAGCGGCGTTCGTCGTCATTTTATACGGCTATCTCGCCGACCCCAATATCGGTATTTTAGGGCTTGCCATTGCTGGCATCATGGCAGGGGTTTTGCTGATTGCAATGGGATTTTTACGCTTTGGAAACGTAATGAAATTTTTCCCTTACCCTATCACGATCGGGTTTACGACGGGTATCGGCATCACCCTTTTGATTGGTCAAATTAAAGATTTTTGCGGCTTTCAATCGAGCGGCACGGAGGCGATTGCAAAACTCGTTTCTTATATTCAAAATATCCAAACGTTCGATTTTGCAACCTTTGTTATCGGCGTTTTGGGACTTGCCTGCGTAATCGGTTTGCCAAAACTCAGCAAAAAAATCCCTGCGGCGTTCGTTGCCCTTATCGTTTGCACGGGCGCAACGCTTGCCCTTAACGAGTTTGCAGGCGCGAATATCGCTACAATCGGCTCGAAATACGGCGACGTAAAAGCGGGATTTTTCCCCGTAGATTTCAGCGCAATCAGTTCAATCCGCTTTTCGGCGTTGATTGTTCCCGCTATCGTTATCGCTTTCCTTTGCGCTATCGAAAGCCTGTTATCCGCCACGGTTGCGGCAGGCATGACGGGAACGAATTTTGACGCCAACCAAGAACTCGTCGGACAAGGCGCGGCAAACATTTTCTCCTCTCTTGTAGGTGGTTTGCCTGCGACGGGGGCGATTGCTCGAACTGCCGCCAGCATAGAGAACGGCGCAAAAAGTCCGCTTGCAGGTATTTTTCACGCTCTGTTTTTGCTGATTATGTATTTCGTTTTAATGAACGTTATGAAATTCATACCCCTTGCCGTATTTTCCGCAATCCTTATTTCCGTCGCTATCAATATGAGCCGTTTCCCTCTCTTTATCAAGTTGACGAAATTCGGCATACGCGACGTCATTATTCTAATCGTAACCTGCGTTTTGACCGTCGTTTTCGATTTGACGTACGGCGTAATCGGCGGCGTTGCCGTAACCTTTATCGCCAACGCAAAAAACCTTTCTATCGGCTTAAAAATCGAAAAAGACGAAACTGCGGATTCTTCCGTCGTAAAAGCGAAAGGAACGTTGTTTTTCTTAAACGCCAACAAATTGATCGACGAACTGTCCAAAGCGTTTGATTCGGCTCAAACGGTAACGTTGGATATGTGTGAAATCGAACGGGTAGACGAAACGGCTTTGGAAAAATTGGCAACGTTTTGTCATAAAATACAATCGCAAGGCAAAACGTTGAAATTCACCAACTGCAACCAACAAACGCAAAAACGTTTTGATAAATTTTTTAAAATCTTTTAAACCTATTCTTTTCGACAAAAAAACAAGTCGCTTGGATTTTTCCAAACGACTTGTTTTTTATAAAACGTCGCGATTTCAACGACTTTTTTCTATCGCAAATCAAAATTTTTCTCTTCTCCGACTTCCGTTTGCCTATCGGTAGGCAAATTTAAAGGCGATTGCAAACTCTCCTCTTTCAACGAAGAAATATACTTCATGTATTCTTCCTCCGTAATTTTTGGTACTTTTGCTTTCTTTTTTGAAGACTTACTCATACAAAATCCTCCGCTTAGGAATTTGTAAAAAGTATGCCCCAAATCGTCTTGTTTTATTCGGGATTTTTAACAATCAAAAAAGAATACACAATACGTTTCCTTTTCCCTCGTTTACGATTCTCGTCGTCGCCCGACGCATTTTTCGCCGAAGTTCTAACGGCATTGAATTGGTTTTATTCGCCAACTCATCTCCCACCAAAGCGCGGAGCGATTTCCCAAAAATATTCGTTTCCCACACAGCGTCCGTACCGTCCTCGTACGTCCGTAACGTTTCGTCTACAAATTCTTCGCTTTGCTGTTTCGTACCGATAATGGGATTCACCGAACCAGATATATCCACTTTTACGATATGATAGCTGGTCGCATTGGCTTTGAATTGCACGCCGTAATCCGATCCTTTTTTAACAAGTTGCGGTTTTTCCAACGCATATTCGTCCGCCGTGGGATACACGATTCCGTATCCGTTTTTCTCCGCCTCTGCAAACGCGTCTTTCACTTTATCATATTCCTTTTTCATTCCCGCAAGGCTTTGTACGTATTGCATCAACTCCAAATCACCGCATACGTTTTCCCCACACGTTTCGCTAATTACGCTGTAAAAAAACGTTTCTTTCGCCGCTATCGTAATTTCCGCCGTACCTTTCCCTAAATCCATACGGATTTCTTCAGGATTGATAAAATCCGCGTCGTCGTCAAACAGACGTTCCAACGCAAGACAATCGCGCATTTTTATCATTCCCCCCGTAGCATTTTTCAAAACTCCAACGAGTTTTTCAACCGCCTTGTTGTTTTCGGGCAACGCTTGTAACCATTTGGGAATTTTTACATCAATGCGCAGCACGGGGAATTCAAACAACGCTTTTTGCAAAATCTGCAAAATTTCTTCCACGCCCATTTTTTCTACGTTCACCGCCACCACGGGCGCGGCGTATTTTTCTTCCAACGAATTTTTAAGCGTCGTTTGCGCGGACGGGTCTTTGCAATTAAGCAAAATTACGAACGGCTTTCCGATCCCTTTCAACTCCGCCACGGCGCGTTCTTCCGCGGCAATATACCCATTCCTTGGAATATCCGTAACGCTGCCGTCGGTGGTTACCATAATCCCGATTGTCGAATGTTCTTTAATCACCTTTTCCGTGCCAAGTTCCGCCGCCTTTTCAAAAGACATTGGTGCGTCTTGCCAAGGCGTTTTCACGAGCCGTGGCGTTCCGTCCTCCTCAAACCCGTTTGCGCCCTCCACGGCAAACCCCACGCAATCGACCAATCGAACCGCCGCCTCTGCGCCTTTCGACACCGTAATTTTCGCCGCTTTTGCCGGTACAAACTTCGGCTCGGTAGTCATCACCGTTTTCCCTGCGGCGGATTGAGGCAGTTCGTCTATCATCACCGCCCTCTCACTCTCCGCAGCCGAAGGGATTACCAAAGTTTCCATAAACCGCTTGATAAAAGTAGATTTTCCCGTACGCACGGGTCCCACTACGCCTATGTAAATATCTCCGCCCGTGCGGTTTGCGATATCTTCGTATACGCTGTAATTTTCCATCAACGACCTCCCATCGTGATTTCGCGGAAAATTTTGTTTGAATTTTATAAATGCTTATAAAAAAATCTCCGCAGTCAAACCTTACACGGTTTACTATATGCGGAGAAAATTTTTTTTATTCCGTTTATTTTAACTGCGGTGCGTTTCCGTTTCCGACGTAACGGCGCGCGAGGCAGCGTCCTCAACGGCAAGATAATCCTTATCTTCCGAAAAATCACGCGGTTCGCTATATTCGCCGCCCAACGCCTCAATGGCGTATTTCAATTCTTGAAACTCAACAAACCCAATCGTCCTATCCTCAATACGGGCAAGTAACATCTCCAAAGCCCGTTCGTCGCCGTAAGAGGCAAGATAACTCGCGCGCATAGGTACGTTATCTCCCGAAAGGAACGCCGTTTTTAAAACCTCGTAAACGCGGTCTTCTTTCTCTTTGACTCTCGACAAAATTTCCAACATATATTCGGAAGCGAGTCCTTGTTTATACGCCTCGTACGCGCGGTCTTTTACCGCGTCCGCGTGGAATTTAAACACTTCGACGATATCGTTACGCAAATCCTCGTCAAACCGTCCTTCCGTAAGAATGGAAAAATACGTATCGTACGCGCGCGCGTCGTCGCCAATTAAATTGAGCGCGTAAATCGCCGTCTGCGTATCTTCGCCCTTTAAAAGCGGCAACAAAGTTTCCGTTACCCCGCGCGTTTCTATTTCCGCGCATAAAAATTCGGGCACGGGTACGTCTTCTTTCAAATGCGCCGACAGCGTTTCCACGAGTTGGGAATCCGTCATTTTCCCATAATATTCCTTAGGGGTGCATTTCACCTTCGCCACGTAGGTATCCCCAAATTTTTTATACAATTTGGGAATGATATCTTCCCATTGTTTTTCCGTATATTTATTTTTGTTTTCTTCCATATATTGGGTCAATTTCACGTCGAAAAGCCCGTCAAAATCAATCAGTTTCATTCGCGTTTCCTTCTTCTTTTTGTAATCCGCCGTCTTTATTTAATCCATATTGCCCGCTCAGCGCCACACTCAACAAAACGTTCACTTTATCTTTATTCGCCTCGAACGCCGCGGCAATTTCGTCAAGGTTTCGTCCCAGCTCTTTCAGCCCCGATAAAACGAAAATAGCGCAAGCGCAATCGTCGGTGTTGTCTATCAAATCCATCGAGCCGTACTTTTCCAACGCGCGATACAACGTTTCCGCCGCCTGTTTTATCTTCGCCCCGTACGGGTCGTGTAAAGCCACGAACTTGGAGGCTATTTTTGCATACGATTGAATAAAACGTTTGCGTTTTTTCCTGCCGATACAAATCCGCCGTAATCGCATTCTGCGGTAAATATTGTACAAAACCAAGCCTACTTCGATATCCTCGTTTCTCTCTAAAAAAAGCCGTAAGATTTCGATTTTTAAAAAATCCATTACTTCATAATCCAGCAATACGTCCCTTAAAAACTCATCCGCTCGCACGTGCGCTGCCGTTACCACAGCCAAATACTGCAAATCGTGATCGCCACCGTCCATCTCGTCGAAACACCAACGGAAATATCCGTTGCTTTCCGCTATTGCCCCAAATAAAATAGCCTCGTCCTGCGTGCAACTGCCGATTCTAATCAACGTACGGCAACGCTCCTCGCGCTGCTCTTGCGGCAAATGATAAAAATAAATCATTTCGGGCAATTTTTCAATCAAGCCCTCGCGATAATTCCGAAGTTCCGCAAGGTAATATTTGGCAACCTCGGCCTCGGGATATATCGTACACAATTCGTCTAAGGCCTTTTCCGATTCTTTGATATGTCCGCTTTTAAACGCTGAAACCGCTTTGAAATATAGCGTTCTCCCCTCGTATGGCAAACGTTTATCCAATTCGCAAAATTTTTGATACGCTTCTTGGTGCAAGCCGTTTTCGCAACACACCGTCGCTACTTTATACAAATCGTCAACATCGTCTGGCAACAACGCCGCCAATTTCACAGCAATTTCTTTGCTATCCGTTTCTCGATTCTGCTCTAAATACGCTGCGGCAAGCGTAGATTGTACGCGCACGTCGTCGGGCTTTTCTTCCAACGCCTCTAAACACAACGTTTCCGCACTCTTTGGATCACCTTTTAAAAGATACGCCACCGCTTGTATTTCCTTTGCCGTGGCAAAATCTTTTGAGCCTTTCTCCACTTTGGACAATTCCTCAATCGCGCGATCGCAATCTCCTTTTTTCAACGCCCTCGAACCTATGGCGAGTTCCTGCGTATAATCCGCCAAATGCGGTGGATATACAAACCGAAAGCCCGATTTTTTCGCGGAGGAAAACGCCGACACGATATCAAATTTACTCTCTTCAGGCAAACTGTCGTCCACGTCAATCAATTTGTTGTAGTAAAACGCCGATATGCTCTCGTTGCCAAGATTTAGAAAATTAACGGCAAGCCCCTCGTAAATATCGGGCAAATCCGACTCGTCCGCGATATCTAAAAACCGAAACCACCAATTCACCGCCGAGCCGTTGAGCGACATTCCCTCGTAAATATCCGACAAACGCGCGTAAGCGTCTCCGTCGCCACCGTATTCTTCCAACTGCCTATACGCAAAACGGAGCGCGGAAAGATAATTTCCCTCGTTATAAAATTTATCTGCAAGATTCCCCAGCCGCTTGCTGCTGAAATCTATTTTCTTTTCCTTTTTCTTCGCCATATCTCTCCTACTCTTCGGGTATCTTACGACTTTTTAAAAATCCTATCCGCGTCCTCGTCCGTAAATTCGTAATCGGTGTTACAATAATGACAATGCGCTCTCACCGCCCCGTCCTCGCGTATAATTTGTCGCATTTGCGTTTCGCCCAAAGACGTCAACACTTCCGCCAAATATTCCCTCGAACAGTTGCATTTATATCTAGCCTCACGCGTTTCCCAAACCTCCCAATTTTCCTCAAATCGGTTTTTTACGCCACGCTCCACTCCGCAAAGGCGTATTTCGTCCAACAAACCGCGCAAATCAAATTTTTCAACCTCTTCCAACGTCTTTTCATCCGCAAATGGCAACGGTTGTAAACATACGACGCCCGCAAACGAACACTTTCCGTTTTCGTCCATTTCAACGCAAGTTTTGATTTTGGTCGGCAACTGTTCGCTGATACGGTAATACTCCTCAAACGCCTCGTCCACGTCGCCACCGCTCGGCAAAGCGCACGCGCCTACAAACGGTCGATTGTACCCGTCGTCGCGCACAATCGTAAGCGAACCCACGCGCCCAAAACACGCCCTCTCCGCATCCAAACCCGTTCCGTCTACCTTCACGTTGTTTATATATCCACGGATATATAGATTCCGATTTCCCGAAACCGCGATATCTCCGCCCGTTCCGTCGCTTTTCACCGCAAGGGAGATTTCGCCCGTTTCCTGTTTTAAACAAGCGCTGGCAAACGTCATTGCCGACAACGCTTTTCCAAACACCGTTGCCGACACGCGCGAAAGATTATGTAATTGTATCGCCTCGTTTACGATATCCGTCGTATCCGCCGCCGTCAGCGAAACTTGGTTTTCATACACGAGCGCACGCACCAAATTTTTCATCTCTTTTTATTTCCTTTGCGCCAAAAAACAAATGCGATCACTCTGCGTTTTGTCCGTTCCCAAATGCCCCTCTATTTCAAGCACCGAAAACCCGTTGTTTTCCAACGCCTGTATAATTTCTTCTTCTCGATAAATATACTGCGTATGCGTTTCGTCCAAACGGTCAAACGCCCCGTCTTTACGTTTGACGAACAGCGTTACGTCCATCGCGACGCAATCGTTTTCCGTTTTGTTAAAGCTGAGATACGTAATCTCCTCTCTATCATCCGCGCAAACAGTATTTGCAATCTTTTCACGGAATTTTCGTTCAGAGCTGATATCAAATAAAAATATCCCGCCCTTTTTCAATGCGCCCGCTACGTTTTTAAACGCCGCGTTCAATTTGTTTTTAGGGATATAATTGATACAATCGTTGATTGCCGTTGCAAAATCGAAACGTTTGGGCAATTTCATTTTTGAAACGTCGCCGAGGAGATATTCACCTCTAACCCCCTCTTTCACGGCAGTTTCTTGCGCAAAATCCAACATTTCCGCCGACGCATCCAAGCCTGTCATTCGATATCCTGCCTTAAAAAACGCGCGTGTAAACCAACCGCCGCCGCAACCGATATCCAAACCGTCCGACAAGGCATATTTTTTCAACTTCGTAATTAAATACTGCGACCAATTTTCATAGCCGCAGTCGTCGTTGAGATATTCAAACCATTTGGCAAGATTGACGTACGCCCCGTTTCTTTCCATGGTAGACCACCCCCGATTTACAATCGTTTTTCAACCGTTATTCGTCGCCCAGCATCTTCGGCGGACGAAGTTTTTTCTTTTTCTTCTTCCCCGCGTCTTCTTCCTGCAAAGCGCGTTCCATTTCGTCAAAATTTTTATTGTATTCGACGTAACGCAAATCGTTTTTATGTTCTTCCGCGTACGCCTCGCTGTCCTCAACGATATTTTGCTTGCTTTCACGGAGTTTTTTCAAATCTTCACGCGTAAACGATTGCGGCAATTCGTACACTTGCAACGAATCGTCAATAGGCTTTATCGGGCGCGCAACGAGTTTGGATTTCCCCATTGCCAAAATGGTACGGCGATATTCGAGTTCTGCCGCGCTCTTGCCCAATTCGGAATCCTCGCTATCTTCGTCCGTTTTAGAATAAATCCCTCTGCCCACTCTCGCGCCTTGAATTTTCGGATTGATATATTTATCAAACACCCATTGCGCAAAATCCAACCATACCAGCAAGGTATACGCCAATGCGAAGAAAATGACAACCATTACGGCAATCATAATAAAAAACGTCTGTCCAATCAAAAACAAAGCGTACGGCAACAACGCCAACACCCCGAAAAATATCGATTGCGGCAACGTACCTATCATAATTAAAAACGAGTTTTTTAACATTCCCATAAAGGAAAGTTTATAATTCACCCCTTGCGCCAACATCCACAGCGACATCATTGCCGCCATTGCGATAAACACATAGCTCATAGCCTGCGAAATTCGCATAAATACCGTCGCCGCTTTGCTTACTTCACCGACTGCTAACGTGAATTCGGTAAAACTGATAAGACTTCCAGACAGCAACAAAACGACGGCGAAAAACAACGTCGTTTGCAACGCGTTTTTATAATTGAGTTTTACCCCACGCCAAAAATCGTTGGCAACGAAAATACCCTCCGTCCACACCATATTACGGATAACGTAAATACCGCCTGCAACGCCGACGGAGGCAATGAACATAGAAACCAACAACCCCACGTACAATACCATATTATCTTGCATTGCAATCAGTTCGGAAATTCCCTGTTGATTGGGATACGCAGGATAGCCTATCATAAGGTTTGCGCCAAAAGGATACAAAATGCTGTTGCTTTCGCTGACCATTATTTTAAAAATGATAACGGCAATCGTCGGAACGCAAAACAATAAAATCAGCAAATTCACTTTGACGATTTTTCCAAAATTCCCCTTGAAAATATCCCAAAACAGTTGCCAACGGTTGGTAGGCAACGTACTTCTTGCATATTCTTCGCTGCGTTCTTTGCCTTCCAGCATACGCGTGATAAAACCTTTCTTTTGTTGTGCCATATAAAAACTCCGATTTTTTCTTTTCGCCAAAACGTTTTCGGCAAAACAACATTCTGCTATATATACCACTTTTTTCCTTTTTCCAAACGGAAGATAAGAAAAAAGATAAATATTCGTTCTCCGAATGTGTTCCTTTCTATTTTACTACAAAATTGTGATTATTTCAAGGAATTTTCAAAAAAAATTTCAAATAAATTTTCAAGTTGCTAAAAATCTTTCTACTTTTCATTGACTTTTATGAAATTATGTGTTAAAATAAGTGCGTTAAATAGAGGAGCGGACGAACAAAAGTATCTCGCCGCGACGACGCGCCCAAAGGACACGGCGCAGGTTGCGAGAAAAAGGGTATCTCCGCCGAAGCGCAAATTTCGTCCTTTTGCGCTGGGCATACGGGAGAATACCCGTATGACTGTCCCCGCTTGGGAAGCACTATTTACTGTTCCAAATCGCATTTTGGGAATCTTTAAATCGTGGTTTTTAGACGGGTACGTTCCCGTCTTTTATTTTTCACTTTATTTCAAAAACAAACGAAAGGAGAATTATAAAAATGAAACAATACAAAGTCGGCGTAATCGGCGCAACCGGTATGGTAGGACAACGTTTTATGTTGTTGCTTGCCAATCACCCTTGGTTTAACGTAACCGTCCTTGCAGCGTCTTCCCGTTCCGCAGGGAAAACGTATTTGGAGGCAGTAGGCGAAAAATGGTCGTTCGATTGCCCCATTCCTGAAAAATATCATCAAATGAAAATTCTTGACGCAGAAGCAGATATGGACAAAATCGCGGCAAGCGTTGATTTCGTATTTTGCGCGGTAAACATGGACAAAGCAAAAATCTGCGCTTTGGAAGAGGCGTACGCACAAAAAGAAGTTCCCGTCGTTTCTAACAACTCGGCGCACCGTTTTACGGCGGACGTACCTATGATTATCCCCGAAATCAATCCTCAGCATTTGGAAATTATTTCGGCGCAGAAAAAACGCCTTGGCACGAAACGCGGTTTTATCGCAGTAAAATCCAACTGCTCGTTGCAATCCTACGTACCTTTGTTGCACCCCTTAAAAGCGTTTGGCGTAAAAGAGGCGGCGGTTTGCACTTATCAGGCAATTTCCGGGGCAGGTAAGACGTTTAAATCTATGCCCGAAATTTTGGATAACATTATCCCCTATATCGGCGGAGAAGAAGAAAAGAGCGAAAAAGAACCCCTTAAAATTTGGGGCGAAATCCAAAACGACGAAATCGTTTCCGCTACTTCCCCCGCTATCACGGCGCAATGCCTCCGCGTTCCCGTTTCCGACGGACATACGGCGGCTGTATTCGTAAAATTTGATAAAAAGCCCACGAAAGAAGAAATTTTATCCGCTTGGGCAAATTTCAAAGGCGAACCGCAAATTTTGGGCTTGCCCTCTGCGCCTGCGCAATTCCTCAAATATTTTGAAGAGGACAATCGCCCTCAGGCAAAACTCGACAGAATGGAAGGCAACGGTATGAGCGTTACGGCAGGCAGACTCCGTGAAGACAGCGTATACGATTACAAATTTGTCGGGCTTTCCCACAACACCTTACGTGGCGCGGCTGGCGGTGCTGTGTTGCTTGCGGAATTGTTGACAGCGAAAGGATATATGGATTAACCGTCCGCATTTTGAACGAAAACAAATTAAGGGAGAATATTATACTATTATGAAAGGATTTTTCTATGGTAGCGCAACGGCTCTGATTACGCCGTTCACAGATACGGAAGTCAATTATCCCGTGCTCGATCAACTGATTGAACACCAAATCGCAGGCGGTACGGACGCTATCGTGTTCTTAGGCACGACAGGCGAACCCTCCACCATGACGTTTGAAGAAGAACACGTGTTGATGGACTACGCTGTGAAAAAGGTAAACAAGCGCGCAAAGGTCATTTTCGGTTGCGGCAGTAACAACACCGCCGACGCTGTAATGACGGCAAAAGCGGCTGAGAAGTTCGGCGCGGACGGCTTGTTGGCGGTTACCCCCTATTATAACAAATGTACCCAAAACGGCTTGGTGGCTTATTACAAGGCGATTTGTGAAGCGGTGTCTATCCCCGTGATTGCGTACAACGTACCTGGACGTACGGGCGTGGAAATTCAGCCTGCAACTATGGCAAAAATTGCTGAAATCCCCAATATCGCAGGTATTAAAGACGCAGGCGGAAATATGAGCAAGACAATGGAAACCATTCGCCTCGTCCGCGATAAGTGCGACGTATATTCTGGCGAAGACGCATTGAACTTCCCCATTTTGGCAGTTGGCGGCGCGGGCGTTATTTCCGTGCTTTCCAATATCGTGCCTGCGGAAGTGAAACAACTTTGTAACCTTGTAAAAGAAAATAAATTGGCGGAAGCGGCGACGCTCAACGACAGATTGTTGCCCCTTGCCAACGCTTGCTTTATCGAAGTGAACCCTATTCCCGTAAAAGAAGCAATGAACGTTTTGGGATTCAACGCAGGCGCGCCTCGCGCTCCCTTGACGAAAATGGAAGACGCGAACCGTGAAAAATTGGTTTCGGCAATGAAAAATTTCGGTTTGGAGTGTAAGGCGTAATGGAAAATATTAAAATTATCCTTTGCGGCGCGTGCGGAAAAATGGGTGGCAACGTCCTCTCGCTCTTGGAAAACGACCCTGAGGCAACGGCAGTTTGCGGCGTGGATTTGTTCCCAAGAGAAATCGGGATTCCCGTTTATAAGAGTTTTTCTGATATCCAAGAAAAAGCGGACGTTATCATTGATTTTTCTTCCCCCGTTGGATTGAAAGAACGCCTCGATTACGCGAAAGACAACGGACTTGGCATCGTCCTTGCCTCCACGGGATTTACCGCAGACGATTTGAAATTGGTGGACGAATATTCCCAATCGGTTGCCATTTTTAAAACGGCAAACCTTTCCTTGGGCGTAAATTTGATGCAAGCCTTAATCAAGGCGGCGGCGGAAGTGTTGGGCGATCAATACGACGTAGAAATTATCGAACGCCACCACAATTTGAAAAAAGACGCGCCCTCTGGCACGGCTTTGATGTTGGCGGATACGATTAACCAAGCGTTCGACAACCAAAAACGTTACGTCAACGGACGCGACGGAATCGTCGGAGCAAGAGAAAAGAGTGAAATTGGAATCCACGCCGTACGCGGCGGCACGATTGTAGGCGAACACGAAGTGATGTTTGCAGGCGAAGACGAGATTATCACCATTTCTCACAGCGCGCGTTCTAAACGAGTTTTTGCCGTCGGCGCAATCCGCGCGGCAAAGTTCTTACCCAAAAAGGGGGCAGGCATGTACGAGATGAAACATCTTTTGGCTGAAGAGAATTAAAAAATTGATGTCTATAAAAAAACTGTTGCGAATACATTTCGCAACAGTTTTTTTATTGTTTTCATATATGTTATCCCTTTTTAATTTACAAATCAAATGCTTTATCAGCAATAAATCTAACCACCATTGTTGCTTGATTCTTGCAATCAAATTCTTCCGAATTATCTAATTCTAATCCGCTGATTAAATTTATAAATTTACCATTTTCTTTTACTGCAAATATAAATTCATACGAACAATCTGTTTGTAACAAATATTTCTTTTCGTTTATATTTCCCGTAACAAAATATGGACTTTTATCATAAATAATCATTTCGCCGTTTTCATCAAGTATCAAAACCCCGTTTCCATTACCTGACCAACCCTCCTTCAAACTCGGAAGTGGCGGACTGTTTTCATTCCTTACATACGGCGTCCACGGATTGTCTGGTCCATAGATATCTGGGCTTAATACATACATACTTTGGTGTGCATAGAGAAACGACGTAAAAATAAGCGGTTCGTCTTGAACAGAAATAAAAACAAATCCGTAAGGTTCAAACTCCACGAGAAAATATTTTAATTCTTCGTTTTTATCATATAACGGATACACCTCAAAATCTTCATATGTTTCTTCTGTTGGATACCACCAATAGCTTTTTCCTGTTTCTATCCGTTCCGTTATCCTCTGAATATGTTCTTCCACGGAAAAATCGTCCACTTTTTTACTGCATCCCACACAACAAACCGCCACGCAAAACAGACAAACAAACGCTAAAATTTTTGCAATTATTTTTTTCATAATAATCACCTCTACGTTTTTTGTTTTTAAGAAATGATATCATAAACCATTGGATTATATCCCTTTTATTATTTTATTAAATCATAAGTTGTCTTTACAACGCCGCAACGGCTTTATCCAATCTTGCGAACGTTCTTTCTTCGCCCAAAATTTGCATAATCGTCCACAAATCGGGGGTGTTGTAAAGCCCCGTCGTTGCAATTCTCAGCATTTCCGCTACGTCGGAAACGTTGCCGGGGAATGCCGTCGGGTCGGCTTTGTAGGCTTTCATATCGGTAGCAAAACCGCTTGCCGTTGCCACCGCTTTTACTTTTTCAAACCACGTTTGCATATCGTCTGCATAAACGTACGTTGCTTTAAAGCCCTGCAAAATCGTCTTGACGGTTTCTTTATCGAAACGGTATTCGTAAACGGGCGCAAAGGTGCTATCAAAGAAATAATCAATCATTTCCATTGCCTGTTTCGCGCAAACGAAATCCTTTCTGCGTTTTTTACCGCCGATTCCCATACAGAGGGTCAACACTCTCAACATATAATCCTTATCTGCAAAATACGATTTTTGAGCCTCGTTTCCGAAATCGTCAGCCCACGATTTGAGAAAATCGTACATTTCTGTTTCGGAGAGGGTCGCCATAATCGTTTTAGAAATGTCGTTGAGTTTTAAGATATCGAACAACGCGCCGCTCTTGCCCATTTTACCAATAGAATATTTAAATTCGTCCAAAGGTTTGTCGGGGAATTTCAACATCCATTCTTCAAAATTGGAATTGAGCAACGTCATCATATACGTTTTTACCGCTGTCGGGTGATAACCCTGTTCGCGGTAGAACGTGAGCGACGCCTCGGGGTCTTTTCTCTTGGAAAGTTTTCTTCTCGTTTCGCCATCCACCTTTTGAATGGAACAATTATGACCGTATTTGGGCAAATGGAAACCAAGCGTTTTGAAAAGTTCGATATGAATAGGCAAGGACGAGAGCCATTCTTCTCCGCGGATAACCAAAGTTGTACGCATAAAATGGTCGTCAATCGCATGCGCAAAATGATAAGTGGGAATCCCGTCCGATTTCAAAATAACCACGTCTTGATTGTTTTCCGTAACCGTGATATCCCCTTTCACTTCGTCGTGGAACGTGTGTTTCACTTCCACGTCGCCTTGCGATTTCAAACGGATTACGTAAGGTTTGCCCGCCGCAAGGTTTGCGTAAATCTCTTCTTCGGAAAGATTGCGACATTTAGCAAACTCGCCGTAATACCCTGGCAAGAGCTTGTTTTCCGTTTGATATTCACGGGTTTTTTCCAAATCTTCTTCCGTACAAAAACAAGGATACGCCAAACCTTTTTTAATCAGTTCTTTCGCGTACGCGTGATAGATTTCCGCGCGTTGGCGTTGATAATACGGCCCGTAATTTCCGCACAAATCCGCGCCCTCGTCGAAAATAACGTCAAAGTATTTCAAAGACGAATGAATGACCTCTACCGCGCCCTCAACTTTGCGTTTTTCGTCGGTGTCTTCAATACGGAGATAGAAAACGCCGCCGCTTTGATGCGCGATTCGTTCATTCGCCAAAGCTACGTATAAATTGCCAAGATGCATAAAGCCCGTGGGGCTGGGCGCTAAACGAGTTACTTGCGCGCCTTTCGGCAAATCTCGTTCGGGGAAAAGCGTTTCATAATAATCGAGAGGTTTTACGTTCTCGTCGGGAATAAGCGCGTCTGCCAATTTGTTCAAATCCATAATAATATACCTTCTTTCTATTTTTTTCTTGCCTGTTTACAGTTCAATATTTATATTTCAAAAAAATCTACGTTTTTATAGGAAATTTCATACAAGCCGTTTTCTATGCCGTGTACGATCTCCACCACTTTATCGCAAAGGGGCGTTTCCACACCAAATTCGTCGCCCGTTTTACAAACCGCGCCGTCGATATAATCGATTTCGCATTTTTTTCCTTTCTCGACGTCTTTTAACATACCCGAAACCAATTTTTTATGCTTTCGCATCGCAAATGGCAGCACCAGGTACGCGACGAAACGTTTTAAAGGCGTTTTTCCGCCTAACATTTTTTGCATATCGTGTCCTTGCATTTTTGCCAGCGTAACGCCTGCCGCATTGGCAACGTCCATACATTCGCGTAAAATCCCCAGCGCGATCTTTCTTGATTTCTTACGTTTCGCCACTTCGCCAAACGTGCAACCCGTTACAACAGAAAGCCCCGAAAACGCCGAATTGATGGCAAGTTTCGACCACCTTGCCCCTGCAAGGTTGGTTGATTTTTTCGCAAAATTTTCATTGCCTACCGCAAGCCCTGCGCAGGATAAAATTTCCATCAACAACTCTATCTTTTTTTCATCATTTTCAAAGCCACCGACTTCCATACTCATTGCCTCAATTTTCGAGGTCAACGCTACCCTGCCCTGACCTAAAAACGTTGCGCCATAAGTCGTTGCCGCGCCGTACGCGCGATTGTTGCCGACGATTTTCGCAACGCTTTGTTCGGGCAAACCGTTTTGCGTTGTACAAACCAACCCGTCGTCTTCCAAATACGGCAACAAATCCGTTAAAATTTCGGTATTGTTTCTCTGCTTTGTCATCAAAAATATCACGTCGTATTTTTTATCCATTTCATTAGGCAACAACGCCGATACTTTCACGGTAAATTCACGGTTTTCCGCCTCGCAAACAATCGTTGCGCCTTCTTTTTTCAATCCGTCAACGTGGTCTTGGTTGCGTGTGATTAAATCCACGCTCAAACCGCCTTTGGTCAGCAACGCGCCCAAAACCGTACCCATCGCGCCCGCGCCGTAAACGGCGATTTTTGCATTTTTTGCCGTCTTTGTCATTGTTTCAACGCCTCCATCACGATTTCTACCGATTCTGCAATCGATTGACCGTTCAATTCTGCAATTACGTCCGCATATTTCGTATACAGCGGCGTACGTTCTTCATACAAATCTTTCAACGTATATCCGTCTTTCAATGCCACGCCGCGCGCCGTTAAATCGCCCAAACGTTTTTCAATCACTTCGTACGGCAATTTCAAATATACGATTTTCCCCGTTTCTTTCAATTTTTTCACCGCGTATTCTCTATAAATAACGCTGCCACCCGTCGCAATAACGCATCTGTCCGCGCAGATTTCCGAATTGACTTTCGCCTCGATATCCAAAAACGTTTCTCGTCCAACGTCCGCGATAATTTGATTCAGCCGTTTTCCCTCGCTCGCCACGATTACGCTGTCGCTGTCAATATATCCATAGCCTAATTTTTCGGAAAGTTCTGTGCCTATCGTCGTTTTTCCCGACCCAGGCATACCAATCAATATAATATTTCCTTTCATATCTATCCTTTATTCAACGCGTACCTGCCCACGTCATTTTTAGTTTAATCGTGTCTATCGGGCGAATCAAACACTTCGCAAAACCGTGCCGAAAACGACGGCTGTTCGCCACCTGCGTACAAATGTCCGCAATCACCAAATCCGCAACAACGGAATGACGCGATCCCCTCTTTTCTCTCCTCCGTATATAACGTTGTAACCGAAGTTGGCAACGCTACGAAATTATGCAACAAAGGAATCGGCGACACTTGAAACAAATGCGACAACAAAACCATTTCTATCCCAAAATGGCAAAAAAATGCTATCGTATCCGTATTCGGTTTTTTCACACGAAACAAACCGCCCTCGCGGACGTAGCCGTGTTTTTCCAACAATTCGTCCAACTGTTTGCCTACGTATTGATAAGCCTCGCCTACGCCTGCCTGTTCAAACAAATCGTGTCGTTGCCATTCCGCTCTATCGTACATTTGCGGTTTTTCCGTCCAATACTTAGGCAACATATCCCAAATAACGGGGCGTTCTCTTGCGCCGACGCTTTGCCAATCAGGCGGTTGATGATGACAATTAAATTCTTTTAAAAACTCTTTTTCTTCCACTTCACTCACTTTGCGCAAAGCCCGCGCAACATACATACACGTATCTTTTGCTCTGCCAAGAGGCGAAGTATACAGATAATCGATTTTTTCCTTTTTCAATTTTTCCGCAAGCAATATCGCTTCTTTCCTGCCTTTTTCCGTCAGCGTATCGTTTGCATAATCGGGATCGCCGTGCCGAACGATTAAAATCCTCATTGTTCAATCTCCTCTATAAACGGCATTAAAATAGAATTTTGAACGTACAAATATTCGTCTTTAATCTTTAATCTATCCCCGTCCAACGACAGGTATTGCACCGATTTTTTTAAGGAATTGGGAAAATCTTCTCCCAACGCAACCCCAAACTTCTCTTTATATTCATTCAAAGACAGCCCTTGCGAAGTACGCAAAGCCAACATTACAAATTCAAATTTTGCCTCTTGTTCCTTGACTTCTTCGCTGGTAACCGCAGGGTAAAAGCCCGAAATTACGCATTTCATATATTCGTCCAAATCAAAGGTGTTCGTAAAACGTTTTCCTTGCATAAACGAGCTTGCAGAAACGCCCACGCCGATATATTCGCCTCGTTTCCAATAATTTAAATTGTGTTTGCTTTCATATCCCTCTATTGCAAAATTAGAAATTTCATAACGTTTAAAGCCCTTTTCTTCCAACAATTTCCAACCGAACTCGTACATATCGGCAACCTCGTCCGAATCAGGCAATTCACCGTTGAGATAATCGGTGTAGATAGGCGTTCCGTCCTCTACCGTAAGGGCGTACATAGAGATATGTTTAGAACCACACGCCACAGCCAATTCGATGGTCTTTCTAATATCCTCTTTCGTCTGATTTTTTAAGCCCAACATAACGTCGGTACTGAAATTTTGACCTTTTAACAGTTTCGTTGCATACACGTAATCGCGCGCGTTATGAATTCGCCCCAAATCGGAAAGCTGTTCGTCTATCGCCGTCTGCAAACCGATGGAAAAACGATTGATACCTGCCTGCAAATACGTTTGTACCTTACTTTCTCCTATCGTGCCAGGGTTTAGTTCCAGCGTGATTTCCGCGTCTTTTTTGATACGGAAACATTTCCGAACTTGGTTCATTGCGCCCAAAATGAGTTTGGGAGGGATATACGAGGGCGTGCCACCGCCAAAATACACGGTGTCAAATTCGTAATTTTTCAATTCGTCGCCGCGCATTTTCAATTCTTTATACAAACACGCCATATACGCTTCCGCATAGTCTATCTTATCGGAAAACGACACGAAATCGCAATACGAACATTTATGTCGACAAAATGGAACGTGAATATAAATACCAGCCATAATTTTAATCCTTATTCGTTTTTAAAATTTCCATAAATACTTCGGACGGCACGTCTACGCTACCCACTTTACGCATACGTTTTTTGCCCTCTTTTTGTTTTTCAAGCAATTTTCTTTTACGCGTAATGTCGCCGCCGTAACATTTTGCAAGAACGTCTTTCCGTACCGCTTTCACCGTTTCACGAGCAATAATTTTTCCGCCTACCGCCGCCTGTACGGGAATTTCAAACAACTGACGGGGAATTGCGTCTTTCAAATTTTCACACAGCGTTCTGCCGCGTTCGTACGCCCTGTCCTCGAATACGATAATCGACAAAGCGTCGCAAATTTCACCGTTGAGCAAGATATCCAATTTCACCAACTTGGATTTTTGATATCCAGCCAATTCATAATCAAAACTCGCATAACCGCGCGTTCTGGATTTTAACCCGTCAAAGAAATCGTAAACGATTTCATTCAACGGCAACGTATATTCCAATTTAACGCGCCGTTCGTCCACATAAGTCATGTTTTTAAACACGCCTCGCTTTTCTTTGCACAAATCCATCACCGACCCCATATAATCGGGCGGTGTAAACACCTCCGCTTTCACAATGGGTTCTTCCATATATTCAATATCCGACGGGTCGGGCAAATGAGAGGGATTGTCCACGAAAAATTCTTCCCCGTTCGTCTTATGCACCAAATAACTAACCGACGGCGCGGTGGTGATGATGTCAAGGTTGAATTCTCTTTCAATACGCTCTTGTATAATTTCCATATGCAAAAGCCCTAAAAATCCGCATCTAAACCCAAAGCCGAGCGCAACGGAATTGTCAGGCTCGAAAATCAACGACGCGTCGTTTAACTGTAATTTTAAAATCGCCTCTTTCAAATCGTTAAACTTGCTTCCGTCCAACGGATAAATACCGCAAAATACGACGGGCTGCACTTTTTTATAACCAGGCAGAGGTTCTTTTGCTGGGTTCGTTGCCGACGTTACCGTATCACCAACCGCCACGTCCTGAATGGATTTAATCGACGCGGCGATATATCCAACCTCGCCTGCCTTTAAACAATCCTTGGGAAAAAGTCCTGGCGCAAACGCGCCCACTTCGGTTACGTCGTACACGGTAGACGATAAAAACGTCTTGATTTTATCTCCCACTTTCACCGTCCCGTCCATAATACGGACAAACAAAATAACGCCTTTATAATTGTCGTAATAACTGTCAAAAATCAAGGCTTTTAACGGCTCGTCCGTGTCCCCTTCAGGCGAGGGGAAATACTGCGTAATCGCCTCCAACAAATCTTCGATATTCGTACCCTCTTTTGCGGAAACGCAAGGCACGTCAGACGCGTCCAACCCAATCACGTCCTCGATTTCCTTTTTCACTTCGTCTACGCGTGCGCTCGGCAAATCAATTTTGTTGATAACAGGCAGAATTTCCAGATTGTTTTCAATCGCAAGATATACGTTTGCGAGCGTTTGCGCCTCCACCCCTTGCGTTGCGTCCACAACCAAAATCGCGCCCTCGCATGCTGCCAACGAACGGCTGACCTCGTACGTAAAGTCGACGTGTCCCGGGGTGTCTATTAGGTTGAATTCGTATTCCTGTCCGTCTTTTGCAGTATAATACATTCGAACGGGCGTTAATTTAATGGTAATGCCACGTTCCTTCTCTATATCCATACTATCCAACAGTTGTTCTTCCATATCCCGTTTGGATACCTGTCCCGTGCGTTCAATCAAACGATCCGCGAGCGTACTTTTGCCGTGGTCAATGTGCGCGATAATACAAAAATTTCTTAATTTAGAATTCGCTTTTGCCATATATATTCCTTAATTACTTTAATTTTCAATTTAATTTATGTTCAACGGTCTTTACGAAAATATTCGATAAAACTGTGCAATGCGTACGAAATCGACGCATTTTTCGGGAGCAACATTCCCACCGAACGAACGGGCAAAGCAGGGTCGGTTTTCACCTCGAAAATATCGCCCGCCTGCATACGCGAAAGTACGTATTCTCGTGGAATGACGCCGATTCCCATACCGCGCAGTACCAAACGTTTCATCAAATCCCAACTGCCCACCTCAATTGAGGGCTGAAACTTTACGCCCATCGAATTTAAAAAATTGTCAAGGGAACGTCTCGCCACCGTGTTGGGATCCATCATAATCAACGGATATTTTGAAATTTCGGATAAGGAAACCTCTTTTTCCGATAATTCCTTATATTTTTCCCCGACTATAAAAATATCGTTTAAGCGCATACAATTTCCGTATAATCGAAGTTCTGGGTCAACGTTAATAGGCAAATTGACAAACGCCACGTCGCAACGGTTGGATTTTAATTGTTCGATCGTATCGGGCGAAAACCCTGCCAACAAATCAATTTTCACAGCAGGAAAACGTTCGTGATATTCTACGATTTTGTCGGCGAGGAAATATTCAAAAATAGTGTCGCTCGCGCCAATTCGGAGCGTACCCGTCGCCGAAGTTTTCATTTGCGCCAACCGACTTTCCGCGTCGTTTAAAAGACCCAAAGCCCGTTCTACCTCAGCAAAAATCACTCTGCCGCCCTGCGCGGAGAGTTCCATTCCGCGGTGCGTACGGTTAAACAACGTCGTGCCAAGCTGATTTTCTAATTGTTTAATCGATTGCGAAACCGCAGGCTGTGAAATATATAATTCTTCCGCGGCTTTGGTTAGCGACCCGCATTTTGCAACCGTATAAAACACCCTGTATAGTTCTAAATTTACCATAAACGCATACCTTCCCTTATCCTTTTCTATCGTACTTTCTTATTTCCCCACGCAAAATTTAGCAAAAATTTCTTCGATAATCGCCTCTGTAGCCGTTTCGCCCGTGATTTCCCCCAACGCGTCCCAAGCCTCTTTCACGTCAATACCTATCAAATCCAACGGCTGCGTTTCACAAGCCATAATTGCCGTTTGCAAATGCTCGTTTGCACGACGGAGCGCATCGTAATGCCGTTCTTCTATCAAAAACGCCGCGTCTTCCCCCCTTGCGCCAAAGCTCTTTTCATACAGCAATTCTTTTAATTTTAAAATCCCCTCACCCGTTACGGCGGAAGTGCATACGTCTGCGTCCGTTTCCGTTTCGTCGTAGGTTAAATCAATTTTATTGACGACTTTGATCAAGGGTTTTCCCTGCACCATATCCAACACTCTGCCGTCTTCTTCGTCGATTTTTTCCGACGCGTCGGTTACAAACACCGCCACGTCTGCCGAATGGATAATCGACTGCGCGCGCTCTATCCCGATGGATTCGATTTTATCTCCGCTTTCACGCACCCCTGCGGTGTCGTAAAGATTGAATTTCCGCCCGTCAATTTCTATCGTACCCTCCACAGCGTCCCTCGTCGTACCTGCAACGTTGGACACAATGGCTTTATCGTAACCAAGCAAACGATTTAAAAGCGAGCTTTTCCCCGTATTTGGTTTACCGCAAATCGCGACGGTAACCCCCGATTTTATTTTCTTCCCAACGCCGTAGCTTGCCGTTAAAACGGTTATACGGTTGCTCAAGCCCTTTAACGCCAAAGACAATTCTTTCACGTGCTGTTCTTCGATATCTTCCTCAGGATAATCCACCGATACGTCAATTCCTGCAAGCAACGTTTTCAATTCGGATTGCAAATCGCGAACGGTAGCAGTCAATTTTTCACTATACAGCAAATACCCTGCCTTTACTTCTGCCTCCGATTCCCCGTTTATCATATCCGCCACGCCTTCCGCAGAGGCGAGAGATAATTTCCCGTTTAAAAACGCGCGTTTCGTAAATTCGCCTTTTCCTGCCGATTTCGCGCCCAAACGAAACGTCTGTTTCAAAATCCCACGCGCAACGTTTTCCCCGCCGTGGCATTGAAATTCGACGATATCTTCCCCTGTATAGCTGGCAGGCGCTTTGAAATACACACACAACCCATAATCGGAAAATGCGCCGCCGTCTATCGTGCCGGGATACATTCGATAGGGCTCGAATTGTTTTACCGCCGTTTTCCCCGACGGCGTAAACATTTTTTCGGCGATTTCCAAGGGATTTTTACCGCTGATACGGATAATGGCAACCCCGCCTTTCCCGGGAGGCGTCGCTATTGCCGCTATATTTTCTTCCATCATACTTTTACCCTCCCGCAGACAATTTTCCTATAACAAAAATTTATATCCGCTTTCGTTTTCCATATTATTATATCATAGAGGAAGTCAACTGTAAACTGTTTCAAAGCAATTTTTTATAAAAAAAGACGGAAAATATAACTTTTTCTTATCTCCGTCTTAATTTTATATACAGTTTTTCAAAAACGCCTCTTTTTAATTGAAAAAATCGTCCGAGTCGCCGTCGTTTTCCCCCGTGGAAACAGGTTCTTCACTTTTAGACTCGTCGGGTTTTTTATCCTTAGAAAACTCAGAAAAAGGTTCTTCGGGTTTATTTTGAGGTTGGTTATACGGATTTTGATACGGATATCCGTAAGGATTGTACGGACCGTGGTTGTAGGGATTTCCATAGGTATTTTGATATCTTTGTTGTTGACGCATATACGCCTCGCGTTTTGCGCGCATATACGCAGCGTAATCGATTGCCTCGCGGTTGCGCAGAATAAAAATCACGATATATCTCGAAACAAAACGGGTAACGGGGAACAACATCAACAACCCCAAAAAAATATAATTCTTTGGATAATATTTTTTATACAACCCCATCAGCAACACCAACATTAAAATAGAGAAAATTTGTTGAGCCAAGGGAATAATATAAAAGCTCAAATCGTAAAAACGCGACATAGACAACGCCGTACCGCTAAGTTCCGTCCAATAAGGAGTCCCCATAGGCGTTTCTCCTATAGGATTGCCACAATTTATAAACAAATACAATTCGGCAATCAACGCAGACGCGCATGCAACCGTCGCAAGAATTTGAGAAATCATAGCATATAAACCAAGCCGTTTGATTTTATGCCCAAACAAATCGATTTCGCCTGCAAGTTCCCCAATATAATAAATGTTCGCAAACGGCACGAATGCCAACCATTTGCGTTTCAAGCCACGATTTTTCGCCATTTTATAAAGCCCGATGCCCTGCAAAACGAACAACGCCAACCATATAACGCCACCGACGATAATCCCCGCTATGCGAGATTCCACGTTTCCCAATTGCGTAAACACTAAAAACGCTACTGATATGAAATTATAAAAACCGTATATTTCCATAAATATCCTCTATTTGTTTTTATTCTTTGTTTTCGGAATAATCCACTTGCATTAACATAAGCCCTTTTGCTGGCATAGTTTTTCCAAGCAATTCTCTCTTACCCGTTTCATAGGCGAAAAATAAGCTGTCTTTCGTCCTTTTATTGACTGCCAAATCTAACAACTCCCCCGTCATAGTGCGCACCATATTGTACAAAAAACCGTTGCCCGTAACAAAAATTTTCAAATCTCTGCAACCGAGCGAATACGTTTCTTCTACGCGGACTTCGTACACCGTCCGCACAGTCGTTTTCACCGACGAACCCGAGGCGCAAAAAGCCTTAAAATCGTGTTCGCCTTCAAATAGTTTCGCCGTTTTTTGCAATACATGCAAGGGCGGCGCGTTTTCTACCCGAACCGCATAACGTTCTTTTAAAGGCATATCGCGATTGGATACGTACAGCGAATAGCAGTATGTTTTTCGTTTTGCGCTACGGTTTGCATCAAATCCATCTTCTGCAGCCCAACCCTCTAAAACGCGCACGTCCGTAGGCAAATGACAATTTAAACAGTCAGGCATTTTTTCAGGCGGCACGCTAAGCCCCTCCGCATCAAAATGGCATATTTGACCTGCGGCGTGTACGCCTGCATCCGTCCTACCGCTTGCCGTTACGCGAATGGATTTTTTTAACGCCGTTTTTATTGCGTTTTCCAATGTTTCTTGCACCGAACGCGCGTTTTTTTGGCATTGCCAACCTGCGTACTCCGTGCCGTCGTATGCTATTTTCAATACGTATCGCATTTTTACCTCAAAACATTCGTCAATCGTTTTATCAAATCAAAGCTACGGTATAAATTTTCAGCAAAATTACACCCGTAAGAAGCCCAATACACACGATAAACAGCAACACGTCGCGCCAAGTAAACGTCAATTTTTTATACTTTGTCCGCACTTTACTGCCCGAATAGCACCTTGCGTCCATCGCGTCGCCCAGCTCGTCCGCGCGACGGAACGCGCTGATAAGCAGCGGAATCAAAATAGGTACAATCGCCTTTACCCTCTGCAACAAACTTCCCGTTTCAAAATCAGCGCCACGCGCTTTTTGCGCGTTCATAATCCGCGACGTTTCGTCCGTTAAAATGGGAATAAACCGCAGAGCAATCGACATTATCAACGCCAATTCGTGTACGGGGAAACGTATCCATTTCAAAGGAGATAACAAACTCTCAATACCGTCCGTCAAAGATACGGGCGTAGTCGTCAACGTTAAAATGGACGAACCTAACACCAATAAAGACAGACGAACAGCCAAAAATATCGTGGCGTATATCGCCTCTTTTGCAATACGGATAAAGCCCCATTGCACCAACGTCGTACCGCCTTGATAGAAAAATAAATTCAATACGGCGGTAAACAACAAAAGGAATAAAATTGCTTTTACCGAACGCAATAAACTCTTAAAAGGCACACCCGAAAAAATAGTGATTACGGCGAACACCGCCGCGCACGCGCCAAGCGCGTAAAAATTTTGAGCGAGAAAAATGGCAACGATATACACGATTAAAAATAAAATTTTCGCCCTCGGGTCGCATTTATGCACAAACGAGGAGGAGGGATAATATTGACCGAAAGAAACTTCACGCATTTTTCGCCCCTCCTTTTTTCGTTGAACGCGTACCTGCCCCTATCGTTTTGGCATAACACAACGTTTTTTCAACGAAATCGGCTGTCGTATAATCACATTCGATAGCAACGCCTTGTTCTTTCAACCGTTCTACAATTTTTGCCGTCAACGGCACGTCCAATCCCACGTTAAAAAGCCGTTGAGATTGTTCAAACAATTTACGAGGCGTATCCACCGCAAGAATTTTCCCTTCCGAAAAAACCGCCGCGCGCGTGCAATTTTCAGCAATCTCGTCCATATCGTGCGACACGACCACCACCGTTTTACACCAATCTTTATGAATGTTATGCAACAGCCGCATAATCTCTTCTTTGCCTAAGGGGTCAAGCCCTGCGGCAGGCTCGTCCAATACCAAAATTTCGGGTTTGGTTACGATTACCCCAGCAATCGCAACACGACGTTTTTGTCCGCCCGACAATTCAAACGGGGATTTCCTTGCGATAGAATCGTAATCCAATCCCACCGTTTTAAGAGCCTCTTTTACAGCAAAACGGGTTTCTTCCTCCGAAAATGCATTTCCAAAATTTTTCAATCCGAACGCTACGTCCTCAAACACCGTTTCTGCAAACAACTGATATTCGGGATATTGAAACACCATTCCGACCTTACTTCTCAATTCTTTAAAATCGGTAGTTTTGTCAGTAAGATCATAACCGTTTACACGCAAAACAGGCTTTTTATTTGGCAGTTCGCCTTTTTTTAATTTTTTTTCTTTATATTTCTTCTCTGCGCACGGCACTTTTAACAATGCGTTTAAATGCTGTACAAACGTGGACTTACCACTGCCCGTATGCCCGATAATTCCAAAAAAATCACCCGAACGAATTTCCAAATCCACCCCGTTTAACGCATACGTAGCAAAAGGCGAAGACGGGTTGTATACGTGCGTTAAATTTTCACAATATATCCGTCCCTGTTCTTCGTCTTGTTTGACAGTATTTCTCTCGCAATCTTCCATTAAACGCGTACCTGCCCACGTCGTTTTTACATTTTCAACGGTTTCAGTATCCATTTTTTGAATGGCGCGCAAAATATTTTCCGCCGCCGCATCTGCCGTTAATCCGTCCTCCACAGGCAAACCGTTTTTTGTCAACTCTCTGCAAATTTTCACAGATTTTGGCAAAGTCAACGAATATTTTTCCAATTCTTCCGCGCGAAAAAGCACCTCTTGAGGCGTGCCTTGCATTACAATACTTCCACGGCTCATCACAATTGCGCGATTGGCAAGCATTGCCTCTTCGGGAAAATGCGTGATTAAAATAACGGTTATCTTTTCTTCGCGATTGAGTTTCACAACCACGTCCATCACTTCTTTACGCCCTTTGGGGTCGAGCATAGCGGTAGATTCGTCCAAAATCATTATACGCGGTTTCAATGCCAAAACCCCTGCGATTGCAATCCGCTGTTTTTGTCCGCCCGACAAACGCGACGGCGTTGAAAAACGAAACTCGCTCATCCCCACCGCATTTAAAGCAAAGGCAATCCTCTCCCCAATTTCCTCACGTGGAATCCCGATATTTTCAGGTCCAAACGCAATATCGTCCTCAACGATAGACGCCACCATTTGATTGTCAGGGTTCTGAAAAACAATACCAACTTGTTTTCTAATTTCAAACAAATTCTCTTCTTCGCAAGCGTTCAACCCCATAACGGTAATTTTCCCCTCAGAGGGCGTCAACAATCCGTTCGTCAATCTCGCCAAAGTGGATTTTCCGCTGCCGTTATGACCAAGCACCGCAACAAATTCGCCTTCTTCAACGGAAAAATTGACGCCGCTTAAAGCAAACGCCGTTTCAGAAGAAAAAACATCACTTTCTTCTCCCCCGTCCTTATAGGCAAACCGCACGTTTTCAAACTTTACCGCTTCCATAAAATCCTTTCTTTCTCCGTTTTGTCAAAGCCTATTTTCGCTGTTGGGCAAAAAACTGCTTTGGCGTATTATCAATCACCTTTATTATAGCAAATTTTTCGTTTTATTACAATGAAAATCGAGTGAAATTCTGTGTTTATCAAGAAAAATTTCCACTTTTTCTCAAAACGACTTCGTTTTTTTCTATGCAATTAAACTCTTTTTATTTCCCACGCAAATAAAAACCTCGACGGCGCGTTTCAATCAAATGATATTCCTTAATATTTTCAAACGTCGTCAAAGCAGGACTTTGAGGAGACGCAAACACAATTTTCCCCGACGAATCCGCCAGCATACAATATCCGTCCCCACAAAAAAGAATGGGCGACCCGTAACAATACGCATGCGCGCGTAAAAGCACCGACTGTAATTCGTCAATCGGTTTCCCAAATGGACAAACGATAAAATCACTGCCGCAGGCAGTCAAACACCGCAACGTTTCAGGAAAATTCAAATCCTCGGCAACCGCCACGCCCATTTTCCCTATTTTCGTTTCATACACGCGAAGCGCAACGCCACAGCTCATTTCCCTATCTACAACGTGCGAAATATCCGACACACCGACTATTCGCCCGTTTTCGGCAACGAATGCAGATTTTCGTTTGTATCCGCGCGTATTGGTAATACAGCCGCACACGACTACGCTCTTATTCGTTTTCGACAGTAACGCCGCGTCTTCAAAAAACGCCGTTTCGCCTTTTAATTCTTTTTCGTAATCGACCTCGCCCATACCTCCAAACCCAAACAAAAACAAATCCGCCCGTTCTTCTCCGTTCCTTTCCTTAAACTCTTTCAAGGTCCCGCGCGGCACAAAACAAATCTTCATAATCGCCTCCCCTCTCCATTATATCCGTAAACGCAAAAAAAAGTGCCGATTTCATACTATGTATAACGTAAAGTTTTTTCGGCAATATTTAAATAAGGTTATAAAAAAGCAATCCATAAAAAAGGAGGATTCGTTATGTTTTGGTTGGGCGCGACTGTTGGTTTTTTAATCGGTGGCAATTTCGGAGTTTTATTGATGGCGTTATTCAAAATGAATAAGAATTAAGTATTTACAATAAAAAGCGTTGTTTTCTTTTATAGAAAACAACGCTTTTTATTACTTGGTGAATTATACTATCAAGTGCAACACCTTATAAAAAATGACAGTTCATATAAATCTATGTTATAATAAGTTTACCACAACAAAAAATAACAAGGAGAAATATATGAACTGCTACCATCATTTTACCATAGAAGAGCG